>NZ_JAGMXV010000134.1 GCF_018006725.1 Rhizorhabdus sp.
GCCCTCGCCTGGCGCCGCGGCAGCCCGCGCGAGAAGGAGTTTCGCCTGCTGGCGGACGCGCTGCGGGGGGTGGAGTAGGGGTAGGGGAGGCCGCGATGTTCAAGCTCTTCATCGGGAACAAGAATTACTCGTCCTGGTCGCTGCGCCCCTGGATCCTGATGCGCCAGTTGGGGATCGCGTTCGAGGAAGTGCTCGTCCCGTTCGGAGAGGGCGCCTTCGACGCCTTCTCGCCGACGGGGAAGGTGCCCTGCCTGATCGATGGCACGTCGGTGATATGGGATTCGCTCGCCATCGCCGAATATCTTGCCGAGCAGAACCCCGCCGTCTGGCCTGCCGATCGCGAGGCACGCGCCTGGGCGCGTAGTGCGGCAGCAGAGATGCACTCCGGCTTTCCGGCCCTGCGCGAGGTCTGCACGACGAACTGCGGCATTCGCGTCCAGCTGAAAGAGCGCCCCTCTGCGCTCGACCGCGACATCGCGCGCGTCGCGAGCCTGTGGAGCGACGGCCTGTCCCGCTTCGGAGGCCCCTGGCTCGCCGGCCCCGCCTTCTCCGCCGTGGACGCCTTCTTCGCCCCGGTCGCCTTCCGCTTCCAGACCTATGGCATCGCGCTGGACGGCAGATGCGCCGGCTATGTCCGCCGCCTGCTCGAACTGCCGCATATGAAGGCGTGGTACGCGGCAGCGCTAGCCGAACCCTATCGTGACCTTCCTCATGAGGAAGAAGCCCTGCGGGCGGGGCTCATCGTTCAGGACCTTCGACATCGTGGTAAGTGAACGGGAGCGTGACGTCGATGTACCGTCGTTGCGACACATCATGGTGAATGCCTAGCGCAACAACTCGCTCACCAGCGACGGCCTCTTCGCGATCATCGCGAGCAATATCTGGGCGGGGCCGGTCGGGCGGCGTCGCCCATGCTCCCAGTTGAGCAGCGTACCTTTGGCGACGCCGATGCTGCGCGCGAAGGCGCTTTGCGACAGGCCCGTGCTGGCCCGGATCGCCGCGACGTCGACGACAGGGAGTGCGATCTGGTGGACATGTGCGCCAGCCTGTTTGCCTTGGGCAAACTCCAGTGCCTCGTTCAGGCCCTGCTTGATGCTCTCATAGGCACTCATCGTCGATCTCCATAGCTTGCCAGCAGCATCTTGCTCAGAGCTACCAGTTCGGCCTGTTCGGTTCTGCTCAGATTATCCTTCTCGTTCTTGGCAAACACCGTCACCAGGAACAGTGGGACATCCGTGCCACCGAATATGTAGATTGTCCGGTAGCCGCCGCTCTTTCCGCCACCCTCTCGCGCAATGCGAACCTTGCGCAGCCCACCGCCCAGCGACACCCCGGCTTCGGGGTTGGCTGCAACATAATCTACAATCGCGATCCGCTCTTCATCCGACATGATCGCTTTTGCCCGCCTTAGAAATTCAGGCAGTTCGACGACGGACTGAAGGACGGTCACGCGCCTTCTATATGCGTCAATGGCGCATAGGTCAATGACGCACCACGATCATCTCCCGTGACGTAAGCCGGTCCGCTTAAGCGCAAAACCCCTCAACGCCGTCCTTCGAGATAATCGTTGAGCACCTCGTGGAAGAAGCGGACCCGCGTTTCCTGGCCGGTCAGATAGGCGTCGCGATAGCCGCGTGAGTGCATGCCGCGCTGCATGCCTTCGGCCAGCATCATGTCCTGATAGACGATCTGCCCCTCGATCTCGGGCACGCCGCGGCCATTGTCGAAGTCGCGGACCTGCATCTCCGCTTCGCGCAGCGGCTGCGGGCCGGCCATGATCGATTCCACCTCGGTCTGGCCTTCGACCGGGAAGGCCATGCACCAGAGGTCGAAGGTGCATTTTCCCGGGTCTTCCGGATGGGGTTCGGTCCGGAAGAAGATCAGGTTGTCGGGCAGGAAGCTGATCGTGACGTTCGGAAAGATCACCGTATGCGGGCTGTCGGTAATCTCTTCGTCGTCCATATGCTCATAATGGACATAGCCGCGCTCGCGCCACAGCCGCTTCTTGGCGGCCTTCAGGTCGAGCCAGCCCTGCATCGCCTTGGTCTCATAATCGGGATAGGCGTCCGGATCGATGTCCCACTGCCGCAAAATGTAATCGAACGGATGCGGCACGCCCTCGGGCAAGCGGTCGCTGAGCGAGGGGCGCATCGGCTGCACGGTGCGGCCATGACCGTTGGGGTACATTTCGTGGCGGGCGGTGTCGACGTCCTGGTCGATCCACGGCGGCACCTGCGGGTGAGCGGTGCGGGTGTGGTAGCTCTCCGAGAAATTGTCGGTCGCGAACTTCCAGTTGGTGTTGAGGTTGATCTTCATCCAGAAGACGCGGACCGCCGTCTCCATCGGGTAATTTTTGTAGAGCTCGGGAATGGGCGCGAGATAGTCGAGCAGCGCGGGCGCCTCGTCGTCCATCGTGTACCAGACGAAGCCGCCCCATGTGTCGCAGCGCAGCTCGCGCAGGCGCAGCTTGCCGCAGGGGTTGCCCTGCGGGAAGTCATGCGCGTCCTGGGCATGTTCGAGCAGCCCGTCCTTGCCCCATTTCCAGCCATGATAGGGGCAGTGAAAGGCCTCGGTGCTCGAACTCGCATCGGTCAGCCGCATGCCGCGATGCCCGCAGGCATTGTAGAAGGCGCGGATCGAGCCGTCGTCCTGCCGGATGCAGATGACGCTCTCGTGCCGGAAGTCGTGCACGACATAGTCGCCCGGCTCCTCCAGTTCCGCGGTGCGTCCGGCGACGTGCCAGATGCGCGTCCACAGATGCTCCCATTCGCGCTCCATGAAGTCGCGGCTGGTGTAGCGGTCCCCGGTGATCGGATCGCCGCGCAGATTGGCAGGATCGCGACCGTCGATGGTCAGGGGATGGAGATCGGGCTGGCCCATGGCGGCACTCCTTCAAACGGTCGGATGCATCACTGCGCGGTCAGGCCGCCGTCGACGGTGAACTCGCCGCCGGTGACATATTTGGCGGCATCGGAGGCGAGGAAGGCGATCATCGCGGCGATGTCGTCGGGTTCGCCCATGCGGCCCATCGGGATCGCGGCATTGATCGCGTCATATTGGTCCGGATTGTCCTTGATCGCGACCTGCTGCATGTCGGTCCAGATCACGCCGGGCTGGACCGAATTGACGCGGATATTCTCCTTGGCGCATTCCATCGCGATCGCCTTGGTCATGATGCGGACGCCGCCCTTGGACGCGGCATAGGCGGCGGCACCCGGAATGCCGACGAGGCCCGCGACCGAGGACAGGTTGACGATCGACCCGCCCGTGCCCTGCACGCGCATCTGCTTCAGCGCGGCGCGGCAGCCGAGATAGACGCTGCTCAGATTGACGTCGATCTGGCGCTGCCAGTCGCTCGGCTCCAGCGCATCCATCCATTTGAGCACGGCGATGCCGGCATTGTTGACGAGGATGTCGAGCCCGCCGAAGCGCTCGACCGTCGCCGCGACGACCGCGTCCCAGCCGGCGGCGTCGGTCACGTCCTGCGGCAGGGCGGCCACCTCATGACCCTCGGCGCGCAATTCCTCGGCGCGCGCGGCGACCGCGTCGGCGGCGATGTCGGTGATCATGACCCTGGCGCCGGCCCGCGCCATCATTCGCGCAGTCGCGAAGCCAAGGCCCATTTCGGAAGCGGCGCCGGTGATCAGGGCGGTCTTGCCTTGCAACGTCATACTATGAAGATCCTTGATGAGATGAGGTCAGGCGGTGCGGAGCCAGTCGCGCTGGGACGAGCGATCCTCGGCCCCGCGTGCGCCCATGAGAATGCCGGTCAGGTCGGCGAGGAAGCCGTCGGCGGCGGGGTGCATCCGGCCCCAGTCGACCAGTTCGGTGCGGTGCGCGAATTTCCATACGCCGTCGCGCCGCTCGTAGCGGTCGACATAGCGGCCGGCGATGATCATGTCGCGATCCTGCCCGTCGATCTCGACCCGGTGGAAGGCGAAATAATAGACCTCGCCGAAACCGATATCGCCCTCGACCTCGATCAGCGACTGACCGATCAGATGCTGGTTGGCCTTGTGACCCTTGAGCAGGTCCTGCGCGAAGGCGACGAAGTCGTGGCCCGATCCCTTGAAGATGCCATAGTCGGTGGTCGCGTCCGGCCAGAAACAGTCGTGCTGCATCTGCGCGTCCAGCCGGTCCTGCCCGCGCATATAGCGTGATTGCAGGTCCCGTATCGCATCCTTGGCGATGAGCAGTTCCAGAGCATCCATGCCTCGTCCTTTCGAAGAAAAAGGTACCGGCCGCCGCTTTGGGTGGCGGCCGGTACCAGGGAGGAGCTTCAGAAGCGCGCGGTCAACTGCAATTGCACCGTTCGGGGAAGCGAGACGAAGCCGATCTGGTCGGCCGGGGTCGCCACATTGGTACCCGTCCCCACGCCGGTATTGGGCGCGTCGACCACGCCGCCGACGATGAAGCGGTTGGTCAGGTTCTTGCCGATCAGCGCGATTTCGTAGCGGCTGTCGTCGAACTTGACGCGGACGGTGCCGTCCATCGTCAGGTAGCGTGGCTGACGCGACAGCGGATGGGCAAAGCTGGAGGCGAGATAGGAGCTGGAATAGCGCGTATCGACCGACAGGCCGAGGACGGCATTGCCCGACAGCGCCGTGTCGTAGCTGGCGCCGAGCGATCCGGTCCATTTCGGGGCGACCGCAGTAGGCTTGCCCGACAGGTCCTGGCCGAGGGCACCCTGGAAGCTGGTGTCGCAGCCGGCCGCGATCGACTGACCACCATAGCAGGGCGCGATATAGCTGCCGTAGCGCGCGCGGTTATAGTTGAGCGAGCCGTGCAGTTCGAAACCGGTCAAGGCGCGCGGCGCATATTGGAATTCGAGCTCGACGCCCCTGGTCCGCGCCGAACCGGCATTGGTGGTGATGAAGGCGAAGGTCGCCGAGTTGAAATAGTCGACCTGCAGATCGAGATATTTATAGCTGTAGAGGCCCAGGTTCAGGCGCAGCTGGCGATCGAATAGCGTCGTCTTGACCCCGCCCTCGAAGCCGCGGGCGCGCTCCGGGTTGAAGGCGACGTCGCTGGGGATGGTGGTGCCGCTGACGAAGCCGCTGTTGGAGAAGCCGCCCGACTTATAGGCGGTCTTGTAGGCACCATAGACGGTGATGTCGCGGGTCGGCTGCCAGGTCAGCGTCGCTTCGGGCGACCAGTTGTTGAAGGTCTGGTCGCCGAAGATGGTGCTGTTCTGCAGGAAGATGCCCTGGATCGCGGCGTTGACATAGGGCTGGACCAGGAAGCTGTCCTTGGTTTCGTGCGTGTAGCGGACGCCGGTCGCGAATTCGAGCGTCGGCACGATCTTCCACGACACCTGACCATAAGCCGACAGCGTCTCTCCCTCAGTTTCAGAGCGCTTCAGATAGGCGAGGTAGCGCAGGTTTGCGGGCTGCGAACTGTCCTCGATATTGGCGAAGGCGCCGGTCTGCGTATGGTCGCGCTTGGTCGACTGATAATAGGCGCCGGCGAGCAGGTTGACCGGCCCGTCGAAGCTGGTCTGTGCGCGGAATTCGGACGAGAAGGCGTGATATTTCGACTTCTCCGACGAGGGCGCGGCCGCGAGGTTCGACGAGACGAAGGTGCAGTCGCACGACCAGCGATTGTTGTTCTCGTTGTAGTTGTTGATCCAGGTGAGGGTCAGCCCGTCGAGGGCATATTCGGCGGTGCCGGTGACCGCCCAGCTGCGATAGCGGTTGTACAGCGCGCCGTCCTTGCGGCTGAACGGCTGGTTGCCGGCGATGTCGACCGGGATGTTGTTCTGGTAGACGTTGAACTTGCGCTCGCACTTCACATTGGGGTTGAGCGCATAGGTGCCGGCCGCGCAGGCGAAGGGCACATAGTTCCAGCTGTTGTTATCGGTGTCGTTCGACGACAGATTGGCCTTCAGCGTCATCGTCAGCCGGTCGACCGGCTCCCATTTCAGCGTCACGCGGCCGAGCAACTCCTGCTCGCCCGGATTGTCGCGGGTCGAGGCGCGGGCCGGGTGCGGCGTGGTGACGCCGGTTGCGATGTCGAAGGTGTTGTAGGTCTTGTCGGTGCCGCGATTCCTGAAATAGCCGCCGAACATGTTCGACGCGCGCAGCGCGACGCGGATGCCGAGCGTGTCGGTCAGCGGTCCCGAGGCCATCGCCTCGCCGACCAGATTCTTGCCCCGGAATTCATAGCCCAGCCGGCCCATAAACTCGGGCTTGGAGGTCGGATCGGCCGAACGGATCGCGATCACGCCGGCGGTCGCGTTCTTGCCGAAGAACAGTGCCTGCGGGCCCTTGAGCATTTCGACGCCTGCCAGGTCCAGGAAGCCCTCGTTGATCACGCGGCCCTGCCCATAATAGACGCCGTCGAGCACGACCGCGACCGACTGCTCGATGCCGATCGAGGTCGAGGAGGAGCCGATACCGCGCAGCGTCAGCTGGGCGCCCGAACCGTTGGACGAGCGGCCGATGGTGAATTGCGGCGTCTGGGTGGAGATCTTCTCCAGGCTCGTCATGTCATATTTCTGGATTTGCGCGGCCGACAGCGCGGTGACCGACACGGGCACGTCCTGCAGGCTCTCCTCGCGTCGGCGCGCGGTGACGACGATTTCGGTGAGGCCGCCTTGTTCGGCTGCCTCGGGGGCTTCCGCCTGCTGGGCGGCGGCAGGCGTCGCGACCAGGGGCAGCAGGATGGCGCTGCCAAGCAGCATGGTGCGCAGGATGGTGCCGAAGCGGGTGTTCACAGGCATGTCGTCTCTCCCAAGACCCTATGTTTTTCTGTCCGGGACACGTTGTGAGGCGCGCCGATCCTGTCGATCGGCTGTCGAAACCAGGCATCCTCTCGCGGCGTCGGCATGTGCTTTCGCGGACGAGGCAAAGGAAACACGCCCCTCGGGGCGCGTCAATTTAATTTACAGCGGACTGTAAAAAGTCACAGGTGAGCCGGCTCGACGCTGAGGCGGCCGCCAGCCAGCTTTTTCCGGGCGCTTTGCAGCAGGGCCCCGAGCGGCTCCTGACGGCCGGCAGGCACATAGGGCAGCAGCGTCTCGACGATGCGGGTGGAGATATAGGGCTCCAGTTCGGCGTCGCTGAGTTCGTCCTTCGACCAGAACAGGACTGCTGCGGTTACGCCGAGGCGGATCAGGCGGATCAGCAGAGCATGCGGGTAGGCCGGGTCCAGATCGCCGGCCTCTGCCATCTGCTCCAGTGCGAGTGCGACCCGCCCCTCATAGACCGACTCCAGGCCGACCAGATCCGAATGTTCGAGCAGCACGGTCGCCAGCGCGCGCGCCATTGGCGGGTCCGCCAGGGTCAGTTCGGCCGCCATGCGGGCGAAGGTGCGGAGCATCGGCCAGCCGCCTTCAGGCGCGGCCTCGACCGCCGCCTCGAACAGCTTCGCGCTGCGTTCCCGCGCGGCGGTCGCGATCAGGCGGTTCTTGCTGCCATAGACATTGTAGAGCGTCTTTTCGGTCGTACCGCTTTCGGCCGCGATCGTCCGCATCGAAACCCCGTCATGGCCGTGCAGGCCGGTCAGCCGGCAGGCGACGTCGAGGATGCGTTCATGCCGCGCCGCCTTGCGCGGCGTCAGCTTGGCGGTTCTGGAGAGCCCGGACATGGCATGAGCCATGGCGGCTAATCCCCGGCTTGCCAAGCCGCCGCCAATACTTGGGCGATCAGCTCCGGGTCGGCAGGCGCACCATCTGGCCCGAATAGACCACCGGGCCGGTCGGCAGGCCGGTCGGCGATCCACCCTTGGGCTCTACCGACACCGCGATCGTCATGTCCTGCGCAGTATCGAGGCGGAGCTTTTCGAGCGCGGGGCTGCCGTCGTCGGGCATCAGCCCGATCGACTTGGGCGCGGCCTTCCCGGCGATCACCCACAATTCCATGCTGTGACCGGGCTTGTCGGCGACATTGACCGGAGTGACCTGCAATTGGCCCGACACTTGGTCATAGGTGACGAGCAGGGCCGGGGTGCCGCCCTTCTCACTGAGCGCCGCGACCGACTGGACCCGCGCTGCGCCACGTTCGGCGACCTGCGTCGCGGGGGGGGGCGGCGGCGCGGGCGGCCGCAATGCCATGCCGATGCTCCCGATCGCGACGAGAACAGCGGCTGCGGTCGCCATCTGCCAGCGGCGCACGGTGCCGTTGTCGTTGGCCGGCGGTCCGGCCGCCACCCGCGCCCAGACGCTCGCCGGCGGTTCGACCGCCTCGACCGTCAGCAGCAGCGGGGCGAGCCGGTCCTGCCACGCCGCGACTGCCGCTACGGCGGCGGGGTCGGTCAGGAGCCTGCGCTGGAAGGCGCGCCGTTCCTCGGCGTCGAGCGTGCCCAGCACATATTCGCCGGCGATCGGATCGATATCCTCAGCCATCGAGGCACCCCCGCAGCCGGGCGAGACCGCGATGCAGCCAGCTCTTGATCGTTCCGGTCGGATGGCCGAGCCGTTCGGCGAGCTCCTCGCGGCTCTCTCCATTGAGATAGGCAGCCAGGATCAGCGCGCGCTGCTCGCTGTCGAGGCGCTCCAGGCAGACGCGGAGCGCCGCCAGCTGTTCGGCCGACACGGCGCTGTCGGTCAGCGAGTCGAAGTCGAAATCCTCGTCGCGCTGCCGGCCCGCCGGGCGCTCGCGGCGACGCAGGTCGATCGCGACGTTGCGCGCGATCGTCGCCGCCCAGGTGATCGGGCTGCCGCGCTGGGCATCGAACCCCGCAGCGTTGCGCCAGATCTTCGCATAGGCATCCTGCATCGCGTCTTCCGCCACCGACCGTTCGGGCAAGATACGCAGGATGACTCCGAAAAGTTTTGCCGAGGTGCGCTGGTAGAAGCGCGCAAAGGCCTCACGGTCCCCATTGGCTATGGCCATCAGCAGGTCGGGCAGGTCTTCAGCGGCCATCAGCGTCGCTCCCAGCGGGCGGCGGCATCGTCGTCCTCCTTGCGTGCCTCGACCCAGCGGGCCGAGCCATCGTCGAAATGCTCCTTCTTCCAGAAGGGCGCCCGCGTCTTCAGCCAGTCGATCAGGAATGCCGTGGCTTCCAGCGACGCTGCCCGATGTGGCGAGGCGGCGGCGACCAGGACGATGCGCTCGCCCGGCGCCAGCCGGCCATGGCGGTGGATCGCGGTCACGCCCAGCAGCGGCCAGCGCGCGCAGGCGTCCTCGGCGATGCGCGTCATCATCGCGCGCGTGATGGCCGGATGATGTTCGAGTTCGAGCGCGACAAGCCCATCGCCGCCGCGTACCACCCCGGTGAAGCTGGCGACCCCGCCGCCGCCGAGCGCTTCGAGCCGGGCGAGTTCGGCGCCTGCGTCGAAATCCTCGGCCCGGACGTCGATATGCAGGCGGGCGCTCATCCGCCTGTGACCGGTGGAAAGAGCGCGATCTCTCGCGCGCCCGAGATCGGCTGGTCAGGCTCGGCAAAGCGGTCGCCGATGGCGGCTCGAATGCGGGAGGGCTCGGCGAAGGCTTCGGCATAGCCGCCGCCGCGCGATGCCAGCCAGCCGACGAGGTCGGCGATGCTGATAACCTCGGATGGCGGCGAGACGCTTTCGGCGCTGCGTCCGATCGCTTCGCGAACCCGCGCGAAGTAGAGGAGATCGATCGCCATCCTGTCGCGTCTCAGTCCATGTGCCTGATGCCGACCCGGAGATAATCCCAGCCGGTCAGCAGGGTGAGGACGGCGGCGGCCCACAGGCAGAAAAGGCCGGTCGTCTCGATCCACGCCCAGGCGGGCAGGGCGTTGCCGAGGATGATCGCGCCGAGCGAGATCAACTGAAAGGTCGTCTTCCACTTGGCGAGCTGGCTGACCGGGACCGACACCTGTACCCCCGCGAGAAATTCGCGCAGGCCCGACACGGCGATCTCGCGCAGCAGGATGACCAGCGCCGCGATGGTAGCATAGCCGGATACGTCGCGGTTCAGCACCAGCATCAGGATCACCGCCGCGACCATGATCTTGTCGGCGATCGGATCCAGAAAGACGCCCAGCTTGGAGACGGTTCCCTGCGCCCGCGCCAGATAGCCGTCGAAATAATCGGTTATGGCCATGAGCGAATAGAGGCCGAAGGCGACGCCATATTCCAGATGGCTCGGATCCGGCCACAGGAGAAAGACCAGGATCGGCACGGCAAGGATGCGCGACAGCGTCAATATGTTCGGCAGGGTCAGCATGCGTCTCATGCTCTAGCGCGGATGTGCGGCGGACATAAGCCCCCCCGCGCGCATGGACGGAAAGCGTAACACTCTGGGAAGGAAGGGGCGTCATATATCGTACATGGGTAGACGTTATCGGCTTGGCCCTTCCTGCCCCGCTCGGCTAAGGGAGGGCGACCGAGAGATGCCCGTAAACGAAATATAAGGCGCAGTATCCCCGCATGACCCCGACCTTCCGGCTTCTGGCCAAACGGCGGTTCCTGCCGTTGTTCGTCACGCAGTTCCTCGGTGCGTTCAACGACAACCTCTTCCGCACCGCGATGATCATGCTGGTCATCTACAAGATCTACAACGATCCGGCGCGCGAAGCCGCCTTCTCCGCCGTCGCCGGGGGGCTGTTCATCCTGCCCTTCTTCCTGTTTTCGGCCATGGCGGGCCAACTGGCCGACAGCCATGACAAGGCGCGGATCATCCGGATCGTCAAGACCGCCGAAATCGCGATCATGGTGGTCGGCGCTGCCGGCTTGATCCTCCAGAATGTACCGATGATGCTGGTCGCGCTGCTCTCCATGGGCGCGCACTCGACCTTCTTCGGTCCGATCAAATATGCGATCCTGCCACAGCATCTGGAGGATGATCAGGTGCTTCCCGGCACAGGACTGGTCGAAGCCGGAACCTATATCGCGATCCTGGCGGGGACGATCACCGGCGGGATCATCGCATCCGAACATGCGGCTATCGGCGTGCTGCTGGTCGCCGCGCTCGGCTGGTTCGCCGGCCGCCAGGTTCCCACAGCACCACCGATGACCAGCGACGCCCGCGTCGATTTCCATGTCGTCCGCTCGTCGATCCGGCTGGTTTCGGACACGATGCACGTCCGCCGGCTGTTCCTGGCGATCCTCGCGATCAGCTTCTTCTGGGCGCAGGGTACGATCCTGGCCGCGCAGTTCCCACCGTTGGTCAAGAACGTCCTCGGCGCCAAGCAGGACGTGGCGACGATGTTCCTCGGTATCTTCTCGGTGGGCGTCGCGATCGGCTCGATCGCGATCAACCGCATCTTGAAGGGCGCGGTGTCGGCGCGCTGCTCTCCGCTCGCGGCTCTGGTGATGGGCGCGTTCGTCTGCGATCTCTGGTGGACCTCGCACCACTGGCCAGACCCGCAGGGAGCCCTGCGCGGGCTGAGCGATTTCATGGCGATGCCCAATGCCGAACGGGTACTGCTGGATCTGCTGGGCGTGGCAGTCGCCGGTGGCATCTTCGTCGTGCCGCTCTACGCCTTCCTCACCACGACGGTTGCCAAGGCGCAGACGGCGCGCACGGTGGCCGCCAACAACATCGTCAATTCGGGTGCGATGGTGACCGCTACGCTTTTGCTGGCAGGACTCGTGCACGTCGGCGTGTCCGTGGCCGAGACCCTGCTGATGGTCGCAGTCGGGAGCGTGGGGGCCTCGTTCCTTGCATGGCGCCTGCACAAGGCTTGCGACTGACGTCGCGGGTCAGGGCACAGTTCAGGGAATGAGAGCGCCGAACGCTACCAGCCCGCAGAGATAAGCGAGCAGGAACAGGCGCAGATCATAGCGCCATCGTTGCTCGGTCGGGTCGAACTTCATAGGTCGCACATGCAATGCGGGCGACAAGGCCGTGAAGCCCTGCCGCCCGCATCAGGCGTCCGTCCTGTCCCGCGATAGGACAGACGATCCTCTATCAGTGCATCGCCGAGGCGGTGTCGGCACCGTTGCCGGTCGACGCTTCGGCGCGTTGACGCAGCTTGCCGATATTGTCGCGGGCTTCGTCGATGCGATCATGCGCCTTGCGCGACAGGTCGTCGGTGGCCTTGCGCAGCTTGTCGGTGCCGTCGTTGATGACTTCGCGAACACGGTCGCGGTTCATGAACAGGGCGACGCCCGCTGCGACCAGACCGGCGATCACGCCGGCGGCGATCGACAGGCTCGTGCGGTCGGTCGGCACCTTCTTCGCGGCGCGGCTGGCGCGGGTGCGAACCGAGCGCACCACCTTCTGCGCCTCGCGGCTCAGGCTCTCGGCCTGCGTCGGCTGAGCCGTCTTGGCTGCGGCGCGCTTGCGGGCGGTCGTCGCCGTCTTCGTGCCGTTATTCTTCGCTGCCGACCGGGTGCCGGTCGAACGCGTACGCGTGCTGGTCGTCCTGGTAGCCATTGTTCATCTCCATATATTTCGGCGGTTAAAACGTCCGGAGACAGGGAGAGTTCCTGACAAGGCCCGGCTGAACCCCGCCTGTCCGCTCTGGTACAAGCCGCAGCCCTTCTGTATTTGCTTTGTTCCATGGATGGGCCAGCGCCGACCAGTTTCGAACCGGATGCACCCGTCGAGGGGGGGCGCAAGATCATCCATATCGACATGGACGCCTTCTACGCCTCGGTCGAGCAGCGCGACGATCCGTCGCTGCGGGGCAAGCCGGTTGCGGTCGGCGGAACACGCGAACGCGGCGTGGTTGCCGCTGCCAGTTACGAGGCACGGCGTTTCGGCGTCAGGTCGGCCATGGCGTCCGGGCTGGCGCGGCGGCTATGCCCCGACCTCCTCTTCGTCCGTCCGCGGTTCGAAGTCTATCGGGAGGTCTCGCGCCAGATTCACGAGATCTTCGCCGAGTTCACCGACCTGATCGAGCCGCTGTCGCTGGACGAAGCCTATCTGGACGTGACGAGCAATCATCAGGGCGCAGCCACCGCGACCGACGTCGCCCGGCTGATCCGCTCCCGGATCAAGGCCGAGACGGGCCTGACAGCGTCGGCCGGTGTCTCCTACAACAAGTTCATCGCCAAGCTTGCGTCCGACCATAACAAGCCCGATGGCCTGTGCGTGGTTCGCCCGGATCAGGGATTGGCCTTCATCGCGCCCTTGTCCGTCGGTCGCTTTCACGGGGTGGGGCCCGTTACCGCAGCCCGCATGGAAAAGCTCGGTATTCATACGGGCGCGGATCTCCGCCGGTGCAGCCGCGAATTTCTGGCCCAGCAATTCGGCAAGTCGGGTGACTATTTCTATCTCGCGGCTCGCGCGATCGACCATCGCCCGGTTCGCCCCGACCGGGTGCGCAAGTCGATCGGGTCGGAGAACACTTTCTTCCACGATCTCTTCTCGCATGACGATCTCGCGGCGGCGATGCGCGAATCGAGCGAGACCGTCGCGCGCCATGCCGCGCGGACCGGCAAGGCGGGCCGGACCGTGTCGATCAAGCTGCGCTACGCCGATTTTCGCACGCTGACCCGCGCCCGGACGCTGCCCGCAC
>NZ_JAGMXV010000135.1 GCF_018006725.1 Rhizorhabdus sp.
ACCCACGGCGTGTCCGTCTCGCACCGCTCGCTGGGTTCGACCGGTAACCGTCAGGATCCGGGCCGCGTCTTCAAGAACAAGAAGATGGCCGGTCATATGGGCGACAAGCAGCGCACCCAGCAGAACCTCGAAATCGTGCAGACCGACGCCGAGCGTGGCCTCCTCTTCGTCAAGGGCTCGGTGCCTGGCTCGAAGGGTACGTGGCTCCTCGTCAAGGACGCCGTCAAGGTTCCGGCTCACAAGGACCTGCCTTATCCGGCCGGCCTGAAGTCTGCAGCGAACAGCAACAGCGCGCCTGCCGAGACGCCTGCGGAAGAGACCGCGGCTCCCGAGGCCACCGAAGGCCAGGAGGGCTGATAGATGAAGGTCAAGGTCCAGACCCTCGACGCCACCGCGTCGGGCGACATCGAGCTCAACGACGAGATCTTCGCCGTCGAGCCGCGTGCCGACATCCTGCATCGCGTCGTTACCTGGCAGCTCCACAACCGTCGTGCTCCGGCGCGTGCGGCTCGTGAGCGCAGCGACGTTGCCCGCACCGGCAAGAAGTTCGGTCGCCAGAAGGGTGGCGGTACGGCTCGTCACGGCGATCGCCGCGCTCCGATCTTCATCGGCGGTGGTAAGGCGCATGGTCCGCGCGCTCGCGTGTTCGAAAGCAGCCTCAACAAGAAGGTTCGTGCACTCGGCCTGAAGATGGCGCTGTCGAGCAAGGCCAAGGATGGCAAGCTCCTCGTTCTCGATACGCTCGAGCTCAAGGACGCGAAGACCAAGGCGCTGATCGACAAGATCGGCAAGCTGGGTTTCGGTGCCACCGCGCTGGTGATCGACGGCGACGCTGTCGACAACGGCTTCCAGCTCGCTGCTTCGAACATCCGTTCGGTCAACGTGCTGCCGGCGATCGGCGCGAACGTCTATGACATTCTGAAGCATGAGACGCTGGTGCTGACGCGCGCCGCTGTCGAGAAGCTGGAGGCGCGCTTCAATGGCTAAGAACGACACCGTGGTGGACAACCGCCACTATGACGTGGTGCGTAAGCCCCACATCACCGAAAAGACGACGCTGCTTTCCGAGCACAACGCCGTGGTCTTCCAGGTCGCCAACGACGCGACCAAGCCAGAGATCAAGGCTGCCGTCGAAGCGCTGTTCAACGTCAAGGTCACCGGCGTGAACACGATCGTCGCAAAGGGCAAGACGAAGCGCTGGAAGGGTGCTCCCTACAAGCGCTCCGACGTGAAAAAGGCGATCGTGACGCTGGCCGAAGGCCAGTCCATCGACGTGACGACGGGAATCTGACGCCATGGCGCTGAAGCATTATAACCCGACGAGCCCGGCCCGCCGTGGCCTGATCCTCGTCGACAAGTCGTCGCTGCACAAGGGCAAGCCCGTCAAGGCTCTGACCGAAGGCAAGCGCAAGTCGGGTGGCCGCAACAACATGGGCCATGCGACCGCGCGCGGCATCGCCGGCGGTCACAAGCAGAAGTATCGCATCATCGATTTCAAGCGTCGGAAGTGGGACCAGCCCGCGACCGTCGAGCGCCTGGAATATGATCCGAACCGCTCGGCATTCATCGCTCTCGTCAAGTATGAGGACGGTGAGCTGGCTTACATCCTCGCGCCCCAGCGTCTGGCGGCAGGTGACGTCATCGTCGCAGCCAAGAAGACCGACACCAAGCCGGGCAATGCGATGGAAATCGGCCAGGCTCCGGTCGGCACCATCGTCCACAATGTGGAGATGAAGCCGGGCAAGGGCGGCCAGATCGCTCGCGCTGCCGGCACCTATGTGCAGATCGTCGGTCGCGACAAGGGCATGGTGATGGTTCGCCTCAACTCGGGCGAGCAGCGCTACATCCGGTCGGATTGCATGTGCACTGTCGGCGCCGTGTCCAACCCGGACAACGCCAACCAGAACCTGGCGAAGGCCGGCCGCAACCGCTGGCTGGGCAAGCGCCCCCTGACCCGCGGTGTCGCGAAGAACCCGGTCGACCACCCGCACGGTGGTGGTGAAGGCCGCACTTCGGGTGGTCGTCACCCGGTCACCCCGTGGGGCAAGCCCACCAAGGGTGCGCGGACCCGCCACAACAAGGCGACCGACAAGTTCATCATCCGTTCGCGCCACGCGAAGAAGAAGAGGTAATCCATGGCCCGTTCCGTCTGGAAAGGTCCGTTCGTCGATCTCCACCTTCTCCGGAAGGCGGAGGCCGCTCAGGACGGTGGCGCGCGCGCTCCGATCAAGACCTGGTCGCGTCGTTCGACCATCTTGCCGCAGTTCGTTGGTCTGACGTTCAGCGTCTACAACGGCCGCAAGTTCGTGCCGGTCTCGGTCTCCGAGGAAATGGTTGGTCACAAGCTGGGTGAATTCGCGCCGACGCGCTACTTCCCCGGCCACGCTGACAAGAAGGGTAAGCGCTGATGTCGAAGCCCGCAGCTCCGCGTCGCGTCGGTGAGAAGGAGGCCCTTGCGGTCGCCACCACCGTTCGCGGCAGCCCGTACAAGCTGAACCTCGTCGCCGGTCTGATCCGCGGCAAGTCGGCTGGTGACGCGCTCAACATCCTGGCCTTCTCGAAGAAGGCCATGGCGGTCGACGTCCGCAAGGTGCTGCAGAGCGCCATTGCGAACGCCGAGAACAACCACAACCTCGACGTCGACGCGCTCGTCGTGAAGGAAGCCTCGGTCGGCAAGTCGATCGTGATGAAGCGCTTCGCCACGCGTGGTCGCGGCAAGTCGACCCGCATCATCAAGCCGTTCGCGCGCCTCCGGGTCGTCGTGCGCGAGCAGCAGGAAGAGGCTGAATAATATGGGTCAGAAGTCGAACCCGATCGGCATGCGGTTGCAGATCAACCGCACCTGGGACAGCCGTTGGTATGCCGACGGCCAGGACTATGGTCGGCTGCTGCTCGAGGATCTCAAGATCCGGAAGTACATCCTGAAGACCATTCCGCAGGCGGCGATCTCCAAGGTCGTCATCGAGCGTCCCGCCAAGCTGTGCCGTATTTCCGTTTATGCCGCCCGTCCGGGCGTCATCATCGGCAAGAAGGGCGCGGACATCGAGAAGCTGCGCCGTGCGCTCGGCAAGATGACCTCTTCGGACGTCTCGCTGAACATCGTCGAGATCCGTAAGCCGGAAATCGACTCCAAGCTCGTCGCGCAGGGTGTTGCCGACCAGCTCGAGCGCCGCATCGCCTTCCGTCGCGCGATGAAGCGTGCGGTCCAGTCCGCTCTGCGTCTCGGCGCAGAGGGCATCCGCATCACCTGCGCCGGCCGTCTGGGCGGCGCGGAAATCGCGCGCACCGAATGGTATCGTGAGGGCCGGGTGCCGCTGCACACGCTCCGCGCGAATGTCGACTATGCCGAAGCCGAAGCTCACACCGCCTATGGCGTGTGCGGGATCAAGGTCTGGATCTTCAAGGGCGAGATTCTCGGCCATGATCCGATGGCCCAGGACCGGCTCATGATGGAAGCTCAGACGTCGGGGGTCCGGCCGGCGCGATAAGGGATTTTCCCTTATCAGCGTCGCCTGATCGACCGGACAATCGGTGTCAGAAGGCGATAGATTATGCTGCAACCAAAGCGCACCAAATTCCGCAAGGCCCACAAGGGCCGCATCCATGGCAACGCGCCGGGCGGCGCGTCGCTGAACTTCGGCGCGTTCGGCCTCAAGGCTCTCGAGCCGGACCGGATCACCGCTCGCCAGATCGAGGCGGCCCGCCGCGCGATCACGCGTCACATCAAGCGTCAGGGACGTTTGTGGATCCGCATCTTCCCGGACGTTCCGGTCTCGTCGAAGCCGGCCGAAGTCCGCATGGGCTCCGGTAAGGGGTCGCCCGAATTCTGGGCAGCCCGCGTCAAGCCCGGCCGCATCCTGTTCGAGCTCGACGGCGTTCCCGGCCCGCTCGCCCGTGTCGCTTTCGAGCGTGCGATGGAAAAGCTGCCGATCAAGACCAAGGTTGTCGCTCGCTTCGGCGAGTCGATCTACGAGGACAAGTAAGATGGCGAAGATTGCCGATCTCACTGCCAAGACCGACGATCAGCTGGCGCAGCAGCTGACCGAGCTGAAGCGCGAGCAGTTCAACCTGCGCTTCCAGGCGGCCACCAACCAGCTCGAAAAGCCGAGCCGGGTGCGTGAAGTCCGTCGGTCGATTGCGCAGATCAAGACCCTTCAGACGCAGCGTGCCGCTGCGGCTGCCAAGTAAGGAGCGACCAGCCATGCCGAAGCGCGTGCTGACCGGAACGGTGGTCTCCGACAAGACCGACAAGACCGTGGTTGTGAAAGTCGAACGTCGCGTGAAGCACGCGCTGTACGGCAAGATCATCAAGCGGTCGAAGAAGTATCACGCCCACGACGAGACGAACGAGTATCGCGAGGGTGAGACGGTGCGCATCGAAGAGACCGCGCCGATTTCGAAGCTCAAGACGTGGAAGGTGATCGAGCGGGTTGATACCCACGCGACGCCGAACCACGCCTGATTATTGGAAGGGTCTGAACAATGATCCAGATGCAGACGAACCTCGACGTCGCTGACAACAGCGGTGCCAAGAGGGTGCAGTGCATCAAGGTGCTGGGCGGTTCCAAGCGCCGTTTCGCGACCGTTGGCGACGTGATCGTCGTCTCGATCAAGGAAGCGGCTCCGCGCGGCAAGGTGAAGAAGGGTGACGTGCATCGTGCGGTCATCGTGCGTACCGCCAAGGACATTCATCGTCCCGACGGTTCGACGATCCGTTTCGATGGCAACGCCGCCGTTCTGATCAACAAGAACAGCGGTGAGCCGATCGGCACCCGTATCTTCGGCCCGGTTGTCCGCGAGCTCCGTGCCAAGAACCACATGAAGATCATCTCGCTCGCGCCTGAGGTGCTGTGATGTCCGCGCTGAAGATCAAGAAGGGTGACCGCGTCGTCGTCCTGTCCGGCAAGGACAAGGGCAAGACGGGTGAAGTCACCAAGGCCTTCCCGAAGGACGGCAAGGTCATCGTGTCGGGCGTCAACGTCTCGACCCGCCATCGCAAGCCGAGCCAGGTCAACCCGCAGGGTGGCCTGGAGCGCGTCGAGGCTCCGCTGCACGTGTCGAAGGTCGCGATCGCGACCGCCGACGGCAAGCCGACCCGCGTCCGCTTCGAGGTGAAGGACGGCAAGAAGGTCCGCGTGGCCGTCAAGACCGGGGAGACGATCAATGGCTGATGCCTATGTTCCGCGCTTTCGGAAGCTGTATGACGAGAAGATCGTCAAGGCGATGACCGAGAAGTTCGGTTATACCAATGCGATGCAGGTCCCGAAGATCACCAAGATCGTCCTGAACATGGGCGTCGGTGAAGCGACCCAGGACAAGAAGAAGGTCGAGCAGGCTGCGGCCGAAATGACCCTGATCGCCGGCCAGAAGGCTGTGATCACCCGGGCCAAGAAGTCGATCGCCCAGTTCAAGCTGCGCGAAGGCATGCCGATCGGTGCGAAGGTCACTCTCCGCCGTGAGCGCATGTACGAGTTCCTCGATCGCTTCGTCACCGTCGCGCTGCCGCGCGTCCGCGACTTCCGCGGTCTGAACCCGAAGTCGTTCGACGGCCGTGGCAACTATGCCACCGGCATCAAGGAGCAGCTGATCTTCCCGGAGATCAGCTACGACAAGGTCGACAAGATCCGCGGCATGGACGTGATCGTCGCCACGACGGCGAAGACCGATGAGGAAGCGCGCGAATTGCTGCGTCTCTTCGGCTTCCCCTTCCCGGCGGAAAATCAGGATCAGAAGCAGGCCGCTTGAGCGGCCTGCTGGATAAGGAAGAACTTAAGTCATGGCGAAACTGAGTTCGATCAACAAGAACGAGCGTCGCAAGAAGCTGGTGAAGGCTTATGCCGGCAAATATGCGCGTTTGAAGGCGATCGCGAACGATGACAGCAAGGAAGAGACGGAGCGTCTGATCGCGCGTCTGAAGCTTGCCGAGATCCCGCGCAACGCGAACCCCACCCGCGTGCGCAACCGCTGCGAAGTGACGGGTCGTCCCCGCGCTTATTATCGCAAGTTCCGGCTTTGCCGCGTGCAGCTCCGGGAGCTGGCCAACAAGGGCCTGATCCCCGGCGTCACCAAGTCGAGCTGGTAAGGAACCGACAAGATGGCTCTGACCGATCCCCTGGGTGATTTGCTCACCCGCATCCGCAACGGGCAGCGCGCCCGCAAGGACAGCGTGGTTTCCCCCGCTTCCAAGCTGCGCGCCCGCGTTCTCGACGTTCTTCAGCGCGAAGGCTACATCCGTGGCTACAGCGAAGAGGAAGTCGCCGGCCACAACGGCCTGCGCATCGAGCTGAAATATTTCGAAGGACAGCCGGCGATCCAGCACGTCGCCCGCGTCTCCAAGCCTGGCCGCCGCGTCTATTCCGGTTCCAAGGAACTGCCGCGCGTCCGCAATGGTCTGGGCATCACCATCGTCTCGACGCCAAAGGGCGTTCTGTCCGACGCGGAAGCGCGCGAACAGAATGTCGGCGGCGAGGTTCTTGCGGAGGTCTTCTGATGAGCCGCATCGGTAAGAAGCCGGTTGCCGTGCCGGCAGGCGTGACGGCCTCGCTCGAGGGCAAGACGCTCTCGGTCAAGGGCCCGAAGGGCACGCTGTCCATGTCGCTCGCCGACGAAGTCAGCTATGCAGTCGAAGATGGCCAGATTTCGGTCCAGCCGGTCAACGACTCCAAGCGTTCGCGTTCGTTCTGGGGCATGCAGCGCACGATGGTTCAGAACCTGATCGTCGGTGTGACCGAAGGCTACACCAAGACGCTGCAGATCACCGGCGTGGGTTATCGCGCCAATGTCCAGGGCAAGAATCTGAAGCTGCAACTCGGCTACAGCCACGACGTCGACTTCGCGATCCCGGAAGGGATCACGATTGCGACGCCGGATCAGACGACTGTCCACATCTCGGGCATCGACAAGCAGCAGGTCGGCCAGGTCGCCGCTGAAATCCGCCGTTGGCGCAAGCCGGAGCCCTATAAGGGCAAGGGCATCAAGTACGCCGGCGAGTATATCTTCCGCAAGGAAGGGAAGAAGAAGTAATGAGCAAGGGTCTCTCTCTCTTCGAGCGCCGCCGTCGGCGCGTCCGTACCGCGCTGCGTGCACGTGGCGGCATGCGTCCGCGCCTGTCGGTGCACCGTTCGGGCCGGCATATCTACGCCCAGATCATCGACGACGAGGCGGGCCGTACGCTGGCCGCTGCTTCGACCCTCGACAAGGATCTGAAGGACAAGACCGGCGCGACCGCCGACGCTGCGGCGTCGGTCGGCAAGGCGGTTGCCGAGCGTGCCAAGGCGGCGGGCGTCACCAAGGTGGTGTTCGATCGCGGAGGCTTCATCTTCCATGGTCGCGTCAAGGCGCTGGCCGATGCGGCCCGCGAAGGCGGATTGGAGTTCTAAATGGCTGACGAAACCGAAATCCAGGCTGTCGCCCCCGAGGCGGAAGCAGCCCAGGGCGAGCGTCGCGGCCGTGGTGGCCGTGGCCGTGGCGGAAATGACCGTGGTGGCGGCCGTGGCCGTGACGGTCGCGGTCGTCGCGACGACCGTAAGGGCGCCGAGGAGCAGGGCGAGGAGCTGATCGAGAAGCTCGTCCACATCAACCGCGTCTCGAAGACCGTGAAGGGTGGTAAGCGCTTCGGCTTTGCCGCGCTCGTCGTGGTCGGTGACGGCAAGGGTCGTGCGGGCTTCGGCCACGGCAAGGCTCGCGAAGTGCCGGAAGCCATCTCGAAGGCGACTGCTGCCGCCAAGAAGGCGATGGTTCGCGTTCCGCTGCGTGAGGGTCGTACGCTCCATCATGACGGCAAGGGCCATTTCGGCGCCGGTCGCGTGACGGTTCGTACCGCGCCTCCGGGCACCGGCATCATCGCCGGCGGTCCGATGCGCGCGATCTTCGAGAGCCTCGGCGTTGCCGACGTGGTGACCAAGTCGGTCGGCACCTCGAACCCCTACAACATGATCCGGGCGACCTTCGAAGCGCTCAAGGATCAGACGTCGCCGAAGTCGGTTTCCCAGCGTCGTGGCAAGAAGATCGCCGACCTGCTTGGTCGCAGCGGTGTTTCGGCTCCGGTCGCAGAGGCCGAAGCGGCTGCGATTACGGAGTAATCGATCATGGCTGGCAAGACCCTCAAGGTTACGCAGATCGGTTCGCCGATCCGCCGTACGGCCGACCAGCGTGCCACGCTGATCGGTCTGGGCCTCAACAAGATGCATCGGACCCGCGAACTCCAGGATACCCCTGAAGTCCGTGGCATGATCCGCAAGGTGCAGCACATGGTGAAGGTCGAGGACTAAGTCCTCGATCGATCCTGACCGGCTTTCGGGCTGGTCAAAGGGTTTGAAGGGGGCTAAGGCCCCCTTCCTCTATTTTCAGCGCGAACATAGCGAAAGCGAGTGCATATCATGAAGCTCAACGAACTCCGCGACAACCAGGGTGCCCGCAAGGGCCGCGTCCGTGTCGGACGTGGTATCGGTTCGGGCGTCGGCAAGACCGGCGGCCGCGGCCAGAAGGGGCAGAAGAGCCGCTCGGGCGTCTCGATCCATGGTTTCGAGGGCGGCCAGATGCCGCTCCACATGCGTCTGCCGAAGCGCGGCTTCAACAACATCTTCGCCAAGGATTATGCCGAGGTGAACATCGGGGCGATCCAGAAGCTGGTCGATTCCAAGGTGCTCGACGCGGGCAGCCTGATCGATCATGCCGCACTGAAGGCCGCTGGCGTCGCTCGTGGCGGCAAGGACGGCGTTCGCATCCTGGGCAAGGGCGAGCTGTCGGCCAAGCTGTCGCTCAAGGTCGCCGGCGTGTCGGCGGGAGCCAAGGCTGCGATCGAGAAGGCCGGCGGTTCGGTCGAAGTGATCGAGGTCGTCCCGGCTGCCGAGAAGGCCGCTGCCAAGAAGGGCACCGCGCGGGCCGCCAAGAAGAAGGCCTGATCGCGGCTCAGCCCGTCGTCCTGACGCTTTCGGGCTGACAAGTCCGAGGCACACATTATATGAGACGGCGGCGGGACCAATTCGGTCTGCCGCCGTTTCCATTTCCGGGGTCCGTAAAACACATGGCATCCGCAGCCGAACAGATGGCCGCCAACATCAATCTTGGCCAGTTCGCCAAAGCCACCGAGCTGAAGAAGCGCCTGTGGTTCACCCTCGGCGCATTGATCGTTTTCCGGCTGCTCAGCCATGTTCCGCTGCCGGGTCTCGACCCGCGTGCGCTGCAGACGCTGTTCGATACGACCCGGGGCGGTGTGCTCGATTTCTTCAACGCATTCTCGGGCGGCGCGCTGACGCGCATGTCGCTGATCGCGCTCGGCGTGATGCCCTACATCACCGCCTCGATCGTGGTTCAGCTGGCGACCTCGCTGTCGCCGTCGCTCGGTGCGCTGAAGAAGGAAGGGGAGAGCGGCCGCAAGAAGCTCAACCAGTACACCCGGTACGGGACCGTCCTGCTGACGGCGATCCAGGGCTATTTCATCGCCGTCGGTCTCGAAAGCTGGGGCGCCAGCGCGGGGACGGAGGCGGTTGTGATCGATCCCTATCTCTTCCGCGCCACCACCGTGATCTCGCTGATGGGCGGTACCATGTTCCTGATGTGGCTTGGTGAGCAGATCACCAGCCGCGGCATCGGCAACGGCATCTCGCTGATCATCATGGCCGGTATCGTGTCGCAGTTGCCGACCGCTCTCGCGAATCTGTTCGAAGGCGGCCGGACGGGCTCGCTGTCGCCGATCTTCATCCTGACGGCGGTTGCGGGTGTGATCCTGCTGGTCGCCGTCATCGTCTTCATGGAGCGCGCGCAACGCCGCGTGCTGATCCAATATCCGAAGCGCCAGACCCAGCGGGGCGTGATGCAGGCGGACAAGAGCCACCTGCCGCTCAAGATCAACACCGCAAATGTGATCCCGCCGATCTTCGCTTCGTCGCTGCTGCTGATGCCGCTGACGATCAGTCAGTTCGCAGGCCAGAAGACGGCAGGCGAGAGCACCTGGGGCGATTTCGTGATCGCGCTCAACCAGTATCTGCACCATGGCACGCCGCTTTATATGGCGCTCTACGCGCTCGGCATCATCTTCTTCTGTTTCTTCTACACCGCAGTGGTGTTCAATCCGGAAGAGACCGCCGACAATCTGAAGCGCCATGGCGGCTTCATTCCGGGCATTCGTCCCGGCAAGAACACGGCCGACTATCTCGATTATGTGCTCACGCGCATCACCGTGATCGGAGCGGCCTATCTGACCTTCATCTGTGTCGTGCCCGAATATGTGACGGCGCAATATGGTCTTGGCGTCGCACTCGGCGGCACCAGCCTGCTGATCGTCGTCAATGTGACGATCGATACCGTTACGCAGATTCAAAGCCATCTGCTCGCCCAT
Source organism: Rhizorhabdus sp. (assembly GCF_018006725.1). Taxonomy (GTDB): domain Bacteria; phylum Pseudomonadota; class Alphaproteobacteria; order Sphingomonadales; family Sphingomonadaceae; genus Rhizorhabdus. Next base: position 10,340 of record NZ_JAGMXV010000135.1, read on the forward strand.
CAATATGGCGATCTGATCAAGAAAGCTAAACTCAAGGGGGGATACCGCCGTTGAACATCATCCTGTTGGGCCCGCCGGGCGCGGGTAAGGGCACCCAGGCGTCCAAGCTCGTTGCCGACCGCGGCATGGTGCAACTCTCCACCGGAGACATGCTTCGCGCGGCCGTGAAGGCGGGAACGCCGATCGGCCTGAAGGCGAAGGCGGTGATGGAAGCCGGCGAGTTGGTCTCCGATGAGATCGTCTCCGGCCTGATCGGCGAGAAGCTGGATTCGATGGGTGCAGACGAAGGCGCCATTTTCGACGGCTATCCGCGCACCGAAGCCCAGGCGCTTTCGCTCGACGAGATCCTGTCCAGCCGGGGCCGGCAACTCGATCGGGTGATCGAGCTCGAGGTCAATGAGGATGCACTGGTCGAGCGCATCACCGGGCGCTTCACCTGCGCGCAATGCGGCGAAGGCTATCATGACGTCTTCAAGCAACCGAAGGCCGAGGGCGTCTGCGACGTCTGCGGCAGCGCCGAGTTCAAGCGCCGTCCCGACGATAATGAAGAGACGGTGCGCACGCGCATGGCCGAATATCGTGCCAAGACTGCTCCGATCCTGCCTCTCTACGAAGCGCGCGGGCTCGTGAAGCGGGTCGACGGCATGGCGGACATGTCGGCCGTTTCGGAGCAGATTGCGTCGATACTTGATAATTGAACCTGGGGGCGGGGGAGGTTTCCCCCGCTCCATCGTGGTTCGCTCAAAGCAGCGTGGCCGATCCGATACACTCGGGTCGGCTTTTTTCGTTACGGGGCAGTACGGGTAATTCGCGACTTTGGCCCGGCTTCGAAATGGTGCATGCTTCACGCGATGGAACAGCAACCGGTCCGGCGCAGACGCAGACGTCGCCGTTCCGCCAAGGCGCGGAACGAGCTCGTCGCATGGCTTACCTATCTCGGCGGCTTGCTCAATCGCGCTTATCATTGGGCGCTCCTCCTGTTCGTCATCTCCGTCATCCTGATCCTGGGGCTGGGGGCGCCCTTCATGCCCTTCGAGAAATTGATGAGCGTTTGGGGCCATTGGTGAGCCCTATGGCGGGATGCTGATCCGCTGCTTGCCTTCCGCAGCGGAAAGTCCTTGCCCGTCGGTTGATTTCGCGGGATGCCTAGCCCCATGGGCGTCGAGTCACGAGGGATGCTGCTCGGGCCCGGGGAGCAGGGGATAATCTTATGGCGGTTTCGGACCATGTCGATCTCTCGACGTTCATCGAGGGGGTGAAGAAGCGCAATCCTGGCCAGCCTGAGTTCGTTCAGGCCGTGACCGAGGTGGCGCAGGACATTTACGATTTCATCGAGGACAAGGAAGAATATCACAAATATCAGATCCTGCGCCGCATCGCAGAGCCGGATCGCGTGATCAGCTTCCGTGTCTGCTGGGAAGACGACAACGGCAACATCCGTGTGCAGCGCGGTTGGCGGGTTCAGAACAACAATTCCATCGGGCCCTACAAGGGCGGCATCCGCTTCCACCCGTCGGTGACCGAAAGCGTGCTGAAGTTCCTCGCCTTCGAGCAGACCTTCAAGAATGCGCTGACCGGCCTGCCGATGGGCGGCGGCAAGGGCGGCGCCAATTTCAACCCGCGCGGGAAGAGCGCCAATGAGGTCATGCGCTTCTGCCAGAGCTTCATGAACGAGCTTTATCGCCACATCGGTGCGGACGTGGACGTGCCCGCCGGCGACATCGGCGTCGGCGCGCGTGAGATCGGCTATATGTTCGGCCAGTATAAGCGGCTGACCAACGAGTTCACCGGCGTGCTGACCGGCAAGGGTCTTGAATATGGCGGCTCGCTGATCCGCACCGAAGCAACCGGCTATGGTGCGGTCTATTTCCTGCACGAAATGCTCAAGACCAAGGGCAAGGACCTGGTCGGCCTCAACGCGGTGATCTCGGGTTCCGGCAATGTCGCGACCCACGCCGCCGAGAAGGTCAACCAGCTGGGCGGCAAGGTGCTGACCCTGTCCGATTCCGAGGGCTATATCTACGATCCCGAGGGCATCACTCAGGACAAGGTCAACTGGATCAAGGACCTCAAGAACAAGCGGCGCGGTCGCATCTCCGAATATGTTAAGGAGTTCAAGGGCGCACAGTTCTTCGGCGATGGCGCGCGGCCCTGGAGCGTTCCCTGCGACGTGGCGATCCCGTGCGCGACGCAGAACGAACTGAATGAGAAGGAAGCCGAGACTCTCGTCCGCAACGGCTGCTTCGCTGTGTCCGAAGGCGCCAATATGCCGACCACGCTGGAAGGGACGCACGTCTTCAAGAAGGCGAAGACGCTGTTCGCGCCCGGCAAGGCGGCCAATGCAGGCGGCGTCGCCGTGTCCGGCCTCGAGATGAGCCAGAACTCGGCGCGCATCTCGTGGAAGGAAGAGGAATTGCAGCGCCTGCTGCTCGACATCATGCAGGGCATCCACTCGCGCTGCGTCGAATATGGCGGCAGCGCCGGCAGCGACCATATCGACTATGTGAAGGGCGCGAACATCGCGGGCTTCAAGAAGGTCGCCGACGCGATGCTCGCCTACGGCGTCGTCTGATCGCGATCGCCTTGGGTTGAAGAGGGCGTCCGTTCCGGAGGGAGCGGGCGCCCTTCTTCTTTGGTGGCTTCGAGGCGCGCCCGACGCCGCTGGCCGAGGCAGGGGCGCTCGACCAGCCACCAACTGGCGACGCCTGCCGCGAGCGACAGCAAGGCCGAGGCGATCACGAAGGTGGGGAAGGGCAGGGCCGTCCGCGCGACCAGCATTTGCTGGATCACGAAGGCGTAGAGATAGACGCCATAGGAGAAGTCGCCGTAGCGCGCCGCGCCGCGCACATCGATACGCGGATGATAGGCCAGCCAGAAGAGGCCATAAGCGAGCGTTGGAGGGCCGAGCAGATGTGCCCCCACGATCCCCCATGTGCCGCGCTCGGCGATATGGAAGACCAGCAGGCAGGCGCCGACCAGGCCGGCCAGCAAGGACGTCGAGCGCGGCAGCCGGTCGCGCCAATGATAGA
>NZ_JAGMXV010000378.1 GCF_018006725.1 Rhizorhabdus sp.
CATCACCGATGTCCTGCCGGCCAGCGGCGTACCGAAGGAGGAACTGCTGCGCATCGCGGTGGCAGTCGAGCGGCTGAGCGATCATCCGCTTGCCGCTGCCATCGCGCGCGATGGCGAGGCCATGCTGACCTCGGCGCGCGTACCGGTGGCGGACGACCTCAACAGCCTGACGGGTCGCGGCGTCACGGCGAAGGTCGAGGGCGAGACCGTCCTCATCGGCAAGGCCGAAATGTTCGGTGCCGACGGCATCGCGCCGATCGGCGGCGAAGTGGCGGCTGCGATCGCGGGCCTCCGCGAGCAGGGCCGCACGACGATGGTCGTTCGTATGGGCGACCGCGATCTTGGCGCGATCGGTCTGATGGACACGCCGCGCGAAGCGGCGCGCACCGCGATCGCCAAACTGCGCGAACTCGGCATCGGCCGGATGATCATGATTTCGGGCGATCACCAGAAGGTCGCGGAATCGATTGCCGCCGAAGTCGGGATCGACGAGGCCTGGGGCGACCTGATGCCCGATCAGAAGGTCGACGCCATTCGCGACCTCAAGGCGCAGCAGCCGGTCGCAATGGTCGGTGACGGTGTCAATGACGCACCGGCGATGGCGAGCGCCACCGTCGGGATCGCGATGGGCGCCGCAGGGTCCGATGTTGCCCTCGAAACCGCCGACGTCGCGCTGATGGCCGATGACCTCGCCCATCTGCCGTTCGCGATCGGGCTCAGCCGCCAGACGCGCCGCATCATCCGCCAGAATCTGGTGGTCAGCCTCGGCGTCGTCGTGGTCCTCGTGCCGGCGACGATCTTCGGGCTCGGAATCGGTGCGGCGGTCGCGGCGCACGAAGGCTCGACCCTCGTCGTCGTCGCCAACGCGCTTCGCCTGCTCGCCTATCGCGATCGCAGCATGGGCTGACCGCGCACAGTCGCGGGGGGTCGAACCGGAAGGGGGAGAGAGGATGAACTTCAAGAATATCTCGGCCTGGTCCATCCGGAACCCGATCCCGCCGCTCGTCATGTTCTTCGGTCTGACGGTGGCGGGCATCGTCTCCTTCCTCATGATGGGGGTCCAGAGCGATCCCGACATCGATTTTCCGGGCGCCATCGTCATCATCGCCCAGCCGGGCGCCGCGCCCACCGAACTCGAAACGCAGGTCACGCAGCGCGTCGAGGCGGCGGTGCGGACGATTGAGGGGATCGACGAGCTCAATTCGACGGTTACCGAAGGCCAGTCGCAGACCTTCGTCCAGTTCGCGATCGGCACACCGATCGACCGGGCGGTGACCGATATCCGCGACAAGATCACCCAGATCCGCAGCAACCTGCCGAACGGCATCCTCGAACCGCAGGTTATCCGCCTCTCGACCTCGGGCAACACGCTTGCCTATTGGTCGGCCTCGGCCACCGACATGACGCTCGAGGAATTGAGCTGGTATGTCGATAATGTCGTCGCGAAGCGGCTGATCGCGGTCCCCGGCATGGGCGACGCCTATCGCCGGGGCGGTGTGAGCCGCGAAATTCGGGTCATCCTCAACCCCGAGCGGATGCGTGCCTATGGCCTTACCGCTGCCGCGGTGAACACCCAGCTCGTCCAGCTCAACGTCAATGCGGCCGGCGGCCGGATGGAGGTCGCGGGGTCCGAACAGGCGGTGCGCATCCTCGGCAACGCGAGCAGCGCCAACGCGCTCGGCGAGACCCTGATCTCGGTCGGAACGAACCGGACCGTGCGCCTCGCCGATATCGCCGAGGTCAAGGATCTCTACGCCGAGCAGCGCTCGGTCTCGAAGCAGGACGGGCGGCAGGTGCTGACCTTTGGGTTCGAGCGCGCCAAGGGCGCCTCGGATGTCACCGTTTACGACGCGGCGGTCGAGGAGCTGCGAAAACTCGAGAAGGAAAACCCCAAGGTCAAATTCACCGAGCTGTTCAGCGACATCGAATATACCAAGGGCCAATATCATTCGGCGATCAATGCGATGGTCGAGGGCGCGATCCTTGCGGTCGTCGTCGTCTTCCTTTTCTTGCGCGACTGGCGCGCGACGCTGATCTCGGCGCTTGCCATCCCGCTGTCGGCGGTACCGACCTTCCTGTTCATGGACCTCATGGGCTTCTCGCTCAACATGATGACCTTGCTCGCGCTTAGCCTCGTTGCCGGCGTGCTGGTCGACGATGCGATCGTCGAGATCGAAAATATCGTGCGCCACATGCGGATGGGCAAATCGGCCTATCAGGCCTCGATCGACGCCGCCGACGAGATCGGCCTCGCGGTGCTCGCCACGACGATGACGATCGTCGCGGTGTTTTTGCCGGTCGGGCTGATGCCGGGCGTCGCCGGGCAATATTTCAAGAATTTCGGACTGACGGTCGTGGCCGCGGTGCTGATGAGCCTCGCGGTCGCGCGCATGATCACACCCATGCTCGCCGCCTATTTTCTCTCTGCGCAGGGTCCGCAAAAGCATGGCGAGGGCCCGCTGATCGACACCTATATGCGCATCTTGCGCTGGAGCCTCGACACCAGCGGGGCCGCTGCCGCGCGTGCGCGCGGCGGGCGTTGGAAATGGCTCGGCTATATCAAGGACCATCGCGTCTGGGTGGTCGGCATCGGTGTGCTGGCGCTCTTTGCGACCATTTTCAGCTTCTCGCTGCTCCCGATGACCTTCCAGCCGTCGATCGATTCCGACACGAGCCGCGTCGCCATCCAGCTCGCCCCGGGTGCAACGCTCGAACAGACCGAGGCGGTGGCCGACGAGGTGACCGATCTCATGAAGCGCGACCCGCTCGTCGAATCCGCCTTGTCGCGGATCGATGTCGGCACGGCGACGGTCTATCTGAAATTGCGCAAGGACCGCGAGCTCACCTCGACCGAGTTCGAAAAGGACCGCGCGCCGCGGCTGGCTGAGGTTCCCGATGCCCGCATCAACTTCCAGTCGCAGCATGGCGGCGGCGGCGGGAGCAGCCGTGACATCTCGATCACGCTCGGCAGCGACGACCCGAAGAAGCTCGAAGATGTCGGCAACCGGCTGCTTGCCGAAATGGCACGCGTGAAGGAAATCCGCTCGCCGCGTGTCGAGGGCAATCTCCAGCGCCCCGAGATCGTCATTCGCCCGCGCTTCGCGCTCGCGGCGCAGCTCGGCGTGACGACGCAGGCGCTCAGCCAGTCGATCCGCGTCGCGACGCTTGGCGAGATCGACCAGAATAGCGCGAAATTCTCGCTCTCCGACCGGCAGATACCGGTGCGCGTCGCGCTTGCGGAAACCGCGCGCGAGCGGCTCGATACACTTCGCAACATGCCGGTTCCGACCCGGAACGGGGGAACGGTGCCGCTCTCGGTTGTGGCCGAGATCGGCTTCGGCGCCGGCCCCACCCAGATCAATCGGACCAACCAGGTGCGCCAGCTCACCATCGGGGCCGACCTTGCTCCGGGTCTCGTGACCGGTCAGGCGATGGATAAGGTCGAGGCGCTGCCGGCGCTCAAGACGCTGCCCCCCGGGGTCACGCGGCTG
>NZ_JAGMXV010000379.1 GCF_018006725.1 Rhizorhabdus sp.
CATGCCGCGCCCAATCGTGATCCTCATCTGACTTTGGTGGACGGGCCAATGGGGGGCGCTATGCACACAGGCGGCGGATCCATGACCCAATCCAGCGACAAGGGGTCATCGACCCTGTCAATGACGCTCGATACGCTGGCAGTCGACAATGAACATGTCGGATCAGACGACGGATATGGGTTCGGCATTGACGCCGAGGCGAAGGACAAGAGCGTCTCAGGGGGCGGGAAATTTGGGATGAGGATCAGGGCCGTCGTACCGAGTTGCCCGACGGCTGAAGGGATCGTGTCGGGAGATGCTCAACTCACCGTAGACCTTTCCAGCTCGGTCACCGAGGGTGGTCAGACGACGATCAGCCGAAAGGTGGAAAGTGTCACCGCGCAAACCGAGGGTCAGGTGACGGACGAGGCCAGGCTCAAAGAGATTCGGGTGGATGTGACACTCGTGAGCGAAATGACCTCACGGGGTGGAGGTCTAGTCAACCACGCCACAGCAGTTCGCGCCATGGTCAAGGCGGTGCTCGACCCGGGCGGCGGCATTCTGCAGATGTCGGCTCCGACTTGCGCCGTGTCACAAGGGACACATGGCATGTCCGGGGTCTTGGACGGTGATTGCCTCTCGATGGCGAGAAAGGGCGTAGACATCATCGCGTATCTCGCGAAGAAAGCCTATGGCGAAGCCGAAGAGAAATGGAACAAGCCGGACGATCAGCAGAACGGCAGCGAGTGCGTGAAGCTCCACTTTACTCCGCCGACGAAAACGGAGGAGGTGGCGCCGGGCCAATCCACCGACGTGAGAGCGGAGATCCGCACGGTGAAGAGCGCTCAACCGACCTGGGGTCGGCTATCCGAGATCGAAGACTATCGAGGCGGTCATGCGTCGCCGGCTTCCGTCGGAACTGCGCCCAGTACGCCGGCCGTCTTTCGGTTTGTGGCTCCATCGGACTTGGGCGACCCGAATGATCCGCCGGGCTTTTATGTCAACAAAGGCACATCGAGGGCGGGCCGCATCAAGTCCAGGAATCTCTGGCAAATGGCCGCACCGTCGCTGGTGCTGGAATTCGACAGCATGATCGTCGGCACGGTTCAATATGGAAAATCGCATGCGCGCGCCGTCGTGCCCTTGCGATATACGCGAGAGCGAGGCTACGTCGGTCAGGGGCCGCTGTATTACGAGACGGTCCCATCCTCGATGGCGCCCTGCATTGTGATAGTCGAGGGCAAGGGAACGACGACGTTCGATGTGAGCGCGGGCTTGCCTCAACGGCGCAACGGCGCGGTGGTGGATTATGGGCTGTTCATTCGACCAGGCGATACGGATGAGATCGCTCGAGTCACACCCTGCAAAGGACCTCCCCCGCCTCCGGTGCTAACGTCCTTCTGGAGCGGCTTGTTCAACATCACACGGTTTGGGACGTTCAATTGGCAACTGGCGGGTTTCCCCATGAACGGCTGGACGATCGTGAACCAAGGCGACGTACTGGCAACCAAGATCATGACCACCAACTGCGGCAAGCTCTGCAAGGAAACCACGACGATGACGCTAAAACGAAAGTCGAGACCAACGGCTCAACCGGCCGGCGGCGGGCCATAGAGCAGGAGGCATCTGCGCAACGGTTCGTAGTTGCCGTTGGACTGTCGTTGGCGTACAATCCGCCACGACTGAAGGGAGGAACGGAGCTTGCGCTATCTTGCGTTGACCATCGCGCTCTGCCTCCCGTTCCCCGCCTACGCCGGCAATATCAAAGACTCCGATCTCATCACGAGCAATACGTTCTTCTTGCCGCCATCGACGGCGAAAACCGTGTTTATCCAGGCGCGCAATTCATCGGACAACCAAGGCGTGTCGCTTTCCGATCTCGACGCCCGCTTAACCGCAAAGGGCTATCAGATCATCCAAGATCCCAGCGCCGCTCATTACGTCGTGCTCGCGAACATCGTCTATTGCAATATTACAAAGCCGGATATGCCTGTTGAAGCGATGGTGGCGAGCGGATATGGATCCGCGTTCAACTCGGCGATGGGCGCCATGCAGGGCCTCACGAGCATGGCCAGCATGGCGGGACCCTACGGCGCAATGGGAGGCGCGGCGGCCTCGATGGGGTTGAGCGCGATCCAAGGCATCGGTGATCTCTTCAGTTCTTCGTCATCCGCCCCCAAAATGCCGGATGACGTGAATTATGCCTGCGTGGCCGACGTGCAAATTACCGAGCAAAGTCCCGTGCCAGTCCCCAACGGAATGAAGACAGGAACAGGCGAGGAGCCCGGCGTTTATCAAACCAGACTGGCCGCCGATGTACATCAAAAAAAACTGGATGAGGAAGAAGCGACGCCGATGCTGCAACAGAAGCTGAGCGCGGCAGTGGCGGGAAACTTCTGATGACACACTTATCCGTTCGTTTCACGCTTCACGTTTCACGCATCACGAGGCCGCTCGCTTTATTCCTATTATTAGGCGGACTCATGAGCGGCTGTTCCAACGTCATCCGCTCCGGCCTCATGAACAGCAACACGGTCTTTCTCGATCCCAGCATGAATCGCACGGCCTATCTCCAGCTGCGAAATATTTCAGAGAACCAACAGATTGCCCTCACTGACATTCAGACCAAGCTGACCACCAAAGGCTACCAAGTTTCCGCCGATCCCCAACAAGCGAATTATTGGATTCAGGCGAAGGTGGTCTACTGTCATAAAGCCGCAGAGGGCGTGACGCCCGAACAGGTGGCGAAGGCCGGATTTGGAGCCGGTGTCAGTAGTGGGGGAACCGTCATGGCCTCGGTCACTGCAACCGGCGGTGATCCATCTATGAGCATGGCCGGTATGAGCGCAATGTCCATGGGCGGAGGCATGCCGGATATGAGCGCCATGATGAGGCAGGCCATGGCCATGAGCGGCGGAGGCGCGGGTTTTGGCGGGATGCCCGGCATGCAGCCACCACCGAAGGAAGATGGCGTGACCTACCTGTGCGTCACCGACGTGCAGATTACCGATCGCAAGATGGGTAAACCTCTTGGCCAGCCGGTCGGCGGTCAAGCCGCAGCCGGTCCGAAAGTGCAGCAGATGCGGATGGTGGGCCACGTCCGGCAAAAAAGTCTCGACATTCCTGAAGCGACTCCTATCGTGCAAGAAAAGATCGCCACCGGCATCGCGGGGCTGTTCTAGCCCGCTTGTTTTCTTGCTACCTTCGCTATGTTCGAAAATTCGATTGGGTGCTATAGGGACAGCAATGGGCAGATTCGGTTCTTATGCTGATCGGTCTAAACAACGTTAGTTGCTACATGAAGATTGACCTCAATCGGCCACCCAAGCTTTACCGATATTCAGAGCGAAAATGGCTTGATCTATCGCTAAGGCTCGGCGAGTTTCGATTGCGCCCCGCCTCAGAATACAAAAGCATGGAGGGTTCCGTCGCGCGCACAGACGACGAGCAGCATCGCAGAATTGTGCCGCGCAACCCGCAGATCACGCATGTGAAGAC
>NZ_JAGMXV010000136.1 GCF_018006725.1 Rhizorhabdus sp.
GGCCCGCGCTCCCGCCCACGCCGTCCCCGCCCCCCGGCTTTTCGCGGCCCGTACCGGAATCAGCGATGCGGATCGACACCCCCGGCAGCGGCAGGCCGACGGTGCCGGCGATCCGCTCCCCCTCATAGGGGTTGGAGATGTTCATGTTGGTCTCAGTCATGCCATAGCGTTCGAGGATCGCATGGCCGGTACGCTCGCGAAACTCGCGGTGGATGTCTGCCGACAGCGGCGCCGAGCCCGAGACGAACAGCCGCATGTGGCGGGTCAGGGCCTGGTCGAAACGAGGATCGTCGAGCAACCGGATGTAGAAGGTCGGCACCCCCATCATCGTGGTCGCCGAGGGCAGCCGGGCGATGACCTCACCCGCATCGAAGCGCGGCAGGAAGATCATCGACGCCCCGGCAGCGAGGACGATGTTGGTCGCGACGAACAGTCCGTGCGTATGAAAGATCGGCAGCGCGTGGAGCAGTACGTCTTCGGCGGTAAAGCGCCACGCCTCGCGCAACATGAACGCGTTGGAGCCGAGATTGTCGTGACTTAGCATCGCGCCCTTGGACCGGCCGGTCGTGCCCGAGGTGTAGAGGATCGCGGCGAGATCATCGTCCGCACGGGCCACATCGTCGAAGCTGGTAGCGCAGGCGTCTGCCAGACCCGACAGACTGCCCTCGCGTCCCGGACCTAGCGTTTCGACGCGCGGCACGCCGACCTCGCGAGCGAGGGCTTCGGCCGCTTCGTGCATGGCCGGATCGCAGACGAACAGCGCCGGTTCGGCATCGCGCAGGAAATGGTCGAGTTCGCCGACGGTATAGGCGGTGTTCAGCGGCAGGAAGACCGCACCCGCACGCAGTGCGCCGAGATAGAGCATCAGCATGTCGACGCTCTTTTCGGCCTGCACAGCGACCCGGTCGCCGATCCCGACGCCGCAGCTCCGAAGCACATTGGCAAAGGCGGCCGAGCGCCTCTCCAGATCACCATAGGTGACGGTCGCCCCGTCGGCGAGGTGGAGGAAGGGCGTGGCCGGATCGGGAAAGCCGGCGGCAAGGCGGGCGTAGAGGTTGCTCATGGAAGCGCTCTTTAGGCGCTAACGCCGCGCGGTGCAGCCCCCTGCGATGCCGCGCGGCCAGACGCCGCGCCGGATGATGGAGTGCGTCGCCGAACTGCGCGCCGGCTGACGCCTCAACCGCAGATCCGCAGCAAGGCGGCACGGTCGAACAGCGCGCGAACGAGCGGATCGCGCTCCTGCCGGCGGATCGCGACCTGGAATTGGATCGACCGGTCGAGCGCGGGCCACAGGCGGACGAGCGCACCGCTATCGAGTTGATCGGCGATCATCGGGTGCGGCACGAGGCTCAGCCCTGCATCGGCCGCCACGAGGTCGATCAACATCCGCGCATTGTTGCAGATGTGGATCATTGGCCGGGTGAGGCCCCATTCGTCCAGCGCGGACAGTGCGAGGCCGTGGATGGGAGAGTGGCGATGGAGCAGCCAGATCGGCAGCGTTCCCGGACCAGCCTCCGCCTGCCGCGCTACCGCTGGCGAGGCGACCCAGACGAGGTCGACACTGCCGACCGGCGCCGTCTCCACATTGGGCGTGGCGACCGGCCCGGCGACGAAGATCAGGTCATTGGCCGCACCGAGCAGCTTCTGGAGCATGTTGTGCGAGAGATCGATGTCGACCTCGAGCGAGGCTTGGGGAAAATCGTCCTGCAACGCCCTCAGAAAGGGCGGAAGCACGGTGGCCGCGACGATCTCCCCGGTGCCGATCCGAACGATCCCCGCGGTTCCCGAAAGCCGGGCTGAGTGAAGCAGGGTGCGCTCGATCGACGCCCACAGGGGCTCGCATTCCTCGACCAGTTGTCGGCCCCTGGCGGTCAGGACCATGTTTCGGCCGGCGCGCTGGAAGACATCGAACCCGACCTGCCCCTCCAATTCACGGATCCGCGCCGAAATGGCGGGCTGTGTCGTGTTGAGGCGATCGGCGGCAGCGGCGAAGGTGCCGAGCCGGCTGATCCAGAGCAGCGTTTCGAGATGGTAGAGCGAAATGCGTCGCATAAGACTGGCTTATGGATATCATCAAAGAACAACAATTGGATTTTATGATTTGGCCAGCCTAACCCAAGGGCAGGAGGTACTGCCGTGACCCAGATATATGATAGCGCGGACGCCGCACTCGAAGGGCTTCTGTTCGACGGAATGACGATCTGCTCCGGGGGCTTCGGCCTGTGCGGGGTGCCCGACCGGCTGATCGACGCGATCCAGGCCTCGGGCGTCAAGAAGCTCATCGTCGCCTCGAACAATGCCGGCATCGACGGTGAAGGGCTCGGCAAGCTTCTGCGCACGCGCCAGATCGCCAAGATGATCGCCTCCTATGTCGGCGAGAACAAGGAGTTCGAGCGGCAATATCTGGCGGGCGAGCTCGAAGTGGAATTCTGCCCGCAGGGCACGCTCGCCGAGCGGATGCGCGCCGGCGGCGCCGGCATTCCCGGCTTCTACACCAAGACCGGCGTCGGAACGCTCGTGGCCGAAGGCAAGGAGACCAAGGAGTTCGACGGCGAGACCTATGTGCTCGAACGCGGCATCCGCGCCGACCTGTCGATCATCAAGGGCTGGAAGGCCGACGAGAGCGGCAACCTGATCTTCCGCAAGACCGCGCGCAACTTCAACCAGCCGGCGGCAACGGCGGGCAAGATCTGCGTCGCCGAAGTCGAGGAGATCGTGCCGGTGGGCAGCCTCGACCCCGATCACATCCATGTGCCGAGCATCTATGTGAAGCGCCTCGTGCTTGGCGCGCCTTACGACAAGAAGATCGAGTTCCGAACCGTGCGGCAGAGGGAGACGGCATAATGGCCTGGGACCGCAACCAGATGGCGGCACGCGCCGCCCGCGAACTGCAGGACGGCTTCTACGTCAATCTCGGCATCGGCATTCCGACGCTGGTGGCGAACAACATTCCCGACGGCATGACCGTCACGCTGCAGTCCGAAAACGGCATGCTCGGCATCGGCCCCTTTCCCTATGAGGGCGAGGAGGATGCCGACCTGATCAACGCCGGCAAGCAGACGATCAGCGAGTTGCCCTCGTCGAGCTATTTCTCCTCGTCGGACAGCTTTGCGATGATCCGGGGCGGGCATATCGACCTGACCGTCCTCGGCGCGATGGAAGTGTCCGAGCAGGGCGACATCGCCAACTGGATGATCCCCGGCAAGATGGTGAAGGGCATGGGCGGCGCGATGGACCTCGTCGCCGGGGTCAAGAAGATCATCGTCGTGATGGAGCATTGCGCCAAGGACGGCAGCCCCAAGTTCATTCCGGCCTGCACCCTGCCGCTCACCGGCAAGAATGTCGTCGACATGATCGTCACCGATCTCGCCGTGTTCCAGCGTCCCGATCATCAGTCGCCGTTCCGCCTGATCGAGACCGCGCCGGGCGTGACCGCCGAGGAGATCGCGGGGAAGACGACCGCGCACTATATCGCCTGAAGCCCGCCAAGGCTCGATCGGAGGCCGGCCGCCACAAGGCGCGCCGGCCTTCTGCGTATCGGGACCGTCATATCCCGCGCGGCAACTCGATCTCCCCGGGTTCGAGCGATCCGATCAGGTGGATGAAGGATTTGACTGCGATCTGCTCCAGCGCCGGCATCCGGGACTCAAACGGCTTCCCATAGCCCGCGAACATCGTCATCCCTTCCATGGATCCCGATATGAACAGCGCGACGAGTTCGCGCTCCTCCACCGGCAGGCGGGGGTTTATCTCGGCGATCAGCTCGTTGATCGCGACACGGGCGCGCTCGTAAAGTTCATGGACCCGCTCCTGCACGAAGGGGTCGTGGTTCGACATGGCCCAAAGCTCAGGGAACACCCGCGTCGTCTTCTTGCTGCGGATGTCCTCCAGCACCAGCGTCACGAGCCGTTTCAGACGCTGTTCGGCATCGGCGGCCGGATCATGGACGATGACGTCGAATGCCTGTTCGTAGCTGCTGATGATCGCATTGAGCAGTTCGCGCAGCAATTCGTCCTTGGACGGGAAATAATAAGCGAGATTGCCCGCCTTCATCCCGCAGGCGGCCGCGATCCTTCGCAAGGTCAGGGCCTTCGACCCCTCTTCGACGAGAATCTCTAGCGCCGCATGCAGAATTTGCTCGAAGCCCTCCTGACCGCGCGCATAGCCCCCCTCCCGCGGTGTGATTCGCAAATCGGGAACGATGAAATCGGTCAAGTCGGGGTCCTCAAGACTTTGATCCAAACGCCCTAATCCCGGCCATCCGCGACGACAAGTGTGACCATATTTTTGTCGCTTGACATATTTTGGACGTATGACAAACTTTCTCGCGTCACGCTGAAAGAGCGGACACAGGGAGGCGGGCATCCGATGACTCGAAATTCCATGATGGCGGCGCTTGTGCTGTCGTTGACGAGCGGAACGGCAATGGGGGCCAGTCCCTTTCCGAATCCGCTGCCGGTCGAGCCGATCCCGAACGTGCTCGAACTGACCCCGAAATATCCGGCCAGCTGGATCTATGTGCAGGACCTGCACTTCAACAGCATCCTCGACGGGCGCGCTGCGATCGTCGACGTCGCCGCCGAACATAGCGCGGTCAAGGGGCAGATACCGGTGGCGCAGTTCGGTACGCTGCTGCCCTCGACGACCCGGCCCGACATCTACGTCGCCGAGACCTTCCACGCGCGGCTCACCCGGGGCGAGCGCACCGACGTCATCACCATCTGGGACAAGGCGACGCTCAAGCCCAAGGGCGAGATCGCGCTACCCGGCGGCAAGCGGGGCCAGTTCGTCACACTGCGCAATGCGTTTCAGCTGACCAATGGCGAAAAGTGGGCGCTGCTGTTCAACTTCACGCCAGCCTCGTCGGTGTCGGTGATCGACCTCGACAGCCGCACCATCCTGAACGAGATCGACTTGCCGGGCTGCTCGCTCGTCTACCCCACCGGCGAGCGCGGCTTCACCTCGCTTTGCGCCGATGGAACGATGACGAGCATCGCACTGGACGCGGCGGGCAAGGTCGCGTCGAGCGCGACGAGCAAGGCGATCAACGACATCGACCATGACGCGATGTTCATGACCCCGACGATGGTCGGCCGCACCGCCTGGTTCGCAACCTTCACGGGCAGTCTGCACGGCATCGACCTGAGCGGTCCGGTGGCGCGCGACCTGGGCAGTTTCGCAATGCCCCAGGAGAAGACCGCCGAGGGCGAATGGCGTCCGGGCGGCTGGCAGGTGATCAGCAGCGATCCCGCGGGACGCGTCTATGTCCTGATGAATCCGGCTGGCAAGGAAGGCACACACAAGGACGGCGGTACGGAGGTGTGGGTCGTCGATCCCGCCAGGAAGCAGCGCGTCGCGAGGGTGCCGCTCGCCAATCCGGCCATCTCGATCGAGGTGACCGCGCAGGCCTCGCCGCTGCTCGTCGCGTCGCGCGCCGATGGATCGCTCGACGTATATGACGCCGCCAGCGGCAAGCTTCAGCGCAGCATTGCGCAGGTCGTCCACGATCCGATGACCATGACGGCAGCCCGGTAATCGCGATGGGTGAAATCCTCCCCTATTTCCTGGCCACCGTGCTCGTCTCGGCAGCGATCCACAAGCTGGTGGCGCGTGAGCGTCTGGCATCGGCGGCGGCACAGATGACGGGGCTTGCCCCAGGTCTCGGTCAGCCGCTGTCGCTGTCGGCCGCTGCGATCGAGGCGGGCGCCGCCGTCGCGTTGCTCAGTCCCGCCACCCGACCGACGGGCTGCGCCTTGGCCGGGCTGCTCTGGACCAGCTATACGCTGCTGCTCTGGCGGGCCCGTCAGCGCGGCGATCGCTTCGACTGTGGCTGCAGCCTCAGCGGCCCTTCGCGGTCGACCGAAGCCTATCCCGCGATGCGCGCCGCCGTTCTGGCCACGCTGGCGGCGGTCGCGGCGCTGCTTCCTGCGGGAAGCCCCAATATCCTCTCCGTCTTCGGCGCCTTAACCTTCTTCGCGCTGTACCTCGCCGCAGGCGAAATCGCCTCGGCCTCCTCCTCGGCAAGGAGCCTTGCACGATGACCGGCTTCGCATTCGCTTCCCAAATCCTTTTGTGGATCGCCGTCGGGGTGCTCGGCATCCTGGTCATGGCCCTCGCGCGCCAAGTCGGCGTGCTGCACGAGCGCATCGCGCCGGCCGGCGCGCTGACGCTGCACCAGAAGGTCGCCGTGGGCGACAAGGGACCGGAAATGACGCTGACCGCGCTCGACGGACAGGACATCCGCATCGGCGGCAAGCGCGACGGGCGCAGCCAGCTGCTCTTCTTCCTGTCGCCCGACTGCCCGATCTGCAAGACCTTGCTGCCGGTGCTGCGCTCCGCCGCCCGCGCGGAGGCGGGCTGGGTCGACACGGTACTCGCCAGCGACGGAGACGAGACCGCGCATCGCCGCCTGGTCATGAAGGAGGGGCTGGCCGGCATGCCCTATGTCCTGTCGGAAACCCTCGGCCGGTCGCTGGGCGTGTCCAAGCTGCCTTATGCCGTCCTTCTCGACGAGCAGGGCCGCATCGCCTCGCTGGGGCTGATCAACAACCGCGAACATCTCGAAAGTCTGTTCGAGGCGAAGGAACGCGGGGTCTCTTCGATCCAGCACTATCTAGCCGGCGCCTGAACGGCATCACGAGCAAAAGGGGGCTGCTCCCATGTCCAACATCGATCGTTTCGCCGAACGGGCCGTGCGCATGGTCGCCAGCCGCACCTCGCGCCGGAGCCTGCTGACGCTGATCGGGGGCGCCATTACCGGCGCGGCCGTCATCCCCGTGCTGCCCGTATCCCGTGCGGTCGCCTCGACCCATGGTGGCGGCAAGAGCGGCCTGCCGCCGCAGACGAGCGGCAACCCGCAGGATCCGGGCGACCAGACCCAGTGCGATTACTGGCGCTATTGCGCGATCGACGGCTTCCTCTGCTCCTGCTGCGGCGGCACCGCCAATGCCTGCCCGCCTGGAACCGAGATGTCGCCGATCACCTGGATCGGCACCTGCCTCAATCCCGCCGACGGACGCTCCTACATCATCAGTTACAACGACTGCTGCGGCAAATCCTCCTGCGGCCGCTGCCTGTGCAACCGCAACGAGAGCGACCGGCCGATGGTTCGGCCGCAGGCGAACAACGACATCAACTGGTGCCTCGGGACCGAGAGCGGCTCGATCTACAATTGCTCGACCGCCGTCATTCTCGGCACCGCGCTGGAGAGCCAGTGATGCGGCACCGATTGCTCGTCGTCCCGCTCTCAGTTCTCCTCGCTGCGGCGCCGGTCCAATCCGCGCCTGACGGCGCCAAAATCTACCAGCGCTGCGCGGCCTGCCATCTGGCGACCGGCAAAGGCGTTCCCGGCGCCTTCCCTCCGCTGCAGTCCGACGTGCGCGCACTGGCCGGCATGCCCGACGGGCGGCGCTATCTGGTGCTGGCGGTCACGCGCGGGCTGGCTGGGCCGATCACCGTCGAGGGCAAGACCTATCGCGGCATGATGCCCGCGCAGGGCGGTCTCGACGACGAGTCCATCGCGGCGGTCCTCACCCATGTAACGGGCACGATCGCCGGCGGCGGCAAGGGCGTCAAAGCCTTCACCGCTGCCGAGGTGAAGGCGGCACGCGAAAGCGGCGCCACCCTCGACGCCGCAGCGGTCGCCCGGCTGCAACCGAAGCTCCCGGCCAAATGAGGCTGACGGCGGCACTTGCGATCCTCGCGATCGGAACGGCCGCCGCAGCGGCCGCGACGACCGGTGCCATGCCCGGGGTTCCCGATCCCCGGCGGGCGCACATCAACTGGATCGTGAAATGCCAAGGATGCCACCGCCCCGACGGCGGCGGCACCCCCACCTCGACGCCGCCGCTCGCCGGCCAGGTGTCGCGCCTGCTCGCCGTGCCTGGCGGGCGGGAATTTCTCGGCCGGGTGCCGGGGGTGGCGACCACGCCGCTTCCCGACGACCAGCTGGCAGAACTCCTGAACTGGACGCTGATCCGTTTCGACCCGGACCACGTCCCGGCAGGTTTCCAGCCCTACACACGGGAGGAGATCCGAAAGCTGCGGGAAAAGCCGCTGCGGATCGAACGGGCGGCCCTGCGCGCCGACCTCGTCGCCAAACTGGCGGCAGGCGAGCGCGCCCATGATGCAACAAGACACGAAGGGGAAAAATGATGACGATCTCGGCACGCGTGCAAAGGACCTCTCGCATCGCAGTGATGCTGCTCGCCGGCCTGTCCAGCCAGGCGCTGATGGCGCAGACGGCGGCCGACGAGACGGTCGCCGACAGCATGGAGATCGTCGTTACCGCACAGAAGCGCAGCGAGCGCCTGCAGGATGTCCCCATTTCCGTGTCGGCGATCGGCGGCGATGCCGTGCGCAAGCAGCGCCTGACCAGTGCCGACGACCTCGTCAGCAAGGTCGCCAATCTCCAGCTGACCTCCACCGTCGGCGACGGCACCCCGATCTTCGCGCTGCGCGGCGTGTCGATGTCCGACTACAGCCTCAACCAGTCGGGTCCGGTCGCGACTTATTATGACGAGGTCTACAAGGGCAATTTCGCCTTTCTCGGGGTGGCGCTCTACGATCTCGAACGTGTCGAGGTGCTGCGCGGACCGCAGGGCACCCTTTACGGCAAGAACACCACCGGCGGCGCGGTCAATCTGATCAGCCACAAGCCCGACCTGGGGAAGGTCGAGGGCTATCTGAACCTCGGCTATGGAAATTATAATCGCCACGAAGCCAATGGCGCGATCAACCTTCCGCTGGGCGACGGTCGCTGCCCGCATAGCCTTTACCGCCGCGCGAGCCGAAGGCTGGTTCCGCAACCAGCTTCCCGGACAGCCCGACCTCAACGGCACCCGCGAATATGCGGTGCGCGGATCGATGCTGTGGGAGCCGAAGGACGGAACATCCTTCCTGCTCCGCGCCTCGACCAGCTATCAGAATCCGCGCAACTACGGCATCTTCGCCGCGCCCGGCCCCGATGGCGTCGGCGTCGGCCTCTATGAATCGCTCGGCCAGGGCAGCAGCTATTTCCGCACCGGGATCGGCCGTCGCCAGATCGAGTCCAACTATACGCCGCGCCGTCGCGCGCGCACCTATGCGCTGTCGCTGACCTCGACTTTCGACATCGGCAACGACCTGTCGATCGTATCGGTGTCGTCCTGGGACAAGGGACGGCTCAACTTCGGCGAGGATACCGACGGCGCCCCCAACAAGACGCTGGAAATCTTCTATGGCGACCGCGCGAGCCAGCTGTCGCAGGACCTCCGCCTGGCCAGCAGCTGGGGCGGCCCGTTCGAGTTCATTCTCGGCGCCTATTATAATCGCGAGAAGGTGTTCAACACGACCGACTTCGGCATCTTCAAGGATGCCGACATCGACGGCAACGGAACGGTGGATGCGGCTGACTGCGCCGCTGGCCTGCCGGCGGCCTGCAGCGTGGCGAACAGCTTCGACCAGCTCAAGCACAGCTATGCGCTCTACACCGACATGCACTATGATTTCGGCGGCGGCTTCACGTTGCGCGGCGGCCTGCGCTACACCCGCGACGACGGCAAGCAGAAGGGCCTGCGCTCGGATGCGCTGGGCGTCGACGGATCGCTGATCGCGACGTTGATCCCGCCGACCACGCTCAGCTTCAAGAACAACAATATCTCGGGCAAGATCGGCATCGACTATAAGATCGATCGTGACCGCATGCTCTATGCGAGCTACAGCCGCGGCTATCGCGCGCCGAGCTTCAATGCGCAGGCTTTCTTCGATCCGTCCGAAGCCTCGGTGGCCAAGCCCGAGACGATCGACGCCTTCGAGGGCGGCGCCAAGCTGCAGCTGGCCGATCGTCGCATTACCCTTAACCTCGCCGGCTTCTATTATCTCTACAACAACCAGCAGTTCATCAACATCAGCCCGCAGACCGCCGCACAGACGCTGGTGAACGTGGACAAGTCGCGCATCTTCGGCGGCGAGGTCGAGTTCAGCGCCCGCGCGAGCGAATTCCTGTCCGTGCGCGCCGGCCTCGGCCTGCTCAACGCCAAGATCAAGAAAGGCATATTGAGCGGCGTCGATGTGAAGGGCAACCGCCTGTCGAACGCGCCGTCGATCAGTGCCAATGCCGGTCTCGACATCACGTTGATGGACGACGACGCTGGCAAGCTGAGCCTGCATCCCGACATCAGCTATGTTTCGAGCCAGTATTTCGAGGTGTTCAACGTGCCCCGACTGCGTCAGTCGGGATACGCCCTGTTCGGCGGACACATCGACTTCGAGCGGGGCCCCTTCTCCGCCTCGATCTGGGGCAAGAACCTGACCAACAAATTCTACCTCACCTCGCGCGTCGATCTCACCGGGGGCTTCGGCTTCGATTACAACCATGTCGGCGCACCGCGCACCTATGGCGTGACCGTCGGCTATAAATTCTGACAGGATGAGGGGCCGCGACCATAAGGATCGCGGCCCATGAGGAGAGGATCATGACCGACTATAAACTGTTGATCGACGGCCGTCTCGTGGACGGCGCGATGACGATGGATGTCGTCAACCCGGCGACCGAGGAGGTGCTCGCGACCTGCCCGCGCGGGTCGGAGGACCAGCTGAACGAGGCGGTCGCCGCCGCGAAACGCGCCTTCCCGGCCTGGGCCGCCAAGCCGATCGAGGACCGCCGCGCGATGATCCTGAAGCTGGCCGATGCGATCGAAGCCGAGGCCGAAGCCTTCGCCCGCCTGCTGACCCAGGAACAGGGCAAGCCGCTGCCCGAGGCGACCGCCGAGATCGCCTATACCCAGGCCTTCATCCGGCAGCTGGCGAGCCACGAGCTGCCGGTGCGGGTGCTCGAGGACAATGACCGCCACCGGGTCGAGCAGCGCCGCCGCCCGCTGGGCGTGGTCGGCGCGATCATCCCGTGGAACTTCCCGGTCCTGATCGTCGCCTTCAAGCTGCCGCTCGCGCTGCTCGCCGGCAACACGATGGTAGTGAAGCCCGCGCCGACGACCCCGCTTACCACGCTGAAGATGGGCGCTCTGATGGCCGATATCTTCCCCGCCGGCGTGGTCAACATCGTCACCGATGCCAACGACCTCGGCGGCAAACTGACCGCGCATCCCGATATCGCCAAGATCAGCTTCACCGGATCGACCGAGACAGGTCGCCGCGTGATGGCGAGCGCCGCCGCCTCGATCAAGCGGCTCACGCTCGAACTGGGCGGCAATGATGCCGCGATCGTCATGCCCGACGCCGATCCGGCCAAGGTCGCACCCGGCATTTTCGGCGGCGCCTTCCTCAACGCGGGGCAGGTCTGCCTGGCGATCAAGCGCGTCTATGCGCATTCCGACATCTATGACGCGCTGTGCGTCGAGCTCGCCCGGCTGGCCGAGGAGGCGATCGTCGACGACGGGCTGAAGCAGGGCGTCCAGATCGGGCCGCTGCAAAATGCTGCGCAATATGAGAAGGTGAAGGGCTTCCTGGAGGACGCCAAGGCCAATGGCACGATTGTCGCCGGCGGCATCATCGAGGACCGACCAGGCTATTTCGTGCGCCCGACGATCGTGCGCGATATCAGCGATGGAACACGGATCGTCGATGAGGAACAGTTCGGCCCCATCCTGCCGGTGATCCGCTTCGACGATCCGGAGGATGCACTCGCCCGCGCCAATGCCTCGGCGATGGGCCTGGGCGGTTCGGTCTGGGGCAGCGACCGCGAGAAGCTGCGCGATATGGCGGGCCGCATGGAAAGCGGCACCACCTGGATCAACCAGCATCTCGACTTCGGCCCGACCATCCCCTTCGGCGGCGCGAAGCAGTCGGGCCTCGGCGTCGAGTTCGCCGAGGAAGGCCTGCACGAGTTCACCCAGTTGCACATCATCAACGAAGCCAAATGACGATGCTCCACCTTCCCGACCGGCCGGACCTGTTCAACTTCACCCGCGACGTCATCGGGCGCTGGGCCGAGCTTCGGCCAACCGATCCGGCGATGCTATGGGTCGATGCTGACGGTCGGACGGTCGAGCGGAGTTTTGCCGACATCGCCGCTGCCGCAGGACGGGCGGCGGCGGTGCTGACGGCAGCGGGCGTGCGGCGGGGCGATACGGTGCTGATCCTGCTCAACCGCGAGCAGCAATGGTGGGAGCTGATGCTCGGCTGTATCGCCATCGGCGCGGTCGCCTCCCCCGGCACGACGCAGCTGATGGCGAAGGACATCGCCTATCGCCAGCAGGCGGCCGAGGCGCGCTGCGTCGCCGCCACCGGTGACATGGCGGATCGGGTCGACAAGGCGCTGGGCGACGCCGACATCGTCCGGCTCCACATCGACGGGCCGCGCGCGGGATGGCTGGGTTATGACGCGCTTCGCGACGGCGCCGAGCCCCTCGCTCCGCTCGCCGATACCGGCTTCGACGAAGACGCGCTCTGCTATTTCACCAGCGGCACGACCGGCCAGCCGAAGATGACGATCCACACGCACGGCTATATGCTCGCGCACCGGATCACCGGCAGCTACTGGCTCGACCTCAAGCCCGGCGACTTGCACTGGAACCTGTCCGACACGGGCTGGGCCAAAGCGGCCTGGAGCAGCCTGTTCGCGCCCTGGCTGATGGGTGCGACGATCTTCGTCCACCACAATGCCGCCTTCGATCCCGCCGCGACGATGGACCTGCTCGAACGGATGCCGGTGACGACGCTCTGCGCGCCGCCCACCGCCTATCGCATGTTCGTGCGGGGCGACATCGCCGGCCGGACCTTCCCGTCGCTGCGCCACTGCGTCAGCGCGGGCGAGCCGTTGAACCCCGAAGTGATCGACCTGTGGAAGGCAGCGACCGGCCTCGACATCCATGACGGCTACGGCCAGACCGAAACCGTCCTGCTGTGCGCCAACCGCCCCGGCGCGGCGCGGCAGGGATCGATGGGCCGCCCTGCCCCGGCCTTCGACCTGGCGGTGATCGACGGCGACGGACAGCGCATGCCCGCCGGCGAAGAGGGCGACGTGGCGCTACGCATCGCCGAGGCACCACCGCCCGGCCTGTTCGCACGCTATCGCGACGATCCCCAACGCACTGCCGACACGCGCCGCCATGGCTGGTACCTGACAGGGGATCGCGCGATCGTCGACGAAGACGGATTCTTCTGGTTCGTCGGCCGGTCGGACGACGTGATCCTGTCCTCCGGCTACCGCATCGGCCCGTTCGAGGTGGAAAGCGCGCTGTTCGAGCATCCGGCCGTCGCCGAGAGCGCGGTGGTGTCGAGCCCCGACCCGACGCGCGGCGAAGTGGTCAAGGCGTTCGTGATCCTCGCGCCCGGCCATGAGCCGTCGGAGGCCTTGGTGAAGAC
>NZ_JAGMXV010000137.1 GCF_018006725.1 Rhizorhabdus sp.
GCCGAGTTCGATCAGATGCTCGATATCGGCGAAGGTCTGCGGGCTGGAGGAATAGAGCGTCGCCGAATATTTATCGAGGACGAGCCGCCCGACCGCCATCGATTCCGGCCCCTTGATGAGGATGTCGGAATATTCCGCGCCGTTGCGCTTCAGCGAACGCAGCAGGCTTTCGGTGTAGGGGTCCATGTCGAAGCGGCCGTGCTTCTGGAAGTCCGAGATCGTGTCGGGCTTCTGCATCAGGATGACCGACCAGTCGGAGTTCTCCAGCGCCGCGAGGCTCCCTTCCGACTTGTAATAGTCGTTGAGGCTCTGCGTCGCGGTGATGAGCGAGGCGCCATATTTGCGGCAGGTTCGGCTGTAGGTCTCGACGAAATCGGCCATCGACCCACCGCGCAGCATCTGCCACGCCTCGTCGATCAGCAGCGCCTTGGGGATCTGGCGGTCCATCCGGCGCATCGTCTGCGACGACATGAACATGATCGCGGTCAGCACGACCGAGCGCAGTTCCTCGCGGCTCGACAGGTCCGAGAGTTCGAACACCGTTAGCGCGTTCGACATGTCCACCGACGCCTCACCGGTGAAGAAGCTGCCGTAGGTGCCCTTTCCCGAGAACGGGAACATCGCGATCGCGAGATCCGTCCCCTGCACAGAGCCGTCGGAGCCGAGCGCCTCGATCACGTCGTCGACGCACCCTCCCCTGCCCTTGGCCTCCCACACCTGGTTGACCGCACGATCGATCAGACCGCGCTCGGTGTCGTTGAGCTTGTCGATGTGACGGCCCATCTGCCCGATGATCGACTTGAGCATCGCCAGCGCGTCGACGAGATAATCCTCGTCCTGCGCCACCAGCGTCTCGTCGATCATCGAGAACGGATTGAGGCTGAACCCGTCGCGCAGGCGAAACTCGACGAAGTTGCCGCCCAGGCTCTTGGCCATATGCTCGAACGAGCGGCCGTCATCGATCACGATGATCTTGGCGCCCACGCCGGCGAACGCCGCGCACAGCTCCTGCAGCGCGACCGACTTGCCCGAGCCGGACTTGCCGAACACCGCGACATTGTGGTTGCCGGCCTTGTTCTCGAACGGCGACCAGAAGAAGGGCTGGCCGCGCCGCCCGATGAACATCAGGTGCGGCAGATGCCCGCCGAGATACTCGCCCTGGATCGGCAGCATATTCGCCGCGGTCGAGGTCAGCATCGTGCGCAGCCGCTTCATGCGCTTCAGGTCGCTGTCGAGCCCGTTGCCGAGCGTCATCGGCAGACACGACATGAACGCCATGATCTGGAGGAACCGCTCGTCGAGCAGGTCCCACCCGGCCGCCTTGTACATCGACTTGACGGTGCGCTCGTTAGCGTCCCCCTGCCCCTTCGGGCTGATGATGCCTACCGCATAATAGGCCTGCACCAGCTTCTTGCCGAGACGCAGCTCCTGGGTGACATGCTCCCATTCGCGGCTCTGGTCCTTCAGCTGCGGGAGCAGCCGCGCCGACTTCGAGTCCGCCAGGCTCGACGTACGCATGAACTTGTAACCGGCCTTAGACGAGGCGGCCTGTTCGTCCTGGTAGCACAGGCATAGCGACGTGAGAGTCGGGCACCCCGGGCGCAGCTTGTCGGAGAACATGTCGCCGATCAGCTTCTGCACGTCCCACGGCGCCCAGCGGTTCGGCAGGTTCCTGACCGAGAAGAAGCGATAGTCGAACGTGTCGGGCCGGATCTCCTGATACTGCGTCTCGCCCGACAGGTTCGTCACCGCGCGCAGCGGCTCGACCGATACCAGCAGGCGGTCGGCCTGGACGACGGTCTGGACGTCGCGCCGCACGCATTGGTCGGCGATCGGATCGAGTTCTGAATATTCCGAGACGTGGTCGGAGACGTCGAACGCCGGCGCGGTGATGTCGTCGATCAGCGCGATCAGATCGACCGGCTTCAGCCGGGTTGCCGGCATGTCGATCGACTGCAGCGTCGAGACGATGCTGTCGCGGACGCCGGTCAGCTCCTCCGGTGTCGCCTTCCCGCTACGGATCGAGACCGACAGGAAGATGCGATGGTTGCGGACGTGGAACGGTCCGTCCTTCGACATCGATACCCATGCGCCGTGACGCAGGAACGCCGACCGCCGCTCGGCGATCTTGCGATGGATGCCGCCCGCCTTGTAGCGCGGCAGCGCATATTGCGCGATCAGCGCGCCCACACGCGGGCTCTGGAATGCGAGCAGCTGGACCCGCGCGCTGGGCGGGACGCTCTCGGACAGCATCTGCGCGATGATCTCCCCGGTGCGCTCGTCCGCACCCATGAGCGGCGCGAGTTCCAGCGCGAACGCGATGCTGTCGGTCTGGTAGAACAGGTCGTGCCGCGCGTCGTAGCTGCGATACGGCAGCCACTGCGACAGCATCGGCGCGCCATGCGAGGGTGTTCCCTGGTCGGGTGCGCGCGTATCGCCGAGCAGGCGGGCTATGAAGCCGGTCTTCGCCATGACGATCAGTCCTCCACGCGCGGCGAGAAGGTCGCTGGGCGGTTACCCGGCGTGCTCGACGCGAGTTCGGGCGAAGCCGGCTTCTGCGTCGCGGCGATCGGCACACCCTTGCCAGCAGCCGCGTCGCGCGCCCTGGCCCGCGCGGCCGCGACCGCTGCCGCACTTGGTGCGCCGACCGCGCTCGCCGCACCTGCGGCCGCTGCCGGGGCGGCGACCTGCGCGACCTCGGCGGGCACCGGGGGAAGCGCGGCGATCGGCGCGCCGAGCTGCGAGAGGATCTCGGGGCTGACGTTGAGCGTCTGCGTCGCGGCAAGCGCCGAACCGTGGCCGTCGGTCGCCGCCAGCCACTGGCCGTTGTCGACCACCGCCTGCACGACCGCGGTCTCGTGGAAGCGCCCAGCCGCGTCGACATGCGAGGGGAACACGATCCGCAACACCTTCTGCGGCCCGACCCCCGCCGCCTGCGCCGGCACCGGCGTCGAGGCATAGGCGATCCGCTGCGTACCACCGCTGTTGCGCGCGGGTGCCTGGTACGGTCCTGCGGGATGATAGCCACTGTCGCCAGTGATCTCGGCCAGCGCCTTGTCATCGATGACGGTCGCCGGCGAGCAGCTGCCACCCTCGGGCGCGCCGCACGCGAACTTGCCCGAGATGTTGGTGCCCAGCGTCGTACAGCTGGCGAGCAGTCCCAGGCTCGCGGTCATCGCCAGCGCCGCAATACGCTTCGCGCGGGCGTGCGGGCGATAGTCGGAAACCGGGCAGGCCGGCAGGCGGATCACGGATCGGGTCACGACTTGGCTCCCTTCAACCATTCGACGAGCTGGGCCTTGGGCCTGAAACCCTCGATCACCGCCCCGTCGGAGCGGACGATGACGGGCGTCCCGTTGATGCCGTGCGCCTTGGCGAACGCCTCGTTCTCATCGAGACCGCTGGTGTCGCACTTCGGGCCTGCCGGGACCGGGTTCTGCGCATAGGCCGCGCGGACCGCCGCATGACGATCGCGGGCGCACAGCACCTGGTTGGCGATCTCGCGGCTTCCCAGCACCGAGATCGGGCGCTCGATGACGCGCACGTTCATCGTCTCGAGCGCCTGACTGAGCGCGCGGCAGTAGCCGCAGTGGAAATCGGAGAAGACGGTGACCGTCTGCGTGCCCGAACCCCACACGATCGCACCCTTGCTCGACAGCCGCGTCACATCGAGCGTGCGGGCGACGGCGGGCTGGGTCGTGACTCGCGCACCCGCCCGCGCCGCGCCGGCCTCGGGCGCATCGGGCGTGGCATTGGCCTTCGCCGCGCCGCCCACCAGCATATCGGGATTGAGCGCGAGCAGCTTGGCGGCGGTCAGATCCTGCCGCGTCTCCATGTCATAGACGCGGCCGATGACGAGATAGCGCGCCGACTTGTCGACGTAGAACAAGTTCGCACCCGCCACGACCTCGCACAGCCCGTCGACCTTGGAGCAGTCGATCGCATCGACCTTGGTCTTGGGAAGCCGCTTCTGCAGCGCGACCTGGACCTGCGCGCCGATCGGCGCTTCGGCCGAGCCGGTCAGCAGCATCGCCGCCCCCGCCATCGCGCCGATCATGATAGTATTTGCCATGTGACCGCCTCCTTCCGGGCTCAGTTCTGGATGAAGACGCCTTCGAGGAAGACGATCTCGACATCGATGCCGGTCGGCATCTCGATGATGGGCTGGTACTGTTCGGCGCGCTCGATCAGGTATTTGGAAACTGTTCGACCGCTCTCGTCGGCGCCGCCGCCCAAAGCGCGCAAACCGACGTTGCCGATGCTCGGGGTGCGATTGATCCCTCCTTTGCCGTCTGTCTCGAAGGTTGCGAGTGGCTGGTTGAAGGCAGTGTTCAGCGCATTGCCTGCACCACCTACAAGCCCGGCAAAGAAAGCTTGCATCGCCAAGGAGCCCTCGCGACTGACGACACGGCCGCGCACGCCGGTCTTGCCGGCGAAGCTGATGAAGCCCTTCACGTCCGACACCGCGAACCGGCCATTGGCCTGCGGACAGGTCATCCGCTGCAGCTTCACATAGACCTTCTCGGAAGAGAGATCGCCGCGCGCCGCGCCGTTGATGACGCAGCCTTCGATCCGCGTCGTGAGCAGCTTGCCGTTCTGGTAGACCGAGCGCGCCGGGCCGGTGATGCGCAGGATCACCGGCAGCGGATCGGTCTGCGACTGCACCCCCGCCGAGGCGTCGACGCCGACGATGACCTTCGCCTTCGCGATCGAGTTGGGCGGCAGGTAATTGGGGCTGTCGGTGTAGCTGGTCGTGCCACCCGAGATCCGAGTCGCGGTGCCCGAGGGGCCGCCCTCGAACGACACCAGCTTGATCGAGCGCGACTGCGACACCGCAGCCGCTGCCGCCTCGCCCGCCGTCATCGGCGCGCCGGGAGTGCGGTAATTGGGCTGGCCGGGGCCATACATCTGCGTCGGAGCCGGCGCGGCCGGCGCGGCGTTACGCTGCGCGATCTGCTGGCGAAGCTGGTCGTTCTCCTGCTGATAGGCGCTCATGACCCGCTGGCCATCGCTCGCCATCGACTGCTTCTCGCCCTGGAGCGCGGCGATCTGCGCCTGCAACTGCTCCATCTGCGCGCGCTGGCCGTCGACGCCCTTCAGCTGATTGTTGATCGACTGCATCTGCGCTTCGGATGCGGCCTGCCATTCACGCTGCGACATGTTCCGGTTGACCATGTCGTCGGTGGTGATCTTCACCTCCTTCCCGTCGGTGCCGACCGGCTTCAGCTTGGCATCGTCGCCCATGACGTACCAGGAGCCCAGCACCAGCGCGACGGCGCCACCACAGCCGAGGTAGAGCAGCTGCTTCTTGCGGACGGCATCGTTGCCGGCCATCAGCTCGCTGTCCCCGCCCTCCTCCGGCTCGGTATCGAGCTGCTTGGCACGGTTACGCTGGAAGATGTCCTTGAGGCTCATGGCCGCACTCCGTTGGCGAGGCCCGAAGGCGTGACGATATAGGCGGTGGTGGCTTCACCGGGCTTGAGGTTGGGGTTGGCGACCGAGACCGCGATCGCGTTCGACGGTGCGATCGTTCCCTCGCCCAGCGCGACCGGAACCTTGCCCCGGTTCTCGATCCTGAGCGTGCGGCCTGCGAGGCTGGCGCCGCGATACTCGGCGACCATCTGGACCTTGAGCGAGCCAATCATCACCGGGTCGGTGACCGCGGGCCTGACCTCGAACCCTTCGAGCGGCGCGGACTGGAACATCGCCTGGACCAGCGTGGCGGACGCCTCCTGCGGCGATGCCGCGACGGCCGCGACCTGCGTTTCCGCGGCGCCACCGATATCCTTATTCTCGACGAACACCTGCTGCGCGTCGTCACCGGCGAGGCGGCACGAGAATTTGTAGACATAGCCCTTCGACGTGGTGCCGAAGAACGACACGTTCGGCCGAGAATAGGCTTCCGGGACCGACACATAGATGTCGCCCCGGGTCGGTTCGTTGACCACGGTGAAATCGTCGGTATCGACCCCGGTGGTCAGCTTCGAGACGCTGGCGAAGCGATCGTCCTTGAGGCTGACGCGGGTCAGCCCCGACTTCGACATCGTGCAGGCGACCTCGCTGTTGTCCTTCGCCAGCACATGCTCGTCGGCAAAGGCTGGCGCGGCGAGCACCATTCCGCCCGCGACGATCATCCCTGCCCCGATCAGGCGCGATAGCGAACACAGGCGCGATGCGAAGGCGGTCCCGCCCCCGATCAGCCCGACTGCGACCCAGGCGGTCATGCGTCGTCTCCGATGGTTGCCGCGGCGTCCTTGTCGGCCTTGGTGACCATCCCGAAGCCCTTGAGCTGGAGAGTCAGGCCGCGATACGCCCAGTAGAAGCGGAACGTCTTCGGCTCGGCGGTGACCGACTTCGAGCCGACGACGGTGTGCAGCGTGCCGGTCACTTCCGAGGTCAGTTTCTCGGTGTCGACCTTCATGCCGGCGAGCGTGAAATACTGGCTGATGCTCGATCCGCGCTGCTCGTTGAGGATCTTCATCAGGTCGCGCTTGAGCGAACCATGTGCTTCCGGCGTGGCGATCGCCAGGATCGAGTCCATCCAGTATTCGAGATTTTCGGGCGAGCGGTTGAGCGTCATCAGCGCGGTGTCGCGCGTGACCATCTCCAGATACTGCTCGCTGACCCCGCTCGACGAGAGCGTCAACGGGGAGCGGACGATCGGCTGCAGGACGATCTCCCGGTCACGGGTCGCGCCGACCAGGAACAGCAGCACCACGAGGCCCGCGAGGACCAGCGCGACGATGCCGAGCATGTTGCGCTGCTTGAGGACGCGCTGCGACTGCGCGAGACCGACAGAATAATCCATTTAGCCCACCATCACGCGAAGGTGGGAGGGCGGTGTCGCCTTCAGCCCGGTAAAACTCGACGGCAGGTGCCAGTAGGCCATGTGGAGAATCCACGACGTGGCCTTGCCGGCTTTGAGTTTCCGAAAACCCCACCAGCCGAGCAACGAGACCATCAGTCCGATCACGACGTGCTGCGACAGGATCCCCCAGATGAAGGGGATCGCCATCGCGAGGAACTCGTCCAGCGTCCAGAAGCCGATCAGCTCCGGGTCGTCGAGATGCGAAGGGATGGTGTACCGGTCCATAAGCTAAGCCGCCCTCCCAGCGGTTGATCCAGCCGACGCCTCAGATCGTCGCGGTGACGGTCGAGGTGACGATCGGGATACCCGTGCCCGCGCCGACGCCGACGGCGACGGGAACGGCCACCTGGCCCAGGCTGAAGCGGCCCGACGCCAGCGCGACGATGCCGCCCGCGAGGCTCATGACGGTGATGATCTTGCCGCCCGAGCCCTCGAGGAAGTCCGTGAACTTCGTCAGCGCGGTATTGAACGTCGTGTCGGCGCCGGCGAACGCCGCCGACGCGCCCAGGACCATCACCATCGCGATGATCGCCAGACCGAGAAGGACACCATTGATCTGGCCACCCTTCGGCATTGAAAGTGCAGACATGCTCTTTCCCCTTGGAAGACGAAGCACAAGCGCGTCGTCTCCCTAAGGATTTCGCAAGTATTGACCCTCGACAAGACGGAAAAAAATTACCGTATCGACTTTGACTGCGGGAAAGCCCGACTACGCATTTCCGCCAAAAAACTGACGCGATGGGTCTGCAGACAAACATAGAGCAGGTAATTTTTTTACCACCTGCGGAATTTTTTTCCGTCTTCGTTGCGAAACTGGAATGACCACCCCCGGTCGTGCGGCAATGATTGATTGCTCGAGAAACTATCAATCCAGATGGTATGCGCTCGCCCGCACTCGGGTTATCCGTTCCCCATGTCGAATGTGATCTACGCCTTCCGGGTCAGCGATGAGCTGTTCCGTCTCACAACAGAAGCGATCAGAACCCGGTCGCTGGCAACGCGACGGTTTGAGACCGTTTCCTCTACCGCCCTGTATGGACTGGAGAAATTCTTGGATATGCCGGATTTCGAGCTGATGCTCGAACGCGCCTCGACGATCGAGGACAATGGTGAAAACCGGGTCGGTTTCCGCATTCAGATCGATCAGAAGGCGCTTTTCCAGGCCGCGCGGGACAGGGCCACTACCGACCCCACCACCCCTGCCACAGCGCGTTTCCTGCTCACCGTGTCGATGCTGTGCGTCTTCGATTGTGCGATTCGTCGAGAAGTTCCGACTAACGCTAAAAAAAATATTGACAGCCTCTCGGGCTATAACCGTATATAGCGCCCAGAAGGGGGGTCGTCATGACTGACCAGAGGAATGCAGCAAGCCGACAGACCGAGACAGACTTCTACTATCCGCTTATCATCGAGCAGTGGAATCGCCGTGGCGTAACCAATGTCGAAATGGCCCGGAGACTCGGGAAAAGCGTCAGTCTCATCGGAAAGGTCAAATCCGGTCGCGCCAGCTTTACGGCCGCGATGCAGATAAGGGTCATGGAGATCCTGGAGATCGACCGGCAACGTGCGTTTCTTGCCGCAGTCTGGATGAAGACGCCCCTCGCCTATTTCGATGACAGCTTCGACAAGATCTACCTCGTCACGTGCCGCTTCGTCGAAGCTTCCTGCCCCCAGTTACTGTCGCTCGCCGAGCAGGTGAAAGGCGATGGGCTTGCTCCCGAAGCGATCGAGCGGGTTTTGCAATCCATCCTGATGAACATGCTCAATTCGGTTCTCCCGCCCCGGACCGGAGCAAACTGAACCAATTCCGGTGGTGAACTCCGTTCCCATCAAACGAGCTTTGGAGAGTGACACCTGTTTCGCTTAGAGGGCGATATGGACTCTCAGCCGAAACCCGCGCGGTCGACCCTATCGATGCGCCGCAAAAAAGAACGCGAGGATGCTGCGGGTTACAAGCGGTCCACCTACGCGCTCTCCCCTGCATCGCTGCGAGTCGCGGACGAGATCCAGCGCCGCTATCAACTTGGCTCCCGCGAGGCCGCTATCAACGCACTTCTCGAACTCATCGACCGCGATCTGTTCCTGTGGCACGACATCCTTGTGTCGGAACGGCGATAGAGGCTTCTGATGGATCTGCGCACCAGTCCGCCAGCCGACGAATCGGGTCATGCCATTGTCGATTTTCTCGACGAGCATCGACTGCCGCACAGCCCCGAGAATTACGGCTTCGCTCACACCTATTTCGAAGGTGCTGACGAGGCCCATTTCATGGCCGTCGCCAATCTGATCGACGGCGGTTATCGCCTCCGACAGGAAGACGTGCGAGCAATTTCGGCACCAGCGGATCTCCATGGCACCGCGACGACGATCGGTGAGCTTTCCACGGAGGTCATGCACATCATCGGGGCAACCGCCCAGGAAGCCAATGCCTTCGTCAAATCGCTCACGCTCACCGCGGCCGAACTGGTCTCGACAGACGGCAACATTCACAGCGCGGTCGCTCGGATGACTGCCCAGGCCGAGCGCGCCGAAGAGCGGTTGAAGCAGCTGAGCCTTCAGACGGCGCTAGTCCGCGAGCGCCTACGCTCGCTGGGCGTCGATACCGACATCGATCCTGCTACCTCGCTCCTCAACCGCATCGCGATCGACTCGGTGCTCACCGCCGCACTCGGGCGGGAAGGCCCTACCCTTCTTGCGCTGGTTGCGCTC
Source organism: Rhizorhabdus sp. (assembly GCF_018006725.1). Classification (GTDB taxonomy): domain Bacteria; phylum Pseudomonadota; class Alphaproteobacteria; order Sphingomonadales; family Sphingomonadaceae; genus Rhizorhabdus. Next base: position 9,578 of record NZ_JAGMXV010000137.1, read on the forward strand.
GATCAGGTCACCTCGATCGGGGCGGCTCATGGGATCGGCGTCGTCGAGCGGGTCCTGCGCGCGCTGGGCCAGACATTGCGGGATCATTGCATGCCGCACCGGGTCGGCCGCTGGGAGGCAAAGCGGATCGCCATCGTGTTCGACAACTGCGACCCCGAAGCCGCCCGCGATATGCTGAACGCAGCCCGCAAGGCATTCTCGAGGCGAAAGCTGCAGCGCGTCGAGAATGAGACGCCGATCGGCGAGGTGACATGCTCGGCGGGTCTCGTACTCGCCCCCAACGCTGTCTCCGAGGATCTGATTGCAGACGCAGCCGATGCGCTGGCACGGGCTTCGAATGGCTTGGGCAACCGGGTTATTCTTGAGCAGCCAGCTGCGCGCCCATTCCCGTGATACGCCGCACGCGTCGGCACCGCAGCTATCGCGCGGGAAAATGCCTGTAAAAGGTCGAGATCGAGACGCCGATCGCGCGCGCGATCTCGCGCGACGACATCTCCGTCTTGAGCAGCTTGGTGGCCGCGTTCCGGCGCTCTTCGGTCATCATCGTCTTTCGCCCGCCGAACCGGCCCTTGCGCCGTGCGACGGCCAGCGCAGCAGTGGTCCGCTCGCGGACCAGCTCGCGTTCCATCTGGGCCATCGCCGCCAGGATGTTGAAGACGAGCCGCCCCGCCGTTCCCGAAGTGTCGATTCCATCGGTGATCGAACGCAGCCCGATCCCCTTCTCGTCGAGGTCGGCCGACAAATCGACCAGCCCCTTCATGGTGCGGCCGAGGCGGTCCAGCTTCCACACGACCAGCACGTCACCCGATCGCGCATAGGCAATCGCTTCGGCGAGGCCAGGACGATTCACTTTCGCGCCGCTGGCCTTGTCGGAATAGAGCCGCTCGCAGCCGGCTTGCTTCAATGCCTCGATCTGGGGCGTCAGATCCTGGTCGGCCGTCGACACCCGCGCATAACCGATCAACATGCAATTTTCCCGAAACTCATCGACAACGGCCCTGCCACTGAGTTACTAACGGAAATGGGTTTTGAGAAGTGCGCTTTGTTGACAACTTCCAACGGGATCGGCCGATCGCGGTCACGAGCGGCGGTATTCCCATGAGGGCGTCGCAAATCAGATCATTTGCGAGGTGGTCGGTGATACCTCCGATCTCCGAGCCGAGCGAAGCGAGGGGATTGATCCGCGAAAGCACGAGTCCTTGGCGAAATGACCTACGCGTCGGGGACCCGACTTCGTCATACATCCCTCACTTCGTGCTTTCGCGGATCAATGCGAAGGGCGGAGTTCGTGCTTTTGCGGATAATTGCAAAGCGGGGCTACGGTGACGCACGCCACGCGAGTTGCCAAGGGGTCCGGGCAGATGCCGATAAATCAGGGCGACCTTTTCTCACTCGACAGCCCGCTCATGAGCGAGGTGCGCGGCGAGCGGTCATTGATGGCATTTCCATTTTTCGCACTCAGCAAGGGCAAATGGACCAAAACTCTCGCCTATAAAACCGACAAGGTTTCGATCGAGATCGTCCCTACCGCCAAGGGCGTTGCCACGATATACGATAAAGAAATCGTTTTATATATCGCTAGCTTGATGGTTGCGAAACTCGAAGCGGGCGAGCAGGTCTCACAGGATTTCTACTTTACGGCCCACGACCTGTTTTGCGTTACCGGCAACAACACATCGGCGCGATCGTACGCGCGCCTTTCGCAGGCATTGGAGCGGCTCCAAGGCACTCAGATCAAAACCAATATCGAGGCTGGAGGCGAAGGCGAGGAGGGTTATTTCTCGTGGCTCTCGGAGGCGAAGCTGTATTACACCAAAACCGGCACGAGCGATGGTGACAAGCGCCTCAAAGCAGTTAGGGTACGTCTATGCGACTGGCTTTTCCGAGCCATTCTTCACGATCGGCAGGTTCTGGACTACGCACCAGCCTATTTCCAACTCGGCCCTGTCGAAAGGCGGCTTTACGAAATAGCTAGATCCAGTTGCATCAGTGGCCCTTACGAACTGACCCTCGACAATCTACGTCTCCAACTCGGTTACCAGAACTCACTCGCTCATTTTCGACATGCCTTGAAGGCAATACTCGAGACAAACTCCATCCCAGATTACCGCGTGACGCTATTTGATGCTCCGCAGGCTGAACCAAACGCTACGCCTCGACCTGGTCGGAAGACCGGACATTGTCAGGTATTGATCGAGCCAAAGGTAACCCTGCCACTAATCGCCACCACGGTTGCATGATTCGACTCATGCGATGCTTTCTGCGGCATTCATCCGCGAAAGCACGAAGCCATCACACCGATTGATCCGCGAAAGCACGAATCCTGCCCTAATTGATCCGTGATAGCACGAGCGATTTATCTGTTTGATCCGCAATAGCACGAACTGCCGGCGCTTCCGCCCGTCCACGAAATTTTGCAGAGTTCGCCAGCCGGCACTCCGCCGGATAGGAAGCGGCCGTGATCACATAAACGAATGCCCGGCACGAATGCCGGGCACCCTGGAACGAAATGAGCGATGCTTGCCGGCATCGACCAGGCTTCAGACGCCCCTCTCATACTCGTTCTCGAACTACGGTTCAAGGGAGCGCGCTTCGCGCCACGCTCTAGTTTTGCCTTGGTCCCGGCCCCACGAAGGGGACGGAAGATGGGAGTTGTTACCCTCGCGAAAGCGAGCTTCATGGCGCTCGACCGCATCGAGCGGACGCAGCCGAGAGCACGATCGGGCGCGGCAAACCCGACTCGAGCGCATGTTCACCCAAACAGCCGAAAGGCCGGCACATTTGAGGATGACTTCTTTTACAGCTACGCGAAGGGCGAACCCGACCGGCTCTACAAGCAGGCGGCCGAGCTGCTGAAGCACAAGAACGCGGTACGTCGCATCGCCCGTGCCGAGGGCCGCCAGCTCACCGAGGACGAACGCCTCGCCACCCTGATAACCAACACAGCATTGCGCGTGTTTGAGCAGCTTACGACTTTGGCGCGAACGTGCGCCGGCAAGGTGTTCCCGACCTGGGAATGGATCGAGGCGGCTGCCGGCGTCTCACGCGCCAGCGTCGGACGTGCGCTGGTGGCGCTCACCAGCATGGGCCTTCTCGACAAGCAGCGGCGATGCGTGCCGATCGATCCCCCGGCCGATCGCCCCAAGGCACGCAATGCGCAGACCTCCAACGTCTATCGCATGAGCTTCCCCAACCGGCTTACCCGCTTCCTTCCGCGTCGTCTCCGGCCTGTCCCCCTCCCCGACGATGTGGTGCAGCGCGAGGCCGATCGTATCGAGCAGATCGAGGCTATGCGCCTCTGGCGTTCGCCCCGTCAGGTTGTCGCCGAGGAGATCGAGGACGCCGGCTTGCGGCAGGTGCTGGACCGCCTTGCCATCGCTATCGAGAAACAAGAGTCTCAAAAATATGGTCAACCGCTCCTTAATTCATCTCTTCAAGGGACAAACGGAGTTGGCCTAGTCGGCCAACGCTTTGACGCCTGACGGCGAAAGCAGTCCTGAGACGATCGGATGCGCACAACCCCAACCGAAAATGCCCAGCCGCAAAGTAGGACGCGCCGCTTCGCGTCGCGATGCTCCCGAGAGGAGCAGGCGTTTACCGTCGCGCTCAAATGGCCGCCTTCGTGCTTGGTGCAGCCGTTTTTGGTGCGTCATCGCCACCGTAGCGCCATGCTGAGCACCCGACTTGCGTTTGAAAACGCAGCCCACCTGGTAACTTATGGGC
>NZ_JAGMXV010000138.1:0-1360 GCF_018006725.1 Rhizorhabdus sp.
TGCCGATGACGGTGGTGCAGGCCGACGGCCAGAACGTCCGGCCGGTAACCGTGGACGAATTCCAGATCGGCGTCGCGGAAACCTTCGACGTGATCGTGACGCCCGAGGACCGCGCCTACAGCTTCGTTTCCGAGGCGATCGACCGATCCGGCATGGGGCGCGCGACACTGGCCCCGCGCGAGGGCATGATCGCCCCGGTCCCGCCGCTCCGCCCGCGCACGTTGCTGACCATGACCGACATGGGCATGGACATGAGCGGGATGGAGGGGATGTCCGGTATGGCGGACGAGAACCCGGTCGCAAAGCGCGGGCCGGATCCCACGTTGATGCAGAATGCCTCGCGCAACCTGTGGAAGCTCACCGGGTGGAAAGAGCCCACCGATCACGGAACGAAGGCGGTAGGCGCTGCGATGGCCGGCATGGCTGGGATGGGGGGCGACCAGATGAGCGGCGCTATGCCAGGGATGGACCATAGCCAAATGGCGGCGGGCGCTGCCGGGATGGCGGGCATGGACCATGGTCAGATGAGCAGCGGCGGCATGGCCGGGATGGATCACGGGTCAGGCGGCAGCATGGACATGAACATGCGCAACCCCAAGAACGCGCCCGGCGTCAAGATGGGGCCGGGAGTGCAGACCATCTCGCCGATGCCGAAGGACCGCACGGGCGAGCCGCCGCAGGGGCTGGAGGACGCGGATCATCGCGTGCTCACTTATCGCGATCTTGTCGCGCTCGACCGCAACCCGGACGTTCGCGCCCCGTCGCGTCAGTTGGAGATCCACCTGACGGGCAATATGGAGCGCTACATGTGGGGCTTTGACGGCCAGAAGATGAGCGACCCTGCCGACCCCATCCCGTTCCGCAAGGACGAGCGCGCGCGCGTCACCCTGGTCAATGACACGATGATGCCGCACCCAATTCATTTGCACGGCCACTTCTTCGAGCTGGTGACCGGACATGGCGACTTCGCGCCTCGCAAGCACACGGTGAATGTGGCGCCCGGCGGTAAGATGACATTCGACGTAACGGCCGATGCGCCCGGCGACTGGGCGTTCCACTGCCACAATCTTTATCACATGACCGCGGGGATGATGCGTGTCGTGACGGTTCGCCCGATGGGCGAGGAGAACCGCGATGCAGCCTAAGTTCCTCTTGATCGCTGGCGGCGCGGCACTTGGCCTCGCAAGTCCGGTGGCCGCGCAGATGGACCATTCCAATATGCCGGGCATGAAGATGCCGCCGTCAAATACGCCAGCGGTGAAAAAGCCGGCCGCTAAAAAGCCGGCCGCCAAGAAGCCCGCAGCGACCAAGCCCGTCGCGCGCAAAGCGTCCCCAAAGCCCGCCGCTAGATCGACACCGC
>NZ_JAGMXV010000138.1:1460-13235 GCF_018006725.1 Rhizorhabdus sp.
ATGCCGCCGTCAAATACGCCAGCGGTGAAAAAGCCGGCCGCTAAAAAGCCGGCCGCCAAGAAGCCCGCAGCGACCAAGCCCGTCGCGCGCAAAGCGTCCCCAAAGCCCGCCGCTAGATCGACACCGCCCGCGAAAACGGGATCGGGGGCCAAGCCCGCTGCGAATCAGCCCGCCAAGCCTCCGGCCCCTGCAACGATCGTTGCCGATCCTCACGCCGGTCATGACATGACGACCATGCCGGGCATGAATACGCCTGGAGCCAACCCCAACCCCAATACCGCGCACGACATGTCGGCCATGCCAAGTGCCTCCGGCGGTGCCGCCTCCGGCCAGCCAAGCACCAGGCAAGGCATGGACCATGGATCGATGCCGGGAATGGGCCAGAGTTCGGGCGCGATGCAAGGCATGCCGGGACACGACATGGGAAGCATGCCCTCAGGCACGGGCGCGGCGATGATCGGCACCAACCTGCAGGCCGGCACCGCTCCGCCGCCCCCCATTCCGACGGATCGTGCCGCGGACCAGGTCTACTCTGCCGCTGCCATGGCGCATTCGCAGCAGCATCTGCGGTCGATGCACGGCGGGCAGAATTTCTCGCAGGTCATATTCAACCTGGCTGAAGTCCAGATCCGGGATGGTCGCGATGCTTATCGTTGGGATGGCAGCGCCTGGTACGGTGGCGACGTTAATCGTCTGGTTCTTAAAACCGAGGGCGAAGGGAACTTTGGGAGAAGCTTGGAAAGGGCGGAGCTGCAGGCGCTCTACGCACGGGCAATCGGACCCTATACCGATTTTCAGGCAGGGATCCGGTACGACTTCAAGCCTAATCCCTCGCGTGTTTACGCGACAGTCGGTTTTGAGAGCCTGGCTCCGGGTTTCTTCGATGTCGAGGGCGCACTGTTCTTGTCTAGCAAGGGAGACGTGCTGGGCCGCGTTGAAGGCTATTACGATCAGCGCATCACCCAGCGGCTGATTCTCCAGCCTCGTGTCGAAGCTGAGTTTGCGGCGCAGGACGTTCCGGCAGACCGGATCGGTTCGGGCTTGTCGGATATCGAGCTTGGCTTGCGGCTGCGCTACGAGGTGAAGCGAGAGTTCGCCCCCTATATAGGTGTTTCGTACGAGCGCAGAGTGGGCCGTTCTGCTCGTTTTGCACGCGAGGATGGCGAGGATGCGATATCCACCAGCCTCGTTCTGGGCATTCGCACATGGTTTTGAGGCCGACTAGTCTTGTCGGGTTGGCTGAGGTCAAGAAGGAGAAAACGATGTTCAAGGCAGTAACACTTCTGGCTCTGGCCGCGATGTCGGCGAGCCCCGCTTTGGCTCAGCAGCAGATGCAGGGCATGGACCACTCGAAAATGCAAGGCATGAACCACGACAACATGCCTGGCATGAACACGCCTTTCATGCCCGCCGAAATGGCGATGCATGAAAAGATGATGAAGGCCAAGGGCGCTAATGCGAGCGAGACGTGGGTCCGCAAGATGATCGAGCATCACCGCGGTGCGATCGCCATGTCGCAGATCGTTCTCCGGGAGTCGCCCGATGCGAAGACCCGGCAAATGGCTCAGAAATCGATTGCCGAGCAGAACAAGAGCATCGGTGAACTCCAGGCGATGCTCCGGTCGATGGGCAAGCGTCCTCAGTGATAATCTTCGTTCCTCCCGCCCCACGAGGGGGCGGGAGGAATGACCAAGGAGTTTTTCCATGAAGACAGCTTTACGATCCGCGCTTACTGCCGCAGCCTTGTTGGTTCCGGTTGCCGCCAGCGCGGCTACCCCGATCGTTATGCACCGCGATCCCGGCTGCGGCTGTTGCGCCAAGTGGGCAGCGCAGGTGCAGCGGCAGCTCGGGCGCCAGGTGCGCGTCGTCGATGATTCCAATCGCCCGGCGCTGCAGAAGCGCGCGGGGGTCCCTGCGGACGTCTCGTCCTGCCACACAGCAATCGCCGATGGCATGGCTTTCGAGGGCCACGTGCCGATTGCCGATATGAAGCGGGCTCTCGCGACCCGGCCCAAGGGTGTGCGAGGCCTCGCGGTCGGCGGTATGCCGCTCGGCTCGCCGGGAATGGAAGTGCCGGGCGTCAAGACGCAGGCCTATGACGTGGTCGCCTTCGGTCCCGGCGGGCGCCGCCTGTTCGCGCGCCACGGCAGCTGATCGGCGGTTTTTTCAGGCTGGGGCGGCAGACGCGGTCGCCGCAGCTGGTGTAGCTCCACGGCCCAGTTCGTCTTGAAGAGCGGGCGATGGGTTTCACGAAAGGATTTGGCCGGGTGAGGCAAACGGGCATTGATGAACACGAAACAAGGGGTTGGGTGATGCGCGGTAAACGAAGCGGAGCCTTCGCTTTGCTCCTTGCGGTTGCAATGTCAGTAAGCACATCGGCAGCGGCGCATGAAGATCACGATGCGCTCGGGGCCGGGCCAGGTGCTAACAGCGCAGTCGAGACTCAGAAAAAGGATGGAGCAGACGCTGGCGACGGCCACATGGGCATGGGCTCTATGTCGACCGTGGACATGAACATGGGCGGCCGCGACATCGCCGGCGACGACATGGACATGGGCGGCATGCACGAGGAGACCGCCAACAAGAACAAGAGTTTCGGTGAACGGCTTGTGAGCTGGCTGGGCCGGCTGCACACCATGGTCATTCATTTTCCCATCGCACTGTTCATCGGTGCGTTCGGGGTGGAGCTGTTCGGGTTGTGGCGCCGCAACCGCGACTATCAGCATGTCGCACATATAATGCTGGTGGTCGGCGCGCTGGGAGCGATCGCGGCGGCGTTTCTGGGTTGGTTCGCGGGCGGGTTCTACCTGACCGATCGCAACCCGATCCTGATGACGCATCGCTGGCTCGGGACCTTGATCGCGGTCTTCGGCGTCGCGCTGGCTTGGATGCCAGCGCGCCACCGTAAGGTTCCCGAGCGGTCGCGGACGTTGTACTGGGTGGTGCTTGGCCTGATGACGCTCGCTATCTCCATCCAGGGATTCCTTGGCGGAACCTTCATGCACGGCGGAATATACCACTTGGCATTCTGAACCGGTCCGGCTGTGCGCATAAAGCGGTCGTTTTCTGAACAGGCACGGCCGAGGGCGCGTCTTCACCGAGGACGCGCCCTTTGACTGATCAGCGGATCGACTGAACTGCTTCGCTGCAGGCCTGCTCGCAGCGATGGCAGTGTTCAGCGCAGATGCGGCAATGCTCGTGCGTGCTCGCATGCTTCTCGCATTCCTCCGCGCACAGCCCGCAGGCGATGGCGCAGGCTTGAAGAGCCGCGACCAGCGCTTGCTCATTGCTGCCGGTGCGGCGGGTGCCGAGAGAACCTGCCGCCAGGCAGATGTCGGCGCAGTCGAGGTTCAGACGAATGCACTGGCGAAGCTGCGCGACCATCTCTTCCGCCAGACAGGCATCAGCGCACGACGTGCAGATCTGAGCACATGAGTAGCACTCCTCAATACAGCGGATCAGTGCGTCGTTCGTGTTTCCCTTCACGTCCGGATGCGTGGCGATCATCTCTTGCATGTGGTGCATGGTTCTCTCCTGTTCAGGTAGCGGTCACCCCCTGTCTAAGTAAGAGGTACGAACCTGAAATGTTCCGGCCTTTGCGTCGGACCGTTCAGCCGCTTTGGCGTATCGATTAACCCCCGGCGCCGGGGGTAGCGCACAGTTTCGACGGCCACGCCGCCTGCGCGCGCGCACCATCGTGGTGCGGGATCATCGAACCGAGAAGGGCCGTGTCGCCGATCGCCGTGTGGTACGAATCAGCGCTCCGGTTTAGGGCTTTCACTCGTTGCACTGCCAATGGCTCACCCTAGGTCGGCGGTAGGCCCTGAGCCGGCCACAGCCCGGCCATGGCGGATGCCAATCCGCTGTCGCGGTCGCGCAACAGGTTATGGATTGCGGTCGCAGCGACCGCTGCTTGTCCGGTCGCGACGCTGATCTGATCGAGCCCTTCCACAACGTCACCAACCGCGTAGAGGCCGGCAACCGAGGTTTGTTGGTGGGCGTCGGTCAGCACGCATCCCGTTGCCGCGAGCTTCGCGCCCAGCGAAGTGGCAAGCCCTGTTCGAGGCGATGAGCCGAGCGCAGGGTAAAGCGTGTCGAATTGTAGCTCCAGGCCATTGGCCAATCGAACCTCGACACAATCGCCAAGACGCAGCTGCTCGACAGGCGAGGGCGCGACATCGACGCCCTGCTGGGTCAGCCTGGCAAATTCGGTCGGTGCGAGGTCGAGCGACCGTTCGGCGAGAAGCGTGACCTTGGCACCATAAGCGCGCAGGAATTCGGCTTCTTCAGCGCCATGGCGGTCGCAGCCGAGCACCGCCACGCTCATCCGCCGAGCCTCATAACCATCGCAAATCGGGCAGTAGCGGAGAAGGCCACGCGCGACGCCGATGTCATGCATCGCATCGGGCATCTCGGGACGTCGATTGACGACACCCGTCGCGAGCACGACGGTCCGCGCGTACAGGACGTTCGGTCCGCAACTTGCCGAGAAGTGATCGCCTGATGCGACGATCGCGTCGATCTCACCGCTCTGGACCGTACCGCCATATTCATGCAACTGAGCCTGCAATCGCGCAAGAAACGCGACGCCGGAAATGCCGCCGGGAAATCCTGGGAGGTTGTGCGAGCGCGGGATGGAGGCGGCGCGCCCCGCCGCCGCGTCGTAAACGACGCAGCTCCTGAGAAAGCGGGAAAGATAGATCGCGGTCGTGAGTCCAGCGGGGCCGCCGCCCACAATCAGACAGTCGATGACCTCCTCGGGATCGCCAGTCCAGCCTTGATTGGTCAACCGCAACCTCATCATTACCCCGCGCATGCGCCCGGCGGGCCCGCGGCCCTACTCATTCGGACGGTAGGCGCAGGTAGAAAGCGCTCTGTACTCCCTTGTGAATACGCGCCGATGCCGCTTCCCCCTCATCAAGAGGGTGCGGCGGCACGAAAAAAGATCGTGAGGATGACCCGTCCTGCTGCGTAATACAGGTGAACTCAACGGAAATGGAGATTACCCGCATGCGTCGCTTGTTCATCACGACTGCCGCCGCCGCCTTGTTCTTCGCAGGCGGCGTGGCAAACGCGCACCCGAAGCTGGTGTCCGCCAGCCCCGCCGCCAACGCGGCCGTCGCGACCCCGGAGAAGATCAGCCTCCAGTTCAGCGAGAAACTCGTACCTGCTTTCTCCAAGGCCGAACTGATCATGGCCGCGATGCCTGGCATGGCGGCCATGAAGATGCCGAGCAGCGCCGCGGTCGGCTCCGACGGGCGTACGCTAACCATCATCCCCAAGCAGCGTCTTCCGCGCGGGCGTTACAACGTCGACTGGCAAGTCGTTTCCGGCGACACGCACAAAATCACCGGCAGCTACACCTTCACGGTGAAGTGAGCGAATGCTCGACTGGCCGACCGTCGCCATCCGCTTGGCGTTGTACCTGGTCCTGACGGTGCTGTTCGGCCTGTCGGCGTTCAGCCTCTATGGCCTTAGGCTCGGCGAGCGCGAGGATGCAATCGCTCTGCGGCCTTGGCTTTCGGGAAGTGCTGTGCTCGGGTTGCTGCTCTCAGCCGCTGGCCTGATCCTCATGGCCTCGTCGATGGCCGGATCTCCATTCTGGCCGGTCGACGAGGCCGCGGTGGCTGCCTTGCTCGGAGGGCCACCGGTTGGCTCCGCCTGGAAGGTGCGCATGGTAGCGCTGGTCATTGCCGGGGGCGCGACCCTGCTGGCGCGAGGCAGAGCATCATGGCTGGCGACCGCCATGATTGCCGCCGCTACGGCGTTGGCGACACTCGCTTGGAACGGGCACGGCGCCATGGACGAGGGAAGCACCGGATGGCTTCACCTGGGCGCGGACATTCTCCATCTCCTCGCAGGCGGTATATGGGTTGGCGCACTGTTCGGATTGCTTCTCCTGATGACGCGCCGCGCCGAGGCGATCGATACCGCGCACCTTCAGCTCACCCATCGGGCGCTGCACGGCTTCGGGGCGGTGGGCACGCTCGTGGTTGCCATTTTAGTGATCACCGGCTTGATCAATAGTTGGCTGCTCATAGGCCCAGCCAATTTCACGTCCTTGGGCACGACGCTCTACGGCTTGCTGCTGCTTGCCAAGCTGGTCTTGTTCGCAGCGATGCTGGGGCTCGCTTCGCTCAATCGCTTCCGCCTCACGCCGGCCTTCGAACGATCGATTGCCATGAACGATCATGACGGAGCGCTTATGGCGCTGCGAGTCAGCCTGGCGGTCGAGACAGCCTGCGTAATCGGTATCCTGGCACTTGTGGCATGGCTTGGCACCCTCGCACCGCCCGCATCGGGCATGTAGGTGAGGTTACCTCTGCTGGGTCTGTTGATGTATTCAAAGGTGAACGAACGAGGGTGGCAGAGTCATGACCGACGTCGAACGCAGCGAGCCCGGGAGCGGCAAGGGTGCTCCTGAGATCGTCCTCATCACGGGTGCGAGCGGTTTCATAGCCGCCGCGCTCATTGCCCGGCTCGGCGAACGCTACACGGTCGTCGGACTCGATCGTGCCGGTCCTCCGGACCCGCCGCCTCCTGCGGCCGCGGTCGCCATCGATCTCGGGTCCGACGAGGCGGTCCGCGCCGCGCTCGAGGAGGTGCGCGCACGATACGGCGCCCGCATCGCGTCGGTTATCCACCTAGCCGCTTATTACGACATAACCGGCAAGCCTAACCCGCTCTATGACAAGGTGACAGTCCAGGGCACCCGCCGGCTGATTGACGGGCTGCAATCGTTCGAGGTCGAGCAATTCGTCTTCGCCAGCACGATGCTGGTCCATAAGCCGACCGCCACTCCGGAGGAGCGCATCAGCGAGGAGTCGCCAATCGGTGCGTCCTGGGCGTATCCGCAGTCCAAGGTCGACACCGAGGCATTGCTGCATGAGCGCCACGGGAACATCCCCGTCGTCTTCCTCCGCGCCGCAGGAGTTTACGACGACGACGGGCGCTCGGCGTTTCTCGCGCAGCAGATATCGCAGATCTACGAGCACCGCCTGATCTCGCATTTCTATCCCGGCATGCTGTGCGCGGCACAGTCATCGGTGCACCGCGAGGACTTGGCCGACGCCGTGGTGCGCCTCGTCGATCGGCGGCACGACTTGCCGTCAGAACTGCCGCTGCTCGTCGGCGAACCCGACCCGCCCGGCTATGCCGAGATCCAGGACATCGTCGGGGAGGCGCTCCACGGCGAGGGCTGGAAGACGATCCGCATCCCGCAGCCGCTCGCGAAGGCCGGGATCATCCTGCAGAACGAAGCGCTCGGCAGCGACGACTTTATCCAGCCCTGGATGATCGACAGCAGCAACGACCACTATATCCTCGACATCTCGCGCGCACGGTCGCTGCTCGGGTGGGAACCGAAGCACAGCCTTCGCGACACGCTCCCGGCGATCGTCGCTGCGCTCAAGCGGCATCCGCGGGCCTGGTACCGGAACAACAAGCTCAACGAGAACCTGGTCGCGTGGGATGAAGAGCCAGAGGCCGAGCTTGCGGGGTCTGGCCACCACCAGCCCGCAGCGGCCGCCGGAACGGGCGGCATAGATCACGGCGGGATGGATCACAGCAAAATGGACCACGCGGCGATGGGGCACGGGTCCGGCGCCGCGGTCGCGGCCATGTCGGACCACGGCGGGCACGGCGATCACATGGCCTTGATGGACCGCGATGAGCGCCGCGCACGCTGGGCGCTTTACGCCAACATCGGTCTCGGTCTGTGGCTCGCCTCCAGCCCGCTCATCTATGATTCCATGACCACGCAGAGCGTCGGCGAAGCCGCGCGTTTCGTAACCGTCGATCGCGGGCTGCCTTCGATCGAATGGCGGGCCAGCGCACTGGCTATCAGCGATGTCGTCAGCGGGCTCGCCATCGCGCTGTTCGGCGCGCTGTCGCTCGCCCCGCGCACCAAGACATGGGCGCAGTGGGCTGTCGCGTTCATCGGCATCTGGCTGTTCTTCGCGCCGCTGATCTTCTGGAGCCCGAGCGCCGCGCAGTACAACAACAACCTGCTCATCGGCTCGGCCGTGATCGCCCTGTCGGTGCTCGTGCCAATGATGCCGGGCATGAGCATGGCGGGCATGATGGACCCCAAGAACATCCCGCCTGGCTGGACCTATTCGCCATCGACGGACGCGCAGCGGCTGCCGATCGTCGCCATGGCGCTGATTGGGCTTCTGACCTCGCGTATCCTGACGGCCTACCAGTTAGGCCACATCGATACTGTGTGGGAGCCGTTCTTTGCTGGATCGCTGGCCGACCCGCGCAATGGGACCGAGGAGATCATTACATCCGACATGTCGAAGGCTTGGCCGATCCCCGACGGCGGTCTTGGTACAGTCAGCTACGTGCTCGAAATTCTTATGGCGGTGATGGGCACCCGCGACCGCTGGCGGACCATGCCGTGGATGGTGACCTTCTTCGGCATTCTCGTCATTCCGCTCGGCGTCGTCAGCATCTATTTCATCATCAGCCAGCCGATCGTCATCGGCACGTGGAGCACGCTGGCGCTGATCGCCGCGCTCGCCATGCTGATCATGATCCCGTTCGCATTGGACGAGGTCATTGCCATGGGCCAGTTCCTCGCCTGGGCGAAGCGCCGCGGCAAGCCGCTGATCCGCACCTTCTTCCAGGGCGACGCGGTCGAGGCGGGGGCCGAGGACGCATCCGACGTGATGGCCTCGCCTTCTACCTTCTGGGCGGATGCGAAGCGCGGGCTGACGCTGCCGTGGACGCTGGCGGCCAGTATCGTGCTCGGCGCCTTCCTGATGCTGACGCGGGTGATCCTGGGGAACGAAGGCGAGATGGCGAACAGCGACCATGTCGTCGGCGCGCTGGTCATCACCGTGGCGATCATCGCCACCGCGGAGGTCGCCCGCGCGCTGCGCTTCATCAATGTCGCGTTCGGGGCATGGCTCGTCGCTGCCCCGTTCCTGCTGACAGGGGCCGGCCCCCTTGGGGCGATCGTGTCGGTGGTCGTGGGAATCGCGCTCATCGGGCTCAGCCTGCCGCGCGGCAAGCGCAGCCCCGAACATTATGCGAGCTGGGACAAATACGTAATTTGAGGCCTTACTCGCCTCCAGAGAGGAGGGGCACAGCATGGCGCAGTCCAGGTACCGAGTTCTATCCGGGCGGTCATTCAGGCGGCGGGGGTGATGACGGGGGCGGTGGACCGCGGCTACAGCTTTAAGCGAGCATCGACACTGTTCCGGTACGGTCCAGCATGCTAATGCGATTCCTTCGCAGGATCGTTGGTGGCCTGCGGCTAAGCTGCATCGCATCGAGACAAAGATAATATGAAGTGACGCGTCTCAAACTTGTCCTCCTGCGGCTTGCCATCACGCTCACCGCGCTGTTCATCCCGGCCGCGACAATGGCCGAACCCGGCGACGTGCAAACCGCATGGCGGCTGCTCGACTATATCGCCGTCGATTATGGCGGTGCGGTTGCCGAGGGCCGGGTCAAGAGCGCGGCCGAGTATGCCGAGATGAACGAGTTCTCCGCGTCCGTTACGACGCGGCTGCGCGATCTGCCGGCGAAGCCGGAACGGCCGGCGCTGGTTCAAGGAGCCGACAACCTGCAAGGGATGATCGCGCGCAAGGCATCGGCTGAACAGGTGGCGACCACCGCGCACGGGCTGGCGGCTGATCTGCTGCGCGCCTATCCAGTGCCGCTCGCGCCCGACAAGGCTCCGGACCTCGCCTCGGCCGATGCGCTGTTTCGACAATCCTGCGCGTCCTGCCACGGCATGACGGGCGACGGGCATGGCCCCGACGCCGCCAAGCTCGATCCGCCGCCGATCGCGTTCACTGATGCCGAGCGCGCCCGCCAGCGAAGCGTGTTCGCGCTCTATCAGGTGGTGACGCAAGGGATCGACGGGACAGGGATGCAGAGCTTCGCCGATGTGGCGAACGATCAGCGCTGGGCGCTCGCCTTCCGCGCCGGGAGCTTCGCCTTCACCGACGAACAGGCGCGCGAAGGCGAGCGGCTGTGGAAGTCAAACCCGGCGCTTCGCCAGCGCATACCGGACCTGAAAACCCTCGTCGCGCTCACCCCGGCCGCGCTCGCCACCTCGATTGGCGAAGCGAAGGCCGATGCGGTCATGGCCTATCTCCGCCGCCATCCCGATCAGGTGATGCAACACGCGCCTGGCTCGCTTGCGGTTGCGCGCGCCAAGCTCGCCCAAAGCCTAGCGGCAGCGCGGCGTGGCGATGCGCGCGGGGCGAGGGAGCTGGCCTTGTCGGCTTATCTCGACGGGTTCGAGCCGGTCGAACCAACGCTCACCGCGCGCGACGCGGCGCTGATGGGCCGGATCGAAGGCGCGATGGGCGAGTTTCGCGCCGCGATCGACCGCGGTGCCTCGCCCAACGAGCTCGCGGAAAAGGTGTCAGTGCTCGACGGGCTGTTCGACGATGCGGAAGCGGCGCTGGCGCCTGATGCCGCCACGGAAGCGTCCACGTTCCTGGGCGCATTCACGATCTTGCTGCGCGAGGGGCTCGAAGCCTTGCTCATCGTCGTCGCCATGATCGCGTTCCTTCGCAAGGCGGAGCGAGGAGAGGCGCTGCGATACGTGCATGGCGGTTGGATCAGCGCGCTCGTTGCCGGGGGGATCACCTGGGTGGTGGCCACCTATGCAATCGGGATCAGCGGCGCGAGCCGGGAGCTGACCGAAGGGTTTGGGTCGCTGTTCGCTGCGGTCGTGCTGCTCTCGGTTGGAATATGGATGCACGGCAAGGCGCAAGCCGATCAGTGGCAACGCTATATCCGGGAAAAAATGTCACGGGCGCTCACCGGAGGATCGGGCTGGTTCCTGTTCGGGCTGGCGTTCGTGGTGGTCTATCGGGAGGTCTTTGAGACAATCCTGTTCTACGCGGCGCTCTGGTCGCAAGGAAACGGTCCCGTGCTGCTGGCCGGGGCGGGCTCGGCCGTTCTCCTGCTTGCGGTGATCGCCTGGGCCATGCTTCGCTACAGCCGCACGCTGCCGATCACGCAGTTCTTCCGCTACAGCTCCTGGCTGATGGCGATCCTGACGGTCGTGCTCGCGGGCAAGGGGGTTTCCGCTCTCCAAGAGGCGGGCATCATTGCCATAGCGCCGCTTCGCGATGTGCCCAGGCTCTCAATACTTGGCCTGTTCCCTACATGGCAATCCGTGCTGGCGCAGCTCCTGATGGCGGTGGCTATCGCGATCGGGTTCGCCTGGAACCGTCGCGGCGATCGGGGCAGGGCATCGGCTCACTAGCACCGATGCGAGTCCATGACGGAGACCATCACCTCTTGCGGCTGAGCCGGGAGGCGTCCGTAGCTATTCCGCCGCCTTTTTCTGGATCGTGCAGCGCACCGCCTGCTTCGCCTTCACAGCGGCTTTGCGGCATCCCTTGATCGTCTCGCGATTGTCGCGCAAGACCCTGTCGGCCGTGACTATCACCTCCCAGCTCGGCTGCGATGCGCTGACCATCAGATGCTGGCCGGCATCCCAAAGGGTGGGTTCATCCAGCACGCGCGCCGCCATGCGCTCGGGCCATTTGCCAGCTCGCCGGTGCAAGGTGCGCGATCGGCCCCGCCAGCGGACCTAGAGTAGCAGCACCAAAAGCTTCCCGCCGCCGCTGGCTCGGCACCTCGATCGCGACATTTGGAATAGGCCTCGCCTAACTGGCCCAGTCGGCCCGAAGCTGCGATTTTGGCCAGGTTGAAGAACGAACACTGAACGCTTGATTGATTCTACCAGGACCGTTGCTGACCACCGACCTCGTAGATATCGGCTTCCATGGAGCAATTGTA
>NZ_JAGMXV010000380.1 GCF_018006725.1 Rhizorhabdus sp.
GCCATGCACCTCGTCCGTCACCGAGGCGAAGCCGGCGAGACGCTTCACGATCTGCGCCGCCATCTCGAAACACAAATCCTGACGCGCGGCGCGAATGTGAAACAGCAGGTCGCCGGGCGTCGAAGGCGCATGATGGACGCCGCGGATTTCCCGGAACGGATGCAGTTCCTTCGGCCGCGGCGCTCCGAATAGCCGGTCCCAAGCATCGGAGCCGATCCCCATGATGCAGGAAAGTCCGCCGTCTGCCGCCCGGAAGCCCACGCCACGAACCAGCGACAACAGGATGGCGCAAAGACCCCGCACCCCCGCTTCCGGCTTCTCCCCGGCGCCCATCGAGACGACCAGAAAGATCGCAGCGCGGGTAAGCCGGGCATCGACGGCCTGGGAACGAGCGGTAACATCTTGAGAGACGGTAGAAGGCACGTTCAACTCCCTGAATGGTCGGGCAGGACCATCGCTATCACATCCCAGCAAGACATGGCCGGTGCTCGATCATCGGGATCGCCACACCCCAATCGACAAGACTCACCATAGTCCCACTCCCCCCTGTCGCCGGCGTCCAAGCGGCTAAAGCGCCGCCTTTAGATAAGGCGCGGTCAGGCTGCCTTGCGCTTCGGCAACATCGTGAGGGACGCCGCTCGCGATGATCCGGCCACCATCTTCGCCAGCGCCAGGCCCCAGATCGATCACCCAATCCACCTGTGAAATAGCTCGCATGTCATGCTCGACGACGACGACCGTATTGCCGACATCGACAAGGCCCTGCAGGTGCCGCATCAGCCGATCAGCGTCGGAAGGGTGAAGCCCCGAAGTCGGCTCGTCGAGGATGTAGATGGTGTTGCCACGCTGGGCGCGTTGCAGCTCGGTCGCGAGCTTGATGCGCTGGGCCTCGCCGCCCGACAGTTCCGTCGCCGGCTGTCCAAGCCTCAGATAGCCGAGGCCAATCTCCCGCAGCACATCGAGCGAGCGCATGACGGACGGTTCGCTCGCGAAGAAGTCGCACGCCTCGTCCACCGTCAGCTCAAGCACCTGGGCGATGTTGCGGCCGTTCCATTCGACTTCGAGCGTCTGCGGATTGTAGCGGCTGCCATGGCAGGTCGAGCAGGGCGCATAGACGCTGGGCAGGAACAACAGCTCCACCATGACGAAGCCCTCACCCTCGCACACCGGGCAGCGGCCCTGTGCGACGTTGAAGGAGAACCTGCCCGGGCTGTAGTGGCGCCGGCGCGCCAGTGGGGTGTTCGCGAAGATCTTGCGCACATGATCGAACAGGCCGCTGTAGGTGGAGAGGTTCGAGCGTGGAGTGCGGCCGATCGGCTTCTGATCGACCCGCACCAGCCTGCGCACATGCTCCATGCCCGCAACGATGCGGCCTTCGGTCTCTTCCCGCGCAACATCGAGCAGCGGATCGGTATCCTCCTCCTCGGCAGCCGGCGTGCCGCCGAGTTGTTCCGTCACAAGCTCCGGAAGTGCCTGGCTGACAAGACTGGACTTGCCCGATCCTGAAACCCCGGTGACGGCGGTGAAGCAGCCAATCGGTAGCGCGACGTCGAGCCCGTGAAGATTGTTGCGGGTCACACCTTCAAGACGGAGCCATGCTTTTGCTTCGCGCGGGGTCCGGTCATGGGCGTCAGGTTCTGCGAACAGATAGCGACGGGTGATCGACGCCTCGACGCCGGCAAGCCCTGCGATCGGGCCGCTGTAGAGCACTTCGCCGCCCTTTTCGCCGGCACCTGGCCCCACATCGACCAGCCATTCGGCATGGCGGATCACGTCAAGATCATGCTCGACAACGAACAGCGAGTTGCCCGCCGCCTTCAGCCGCTCAAGGATGGTCAGCAACGCTTCGCCGTCTGCCGGGTGCAGCCCCGCCGATGGCTCGTCCAGCACATAGACCACGCCGAAAAGCTGTGACGACAATTGAGTGGCAAGGCGCAGGCGTTGCAGCTCGCCGGAGGAAAGCGTCGGCGTGCTGCGGTCGAGCGAGATGTAGCCAAGGCCAAGGTCGATCAGCGGGCCTAGCCGTTCGAGCAGCTCGGATGCGAGACGCTGCGCGGCGACCCGCTTCTCATCGGAAAGATTGGGCGTGCGGCGCACGTCAGGCGCTGCCTTGTGTGCCGAGCCTCCCGCCGCGACCCTACGTTCAACCGCCGCATCGCGGGCCGCCTTGCCGAGAACATGGCCCTTCAGGGTCGTCGAGGCGCTACCATACTCGCCATGGGCGACGGGCGTGAGCAAGTCCCGGAGCTTCAGCACCGTCAGGTCGCCAAACTCGGCGATGTCCAGGCCGGCAAACTTCACCGACAGGGCCTCGCGCTTCAGGCGCTTGCCGTCGCAGGTCGGGCAATCGCGGCCGATGATATATTGCGAGACACGCTTCTTCATCAGCGCGCTTTTGGTGTTGGCGAAGGTCTCCAGCACGTAGCGACGGGCGCCGGTGAAGGTGCCCTGATAGCTCGGCTCCATACGACGCTTGAGGGCAACGCGCGTCTGTTCGGGCGTCAGACCCGCATAGACCGGCACCGTCGGCGTCTCGTCGGTGAAGAGTATCCAGTCACGATCCTTCTTCGGAAGATCGCGCCATGGCGTGTCGACATCATAGCCGAGCGACACAAGGATATCGCGCAGGTTCTGGCCGTGCCACGCCGGCGGCCATGCCGCGATCGCCCGATCGCGAATGGTGAGACTGTCGTCGGGCACCATCGTCTCTTCGGTCGCGTCATAGACGCGCCCGATGCCGTGGCAGGTCGGGCAGGCCCCGGCCACGGTGTTGGGGGAGAAGTCCTCCGCATAGAGCATCGGCTGATTGCGCGGATATTCTCCGACGCGCGAATAGAGCATCCGCACCAGGCTGGAGAGCGTCGTCACGCTGCCAACCGAAGACCGCGCATTGGCCGAGCCGCGCTGCTGCTGCAACGCGACCGCGGGCGGCAACCCGTCGATGGCGTCAACCTCCGGCACGCCGGCCTGATCGATCAGGCGGCGGGCGTAGGGCGCGACCGATTCCAGATAGCGGCGCTGTGCCTCGGCATAGAGGGTGCCGAAGGCGAGGCTCGACTTGCCCGATCCCGATATGCCGGTGAACACCACGAAGGCATCGCGCGGAACGTCCACATCAACATTCTTGAGGTTGTTCTGCCGCGCGCCGCGCACTTGTACGAAGCCGGATCGCGGCGCGCGTTCCTTGCCGGGGGTGGTTTGAGGCTCCTGATCCTTGCTCATTCGGTCACTTTCACCCGGCGCGTCACAGATAAATGAACTGACGGTAGAGGCCGTCCAGCTCGCCCCGGATCGTCTCGGCCCGATCCTCTTGGCCGTGATCCACCGCCGCGAGCAGCGCCTGTTCCTTCTCCGTGATCCGGTCGCAAAGCTCGTACAGGTTCTCGCAGAAGGCTTCCGAATGGACCGACGGCTCTTGCCCGTAGGGCTGCGCCGACGCCAGGCCGCGAACCGACGAGAGC
>NZ_JAGMXV010000139.1 GCF_018006725.1 Rhizorhabdus sp.
GGCGGGCCTGACCCGTCTTCGAACACTCCCTCTAACCCGCATATTATCTGGAGTGAAATCATGGAAAACCGAAGGAAACCTGCGTCTCTCGCCGCCACGCTCGACATAAACTGCGACTGCAAAGAATATGTCTAATGTGGAGCTCCACATTAGACATATTCGCGGGGCGAAAGATCGATGTCGAGATCCGCGCGCTCATCGGCCGAGAGTTCGCCGAGGCGGCGGTCGAGGATGGCTTCGGCCGTCGTCACCAGCTGCAACACGACGGATTGATCTGCGGCAAGATGCTGTTCGATCGCGGCGATGACGGTCGGCAGCTTCGACGACAGGAGGAGTGCGCCGAAAAAGCGTTGCTTGCATCCCTCGAACCGTGAGCGCGCTGCGGCCTTGGCGCCGGAGTTCAGGGTCTTGCCCTCGGCAGCATCCACGACGCCGGTGAGTTCGAGGGCTTTTTCCAGACCGCGGTGAATGATTGCTTATCGCGAGGAAGCGGTAATGCGGAGGAGCGCGGCGTAACCGGCGAATTCCCATGATAGTGTGCGCAGTTGCTGCGCATTATATTGGTTGCGAACCTCGGCGGTCCCTGGACCAGCTGAGGAGGCAATCATGTTGAAGTTGCATGACGAGTTGATCACCGAACTCTCGAATTCGCTCACCACACAGAATTACAATCCCGTGGTCGTGGCGAACCACCGTCTCTACGCCCGCGCGTTTCTCGATTATCTGGCCGAGTGCGATATACAGGTCGAGACTGTGACGCCGCAGCAGGTCGATCAGTATTTTGGCTATGCGGTTCAGGATTTTGAGATCCAGTACGGTCGGCCTCCCAGTGCGCGTTGGCACATGTTGCCCCGCACCGCGATCGCCAAGCTCCTCCGGCTTGCTCAAGGCAATTGGCCCCCGGACGCAGAAATGATCGGTCCCGATGACGAGCATCGACATGAAATTTGCCGCGAATACGAGGCATGGCTGCGCGAGGAGCGCGGTTTGGCAAGCGCGTCCATTGCGGCGCTGATGTGGGAGGCGCGAAACTTCCTGCGATGGCAGTTCGACCGGGCCGGTGCCGCCAGCCTCGAAACGTTGAGCATCGTGGACATCGATCTCTACATGGACATGCGCGCGCCTGGTTTACGGCGCAAATCATTGGCCGATGTCGCTGAGCGTCTCCGTTCGGTGGTTCGCCATCTGCATCGGACGGGTCGCATCCCGACCGATCTGACGCCACACATCATCGGCCCCATGCTCTATGCCTACGAAGATGTGCCGTCGACGCTGGAAAGGAGCCAAATCGCCGCGGTTCTGGCGACAACGCAGGAGGACAGATCGCCACGCGGACTACGCGATTATGCGATACTTCAGCTGCTTGCCACGTATGGGCTGCGCGAAGGTGAGATATGCCGCCTTCGGCTCGATGACGTGGACTGGCGCGCAGAATCCCTCCGGATCTGCCACACCAAGACCAACGCGTACTCGTACATGCCGCTAATGGTGACTGTTGGTGAAGCGCTGCTGGATTATCTGCGCCTTGGGCGGCCCCAGGTTGAAGTGCGGGAAATCTTCGTCCGATCCTGCGCACCCTATATCGCAATGACGAACCTGTACGGCATGATCCGCGGTCGGTTGGCCGCCGCAGGCGTAGTGCCAGCAGGAAAGCGGGGGCCGCATGTCTTCCGCCACGCACGTGCGGTCGAAATGCTGCGGGCATCGGTCCCGCAAAAGATCATCGGCGACGTGCTCGGGCATCGATCCACCGAATCCACCAATACTTATCTCAAACTGGCAACAGATGATCTCCGAGCCGTGGCACTCGAGGTGCCTGGAATGGAGGTGCTGTCATGAGCGCCTGGCACGATCCCGATCGCACCGTCGTCGACGCCTTCCTGGTAAAATCGCAGTTCCGGCCGGGAAGCGTACCGACATATCGCTGGTTCCTTTGCACCTTCGAAGATGTTGCCCGCCGGCATCCGGCGGTGGACCGGCAGATGCTCGACGCCTGGCTGAAGGAGATGCAAAAACGTTGGCGATTGTCGACGCTGCTCAATCAGGTCTGCATTGTCGACCGCTTCCTCGACCACCTCGTCGAAATCGGGCTGATCGCCGACAACCCTGTTGCTGCACTTCGCCGTCGGTACAACGTCAAGCAAAGCAAGCCGATCTGGCGGGCCTTGGCTTCCCCGAATCCCGACGAATCCTTGGCCGCGTTACGACGGCCTGCGCCCTTCGGCAGCGTGCTGGGTGACTTCATGCAAGACCATGTCATGCTGATGCGCAGCCGGGGATATCAATATGAAGCGCAGGCTCACTGGCTGCTGCGGTTCGATCGGTTCCTTCAGGCCCGTCCCGACCTCGCGGAGCAACCACTTGAGGCAATGATTGCGAGCTGGGCGGCTGCCAAGCCGACCCGCAACCACGCGGCTGAATGCCAGAAGCTGGCGCGCATCCTGACCAAGGCGCGGTTCCGCCTCGATCCGACTATCCCGCCAAAGCGCTTCAATCCCCGGCCAGAGCGGGAAGTAGCGCGGGAGCATCGGCAACCGCATATCTTCAGCCCGGCTGACGTTCGGCGTATGCTCGATACCGCACGGACTTATCCGTCGCCGGACGCTCCGCTGCGGCCGTTGACCCTCTACACCATGATCATGCTGGCCTATTGTGCCGGGCTACGGCGAAGCGAGCTGGCATGGCTCGATCTTGGTGACGTGGACCTGCAATCAAGCACGATCACGATCCGGGAAACGAAGTTCTACAAGACCAGGATCTTGCCTCTATCCGACAGTGTCGCGGTCGAACTGCGCGCGTACATCGATGCGAGGCGGCGCGCTGGCGGCCCACAGAACCCGAAATCAGGGCTGTTCTGGCATGCCCACTTAAATGACCGCTACAGGCCCGAGGCGGTTACGACAATGATTACCAACGTCATGCGCCGTGCTGGGCTCAAGCCCGCTTCGGGCCGGACCGGGCCGCGGGTCCATGACCTTCGTCACTCGATGGTGGTGAACCGCATCCTCCAGTGGTACCGGTCCGGCATTAACCCTCAGGAAAAACTGCACTTCCTCTCGACCTACATGGGGCACCGGGATCTCCACTCCACGCTGGTCTACATCACCGTCACGCAGGATCTGTTGCAGGAAGCCAGTGAACGGTTCCGCGCGCTCGGCGCCCCGTGCCTTGTC
The DNA here is from genome assembly GCF_018006725.1 of Rhizorhabdus sp. Taxonomy (GTDB): domain Bacteria; phylum Pseudomonadota; class Alphaproteobacteria; order Sphingomonadales; family Sphingomonadaceae; genus Rhizorhabdus. Next base: position 3,174 of record NZ_JAGMXV010000139.1, read on the forward strand.
ACGGAGGCGCGGCCATGAGGAAAGGCAATCCATTGCCCGCGTTGTTGCGGGCGTTCTTCCAGGAGTGGCTGGCCGAGCAGCGCAGCGCGTCAATCCACACGATCCGCTCTTATCGCGACACCTGGCGGCTGCTGCTTCGGTTCGTCGCGGAGCGAAAAGGCTGCGGGGTCGCGCGGCTGACGCTCACCGACGTCTCGGCCGGCGAGGTGCGCGCGTTCCTTCATCATACCGAGCATGGCCGCAAGACCACGATCGGCACGCGGAACTGCCGACTGGCCGCCATCCGCAGCTTCTTCAGCTTCGTGGCGGACAAGAATCCGGAATACATCGCGCAGTGCTCAGAGGTCCTGGCTGTTCCGTTGAAGCGGGAGCCCACCTCCGCGCCGTGCTACCTCGAGCCCGAGGAGGTCGAGGCCATCCTCGCCCAGCCCAACCGATCGACACTCGAAGGGCTGCGCGACCATGTACTGCTCTCGTTCCTCTATAACAGTGGCGCGCGAATCCAAGAGGCGCTTGACCTCTGTCCCGAAGCAATCCGGTTCGATGCACCGAACTTCGTGCGTCTTTACGGCAAGGGGCGCAAGGAACGCATCTGCCCGCTCTGGCCAGAAACCGTGGCATTGCTCAGGAAGCTACTGGAGCGACAGCCGCGTGCGCCCGATGAGCGGATCTTCGTCAATCGATACGGTGAACCGCTAGGGGCGTCAGGGGTGCGGTTCAAGCTCAACGCCTACGTGGAACAAGCCGCGAAATCGACGCTGACCCTCCAGTCAAAACACGTTACGCCTCACAGCTTCCGGCACGCGACCGCCGTCCACCTCGTTGCCGCCGGGGTCGATATCACCGTCATCCGCAGTTGGCTCGGGCACGTCAGTCTCGATACGACCAATCACTATGCTCAGGCCAATCTGGAGACCAAACGAAAGGCGCTGGAACAGGTTGGCGCCCCGGCGGCGAGCAACGTGCCACCTTCGTGGAAGCGAGATGCCAATCTGATGGGATGGCTCGACACCCTATAGAATAATGTGAAGGACGTGGCGAAATGTTCCGCAGCTTTGCAGGACTACGCCGCGTTCCTCCGCATTACCGCTTCCTCGCGATAAGCAATCTTATGGCGAGCTGCGCATAAGACGGCCCAGGCATCGGCATAGGCATCGTAGACGGCGATCTGCTCTTCGCTCAGCCGATGCTCGAGGATGTCATATTCAACGCCAGCGAAGCTGAGCGCCCGCGCGACGTAGAGGCCCTGCGCCTTGAGGTCGCGGGCGATCAGCTCCATGGCCGCGATGCCGCCGCGGCGCAGCGATTCCACGAAGGCTCGCCGATCGGCGAAGGCCGTGTGCGGTCCCCACAATCCGAGGCGTGTCGCATAAGCGAGGTTGTTGACGTCCGAGGCGCCTGTCGCCGAGGCGTAGAGAATCCGGGCGCGCGGAGCGAGATTTTGCAGGCGGACGCCGGCGATGCCCTGTTCCGACCCTTTCGTGGCGCCGAACCGGCCCTCGCCACCGGCCACCCCGGCCATCTCATGCGCCTCGTCGAAGACGATGACGCCGCTGAAATCCTCACCCATCCATTCGATCAGCTGGCGCAGCCGCGTGCCCCTGTCACCGCGGTTGGAGCGCAGGGTAGCATAGGTCAGGAAGAGGATCCCATCGCCCAGCGCGATCGGGGTGCCGAGCTTCCACTGGTTGAGATGCTGGATGTCGAGCGGCAAGCCGCCAAGCGCCGACCAGTCGCGGCGAGCGTCTTCGATCAGCGTCTCGCTCTTGGAGATCCAGAGATGGCGGCGGTTGCCGCGCAACCACTGGTCGAGGATGACGCCGGCCACCTGCCGTCCCTTGCCGGCACCCGTGCCATCGCCAAGGAAAAAGCCGGTCCGATAGGCGTTGCCGGCCTCTGCCGGCGACAGCGAAAGACCCTCCTCGCTGGATACGAACCGGCCGGGAAAATCGCGCTCGAACGCCGCGCCAGCGTAGATCAGCGTTTCGAGCTGCGCGTCCGAGAGCAGGCCGTCGTCCAAGATCCTGGCCGGCAGCACGGGTTCATACGCGACCGGGGGTGCCGCAATCGATCCCATTGCCTGCGATTCGACCAGCGCGCTTGGGTGCTCACGGGCATCGGCAATCAGCAGACGGCTCGGCCGATAGGGCAGGTAAATCCCTTGCGGTTCGCCCGTGGGCGCGGGCTCATCGAGACGGTGATAGGCGACCGCGCGGGTCGTGGGCAGGGTCACCGCCACACGCGAGCTGACGGGGCGGGTCCGCCGCGCGAGGCCCCGGAACAATCCGCTGGGGCGGGAGATCGGCTGCGGCTGCGGCGCGCATGGGGTCGCCATCGCATCGATGGTCGCAAGCGCAGCGCCGAGCGTCGTGCAGGTCTGGCGCGGGACCGAGCCCCCTGCCCCGCCCTTTTCGAGGAATATGAGCTGGACTGCCTGGCCGGTGCCGTGCTTGGCATAGGCATTGGGCGGCAGGTCGAGATGCAGACGGGGATGCGCGCCCGCGGTGGCGTGCTGCCAATCCGCGTCCCCAGTCTCGATGCGGTCGGGGAGAATAACAGCGCAGCGCCCGCCTGGAGCAAGCCGCAACAGCGCGGAGCGCAAGTGGCGAAGCGCGGCATGGCGATCGCGCGCCCGCCCCTGGCTTCGCGAGAAGGGCGGATTGATGAGCACGACGCTCGGCACCAGTTGCGGATCGAGCATATCGTCGATCAGTTCGCCATCATGAGTGCTCAGCCTGCCTTCGGGAAAAGCGTGACGCAGCAAACGCGCGCGCCAGGCATCGATCTCATTGAGAAGAAGGCGAGCACCGGCAAGATGGGCGTGTACGGCCAGGAGGCCGGTCCCGGCCGAGGGCTCGAGCACGATATCGCGGGCGGTGATCGCGGCTGCCCTGGCGGCAAGGAAGCCGATCGGCGCCGGCGTCGAGAATTGCTGGAACGCGACTTGCGTTTCGCTACGCACGCTTTGCGTGGGAAGCGCCGCCGTCATGGCGATCAGTTGGGCGAGCCGCGCATTCGCATCTGCCGGGAGCGTCGCGTTCTTCAGATGGAGGACCTGCGCGAGTTCGAGCACATCGTAAGCGTCGCGCAATGACCATAAGCCATCGGCGCTCGATCCACCGAAGGCCGAGGCCATTTCGGCAAGGAGGTCGTTACGTGCAACCGGACGGCCTTCGGACAGCCGACCGGCTATGCCTTGAGCAGCGATACGGGCGGGATCATCGAGCAGCAGCGTGAGCGCGAGGGGTTGTGTGGCCATGGGGCATCTCCAGGTCTGACACCTGGCATCAGCGCCAGGTCATCAGTCTGAAGGCCCCCTCCCCTCTCAGGCCGCCTCGGCGGCCTGGCGGACACGCCAAGCATCATTCCAGTCCGCATGCCGTTCCGGCAGCCGAAGCACCAGTTCGCGTCCATTGGCTGTGAGATGCGGGCGGGCTTTTTTGAGCATGGCGGCAGCGGCGGCACCGCGATCGCCATAGACGATGATACGCTTGACCCGTTCGGGGATGGCGACAAGGCCAAGGCGTTCGACCCCGCCCAGCGCCCAGGTCGGCGTTCCGAACCAGGCCATTGCTGAAAGGGCGTCCTCGATGCCTTCGGCAAGGCCAAGCTCCTCGTCGGCCGGCGCCAGACGAATGGCCGCGTCGCCGAGAAGGCCAAGGGCAATCTTCGGTTTTGGCAAGGGTTTGTGCAGGATGTCGGCGAGATCGAGGCAGGTCCGCTGGACGGCCACGACGCCCAGATCGCTCTCAACCGCAGCGATCATCGCCGGAAAGAACCGGCGCCGGTCACCCGCCCCGACGATGGTGCGAGGATTGTAGCGCAGGCAACGCGGATAGGGAGGAGCAAGACCGCGTGCGGCGAGATAATCGGCTGCGGGAGAGCCGGCTATGGGTTGGCTCGCCTTCCATAGCCGAAGTGCCAGAGCGCGATGGTCTGCGACCGCCTTCGGGCGCGGCATGGTGAGCGGCTCCGCATCGTGAAGTTTGCGCCGGCGCAGAGCAGCGAGAACGTCGCGCGTGTCGCAGCCGGCAAAGCAGTGGAAGAGGATCGCCCGCTCGCCGAGCCGTACTGACAGGCTGGGACCATGATCGTCATGTGCCGGGCAACGGCATTCGCCGCGCGTACCGCGCCAGGTCCCGCCGAGGGCTTCAACAATGGCTTTGGCGCGATGGGGAGCAGCTATGGGCATCGACTAGTCCTCGGAAGTGGTGGAGCGCCGCCGCCGGTTGCGCCCTCCCCTCCCCCGTTTTTCAGCCAGGCGTGCCTTTGGGTGCGAGGATGCCGAATTCCTCGACGATGCGATCGGTTGTGTAGTGCGTCGCGCCGTCGCGCTCATAGGAGCTGTCCTTGAGCCGCCCGGCTATGCGCACGAGATCCCCGACTTGGGCTCGGTCGGCGATATGTTTCCGCTGGCCCTCGCTGAAAACGCTCACGCGGTTCCAGTGACTGTCTTCCTGCCATTCGTTATCGTCACCCTTGCGGCGATAATTCGCACAGACCGACAGCAGGGTGACTTTTGGCCGCGCGTCAATTTCGCCGATCCGGCCGATGATCTCGAATTTAGCGAAGTTGATCATGCACCCTCCATTGGCGACGTCATTTGACCAGGAATCCTATCGTGGACGGCTGACTTCGCGTATCCCTCCAGGCAGGGGGATTGAACGATTGTTTCAGACGCAGCGCCAATCTCTTTCTCAAAATAAAAGAATCAAAACGCCGCTGCTCGCAGCGGAAGCTTTTCCGATTCAAAAGGATTCAGATTCGCGGGGCAGAAAGCGCTGCATTTCTGCGGGTTTGAACAAGCTTATCCTGACCGGACGGGGGATTTTGCCTGTCCTTCCGGGGGCGTTTCCCTGACCGGACGGGGGATGCAAGCTGACCGGTTGGGGCCTTCCTGACCGCATGGGGGCCAGCCTCGCCTGGGGGCGATTCGTCCGTCATGTCGCTGGTCAGGGACTTTCTTCGGCCTGTGCGCGGCCGTTTGCGTGCGTAAGGGCGCCTTGAAACGCGACTCGGCACACTTCCTCGTGTTTGCCGCTGCGGGGCGAAATTCTATCCTGACCTCTTGGGGGCCGAAACCGCCGTCTATCCTGCCCTGACTTGACGCAAGAGGACAGGTCAGGCAGATTTTCTTCCACGCCGGACGAATCGGTACAGACTTCATGGCATGGATGACGAGCAAGCCCTAGACCCCGCTATAACGCCCTCTCCCACCGGTGATGATGCTTCTCCGGGGCGGGCGATGCGGGTGGCTGCCGCCCTGCAGGCAAAGGGCGGTGACGAGTTCGCTAAGCCAGGCAGCATCGTCGAGGTCAAGTTCGTCAAAGGCCAGTCGCTTAGCCTGACGGCCTCGCGCCTGCTCGCGCTGATGATTTTGACGGCGGGCGGTGATGCCTGGGAGGACCGCCCGCACAAAATGCGAAAGGCGGATATTCGCCGCGGCCACAAAGGCAATGAGCGCATCTCGGATATGCTCGAGGAACTGCATCGCACGCTTTTCGCGGTCGATGACAAGTCCTGGCGAGGCAAGAAGGCGACGTTGCGTTTTTCGCTTATCTCGTCATCGCGCGAAGAAGCGGAAGACGAGGAGGGCGCGGACGCCGGGTGGATAGAGTGGGAGTTCACGCCCGAGGCCCGAAAACTGATCCAAGAATCGGAGACCTATGCGGTCCTGAATCGGCAGGCGGTGCTCGGCTTTCGTTCAACCTATGCGCTCAAGTTGTATGAGATCGGGGCGCTGAGGCTGCATAGGCGTCAGTCGCTCTGGAAGGGCGACATGACGGCTCTGCGTGCGCTGCTCGGCATCGCGCCGGACGTCTACAAGGACTTCGCGCAGCTGCGCCGCAAGGTTCTCGAAAAGGCGAAGGCCGAAATAGATCAGCTCGCCCATTTTCGCGTGGAATGGCGGGAGATCCGCCAGGGCAGAACCGTCACTGAAATCGAATTCCGCTTTGAGCCCAAGGATGCCCCGGCCCAGATCGCGACCGTGGATGAGATCGGCCGTCACTCGGCGGGGCGGAAGGCCAGGCGCGAGGGCGATGTCGAGACCGTGGCCGTCGAGGCGGTGGCGAAGGCCGCTGTGGCGGCATTGGTGTCGACGGAGAAGGCTGGGGCAGGGGAGGTAACCTTCCCGAACGGCACGATCCGCTTTGGCTCCGACACGCTGGCCGCGATCGCGCGCTCGGCGGGCGGCGGTTGGGACATCGATCTCATTGCCGATGCCTATCGCGAGCAGATGGGCGAGAGGCTGGCGAAGCTCAAGGGCGCCAAGCTGACCGCGTCCTGGACCGGCTTTTGCGAGAGCTTCCTGGCGCGGCGCGGACGTCCCTGAGCCGAAATTGCACCGGTGCAATTTCGGGGTGAACGGCCCCCAAGAGGTCAGGTTACAGGTGTGGGCAGAGGTCCGCGGCGCCGATTGCGGCCAAATCACCCTGTCCTCCCAGGGCGACTTGCGAAAATAAGCCTTTGATTGACCTAAAAGTGCAAATTGAGCTATGCCCCCTTCAGTTTCGCAAGGGGGCCTCTCTTGGCTGCATCACTCGATATCGAAGGTACGCAGGACCTGCTGTCCGTCTCAACGCTCGCACAACGGACCAGCTCTGTTCTCGAGCGGCTCCGCGACTCCGCGCGTAGTGCCCGGGCGGACGAGCGGCGCGAGCCGACGTTCCCGATTGGCAAGGCCGCGGAACTGGTCGGCCGAACCGCGGCGGCCATTCGCGAGGCCGAGAAGGACGGCCGCTTGCCGCCGCCTCCGCGAACCGAGAATAATCGGCGTGTCGGCTATACCCTGGCGCAGCTCAACGACATGCGCGGACTGTTCGGCACCCGGCCCTGGCGGGCTGCAACCGATCCCTGTTGCGTAATCGCGGTGCAGAACTTCAAGGGCGGGGTGGGGAAATCGACTCTGTCGGTGCACCTGGCTCAATATCTCGCGATCAAGGGCTATCGGGTGGCTCTCATCGATTGCGACAGCCAGGCGTCGGCAACGACGCTCTTCGGCTATGTGCCCGACCTCGACCTGACCGAGGAGGACACGCTCTATCCGTTCCTGCGGCACGACGACATGGAGTCGCTCGACTATGCCTTGCGCAAGACCCACTTCGACGGTCTGGAGCTTGTCCCGGCCAATCTGCGGCTGTTCCAGTCGGAATATGAAATCGCAGCGCGCATGGCGCGGGGGCAGGGGAACCTGATCGACCGCATGGCGCAAGGCATCGCGAGCATTGCCGATCGGTTCGATGTGGTGGTTCTCGATCCGCCACCAGCGCTTGGCGCGATCTCGCTTTCGGTGCTGCGTGCAGCCAATGCGCTTGTGGTGCCGGTTCCGCCGACGGTGATGGACTTCTCGTCGACTGCGGCCTTCCTCGCCATGCTCGACGAGACCATCGAGACGCTGGCCGATCGCGGCTTGGCACCGTCGCTGCAGTTCCTGCGCTTCGTTGCCTCCAAGGTCGATGAGAACAAGTCGATGCAGAAGGAACTGCTGAACCTGATGCGGACCCTTTTCGGTCACGCGATCGTCCGTACGCCGCTCAAGGATTCGGCTGAAATCGATAATGCAACGGCGCGCCTCATGACCGTTTATGAGTTGGACGGTCCGGTCACCAGTTCGGCGGTGCGCAACCGCTGCCTTGCCTATCTTGACGGCGTGAACAGCGAAATTGAGGTCGACATTCGGTCGATGTGGCCGAGCCATTTGACGCGGCTTCGCAAGGAGGGACTCGCCTGATGCGAGCAAAATTGCACCGGTGCAATTCCGGGTAGAAGGGCTGGATGATGAGCAAGAAGAACGCCAACTTCGCGGCTGATCTGGTCGCCGGAATCGACCCGGTGGCGCAAGCCCCCGCGGCGCGGCGCCCTGGCATCGGTGCGAGCGTGCTGGCGGGCCGGGAAAGCCGGCTTGCCGAATTGGCGACGGGCAGTGTCGTCTCACGCACCCATGAACTCGTTGATCCGGCACGCTGCCGTATGTGGGTCGGCCATAACCGCGAATATGCGCTGCTTAACGAGGAGCGGTGCGCCGATCTCATCGAGAGCATCAAGGCGCAGGGTAAACAGGAAATGCCCGCCATCGTTCGCCGCGTGAAGGACGACCCTGCCTTCGATTTCGAGGTGATTTGCGGCGCGCGCCGGCATTGGACGATCAGTTGGCTGCGCGCCCACAACTATCCGGATTTCCGCTTTCTCGTCGATATCCGCAGCCTTACCGACGAAGAGGCTTTCCGGCTTGCGGACCTGGAAAATCGGGCGCGCGACGACCTTACCGATCTGGAGCGCGCGCGCGATTATCTGCGCGCGCTCGACGCCTATTATGAAGGGCGCCAGAAGGTCATGGCCGAGCGGATCAACGTCACGGAAAGCTGGCTCAGCCGCTATCTCGACCTTGCCCGACTGCCGGCAGAACTGATGGCGGCCTTTGCCATCCCACAGGATCTCAGGATCAAGCATGTCACCGCGATTAAGCCTCTCTTGAAACCGGAGGACCGGCGGCAGCGTGTGTTCGCCGAGGCGGGACGTCTCGCTCAGGTGCAGTCCGACCGCGCAGCACCGATGCCGGTTCCCGATATCATACGCGCTCTCGCGCTGGCCGCCGATCCCCCCAAGAGGTCAGGATCCCCCAAGAAGTCAGGAAAGCCAGAAACAATCGTGTCCGAAGGGGGGAAACCATTGCTGAAAGTGGAGGCGGTGGATCGCAAGGGGCTCAAACTGACCTTGCTCCCGCATGCCGGTGGTACGCGGGCTGAAGCGGAGGCCGCGTTGAAAGCGCTGCTCAATCAGCATTGGAGCTAGGACAAGCTTCAGTGGCTCTGAGATGTGAGAGTTTTGTCTTCACATGTTGAATATGGACTGCCCATGACTGCAGCCTTCCAGGATGACATTCGCGAGAATGAGATCATCGCGCCCCGTCGTCTGGCGGAGCGCCTGCGCTTCTCCATGGCACATTTGGCGCGCGTTGCTCGCCTGGATCGTAAGGCCATGACTCTGTATCCCTCGGCCCCGACCGTGCAGACTAAACTGGAGGAAATAGCCCGAGTTATAACGCGAGCGGCAGAACTTGCAGGCGAAGAAGGCAAGGCGGTTATCTGGTTCAAGCACCAACCCCTTTCTGGAGTTGGGAAAACGGCTGCGGAATTGGTTGCGAATGGCGATATCGATATCGTCATGGAAGATCTCGATCGTATGGCTGTCCGGGTCTATTCCTGACAGGCGTCTCTCGAGGCCGAAAGAGGACCTTTAGGCGAATGTCTTCTTCTCGTAGACGGTGACAATCGCCCGGCCATCCCAAACGTAGCACAGGTGCCGCTCCTGTCGGCAGTTGGCGAGTAGGCGAGGGCGGAATACCGCGGCGCACTCGCCGTCGGCGTCGCGCACACTTTGGTATACGATGCCATCCGAACCTTGCTCACGCAGGTGTCGGCCAAGCGCCTGACCGACGGCATAGCTGTCCGGGGCGTAGAGGGCAGGGCGTTCATCGCGCAGGCCGCGAATATCGTGGAGCATGGCGTCCAAGTCGACCGCGTAGACGCGCATGTCGAGTTCCTGCGCCGGTTCGTGGGTGTACACCATGAAGCGGGTTCGGTGATGGCTCGTCTCGGCAACCGCAGTCTCGATGGTGTTGGCAGCATAGAACAACCCGAAACTGCCGTCACAGAAACGGCTGCCATCTGGATTTAGGTGGGTGAACGCTGCCATGATCGCCGACGTCCCGGGTCCTGATACGCGGTCCTCCGGTGGGACGAGCGCGAGGTCCCCGATCTCGTCGCGAAGCCGGTCGTTGGTCATCGCCTCGATCGCATAAACCGCTTCTAAATCGGCCGGATCCGCGACGTCTTCAAACAGCGATATGGGCGGGAACCGGCTTGCGACGATCCGATAGCACGGTTGCCACCGCACTTGCGTCGTCGCAATGGCATCCATCAGCCGCGCTGCGCGTCGATATATTGGCGCACCACGTAGAGATCGGCGACATTGCCCGAGGCCATCCGCTCGATCGCCGGGCGTCCGGCGAACAGCGGCGCCTCATTGGGTTTGCGT
>NZ_JAGMXV010000381.1 GCF_018006725.1 Rhizorhabdus sp.
CATTATAGGCGGTGACGAAGACGAACAGCGGCGGTTCGACCTCGGCAAGGCCCGAGACCACCGAGAATCCGTCGAAGCCGGGCATCTGGATGTCGAGGAAGACCAGATCGGGCTTGTGCGTCTTGATCGAGCGGATCGCCTCGCGCCCGTTGGCGCAGCGGTCGACGATCTCGACCTCGGGGAAAGCCTGCAGGCGCAGCTCGAGTCCCTGGATGGCGAGGGTTTCGTCATCGACAAGGATCGTACGGATCTTCACTGGGCAATCTCCTTTTGCGCCGCGGCGCTTGCCGCCGGCCGGCCGTCGCCCAACGGGGCGCCAGCGCCGATACCCGGCAGATAGGGAATATCGATCGTCACGATCAGGCCGTTGGGCTGGTTCTGACCGAGTTCGAAACGGTGGTCGGTGCCATAGGCCTGCGCGAGACGATCCCTGATGTTCGCTAGTCCAACCCCCGAAGACGAGTTGGGTTTCGGAGCCGTGTCATTCAATCCCGGGCCGGTGTCGGTGAGGGTGATGACGAGGCGGTCGCTGACCACCCGCGCATCGAGGGCGATATCGGCGCCTTCCTCCATCGGGGTGACGGCATATTTGATCGCGTTTTCAACGAGCGGCTGCAGCAGGAGCGAGGGCACCTGGCCCTGGGCGGCGCGCGGATCGACGGTGACGGAAAAGCGCAGCCGCTGCTCGAAACGCATGCGTTCGATATCGAGATATTGGCGCAAGGCCTCCACCTCCTGCGCAACGCTGACCATCTGCGTCGGGTCGCCGACGAGGCTGTAGCGCAGGAACGACGACAGGCGCGACAGCATCGCGTTGGCCCGCTCGGTCTGTTTCAGCAGCACCAGCGTCGAGATCGAATTGAGCGTGTTGAACAGGAAATGCGGGTTGAGCTGATAGCGCAGCATCGCCAGTTGCGCGGCATTGGCCTGTGCGGCGACCTTGAGCATCCGCTCCGACTGCGCCGACAGCAGCAGATAGTAATTGATGCCGTAATAGAGCGCCGTCCACGCGCCGAGCACCGACAGGTCGAGCAGGATCGCCCCGAAGAATTCGATGCCGACGGGGTTCCAGCCGGGTTCGTAGAGCCAGGCGTGGAAGCGCACCTCGATCACTGAGAACAGGAGCGCCGCGGTGCCGAGGATCAGGATGGTGAGCGGCCACATCCAGATCGGCTTCATGCGGATGATGCGCCGGAAGGCGGCCGCCATCAGCAGGGTCAGCGAGAACCCGGTCAGCGTGACGACGAAGGTGGGCAGGATGAAGGTCAGGCCCATCTTGTTCGCGAGGCCGCCGAGGCCGCGCAGAACGAAATAGGCACCCCAGCCGCCGCCCTGGAGAATCCAGAACGCGCGGTTCTTGTCGGAAAAGAAGCTTTCGGTGCGGAGACCAGTCAACGCCATCAGGGATCATTAGCCCCGATGGCGGCCGATGGCGACAGCCGCTGTGCGACGAACCGTTTAATGCCCGCGTTTAGTCCTCGGGTGCGATGATCACCTTGAGGCCGTCGAGCGCGTCGGTCATCTCGACCTGGCAGGACAGGCGCGAGGTGGCGTTGCGATGGTCCGAGCTGTCGAGCAGGTCGTCCTCGTCGCCGTTGGGCTTGCCGACCACGTCGGTCCAGTCGGCGTCGATGTGGATGTGGCAGGTGGCGCAGGAGCAGCAGCCGCCGCACAGCGCCAGCAGCTCGTCGAAGCCGGCGTCGCGGATATTCTCCATCACCGACAGGCCGGTCTGTGCCTCGATCGTGGACTCGGTCCCTGCGCGGTTCACGATGGTCAGTTTCGGCATGCTGGCTCCCCGGTCGACGTACTGCGGAACAGCGCCTATTAGGCTGGGCTCGTGAAATCAAGCGGGCGTGGCGATGGGGCTGAGTAGCGAAAAGTTGCGCGAGGGGCTCGATGCCATCGCGGCGATCGAGCCGCGGATGGGCGCGGCGCTGGCGCGCGCCGGCTACCCTGAGCCGCGGCTGCGCGAGCGCGGCTATGCCACCTTGCTGCGCACGATCGTTGGCCAGCAGGTGTCGGTCAAAGCGGCGGACGCCATCTGGAAGAAGGTCGACGCCGCAGTCGGCGGCATTGCTGACCCGCTTCGCCTGCTGGCGATGGACGACGAGGGGCTGCGCGCCGCCGGCCTGTCGCGGCAGAAGGCGAGCTATGGCCGCAGCCTTGCCGGGCTGGTGGCGGGCGGCGAGCTGGATTTCGCGGCGCTGCCGCAGGACGACGAGGAAGCGATCGCGCTCCTCACCCGGGTAAACGGCATCGGCCGCTGGTCGGCGGAGGTCTATCTGCTGTTCGCCGAAGGCCGCGCCGACATCTGGCCGGCCGGCGATCTCGCCGTCCAGATCGAAACCGGGCGAGTGATGGGGCTTGAGGGCAAGCCGAGCGAAAAGCTGACCCGCGAGATCGCCGAAAAATGGCGCCCGCACCGCGGCGCCGCCGCGGTTTTCATGTGGCACCATTATGTTACCGAGGTCATTTAGACAGCGGAACAAATCGGCTCGTCGCGCATTTGGCACAGCTTACATATGTGAACCGGACCTTAACCGGGGTTGGTTCGCTTGTTGCGTTGCCCCGTGTCCCTCGCGCGGGTTGCTGTCCCGTTTGTCGCGTCTCTTCACCTTCGCAGGAGGGGCATGAACCATATTCTCGCTGCCCTCGATGCGGCAGACCATGACGCCCTGGCGGCCGACCTGCGGGTCGAGCATTTCGACAGCGGTGACGTCCTGCATGAAGCCGACCAGCCGCTCGAACATGCCTATTTTCCCTATGACGCGATCGTCGCGCACAGCGCCGCGCAGGACATGGGGCCCGCGGTCGAGACCGGCACGGTCGGCCGCGAAGGGGTCGTTGCCGCCACCGCGCTGATCGGCGATGACCGGCCGTTCGAGCGCGCGGTCGTCCAACTCTCTGGCAAGATCGCGGTGCTGCCGGCGCGCGTGATCATCGATCTTCACGACCGCAGCCGCACCTTCCGCCGCCTGCTGGGCGCCTATGTGCAAGCCTATGCCGCGCAGGTGGCGCAGTCGGCGCTGTGCACCGCGTCGCACAGCAGCGAGGCGCGGCTGTCGCGCTGGCTGCTGATGAGCCTCGACCGTACCGGCGCGACCGGTATGCTTCCTGCCGACAGCGGCATGCTGGGGCGGATGCTCGGGGTCGGGCGGCCGACCGCGACCGTCGTGACCGGCGCCTTGCAGACCGCCGGCCTCATCAAATCGACCCGCGAGGGCATTACCGTGGTTGATCGCGAAGGCCTCGAAGAGGCCTGTTGCGATTGCTACGGTCGCGTGCGCCGCGTCTTCGACCGGCTGCTTCCCCAAAAATAGCCCCAAACGGTTCGTCGCAACCGCTGCCGTTCCCGCAAAAAAGCTTGTGGCTTCTGTCTGCTAGACGACAGAAAATCAAAATCGGGGACGATACAAAATTAGCGTTTTTGTTTCGGTATGGGTTCGGGG
>NZ_JAGMXV010000382.1 GCF_018006725.1 Rhizorhabdus sp.
GCTACGCGCCAACAGCTGACCTTGCCGACTAGGCCGGAAGCGGACCTTCGCCAAGCAAGGTCCCCTAGGTTCGCTATCGACCGATTGTGTTGAAAAAGGCCGGCGACACTCCAACACGCGCAAAATGGGTGCTCTCGGCGAAATCCCGCCTCAACGAAATCAATGATTTAGGATTTTCGGGCGGTGCCAATCTGGCCTGAAATTTCCGACTGCGGCCGGCCCTCGGCCTTTTTCAACACAATCGACCCATTGCTGCCGTTCGCTGCTGTCGGATTGCCGGCGGACTTCGCGACTGTTAGAAGTCGATAGTAGAATTTTATAATTCCGCACTCTTGCAGATTTAAATTCGAATTTCGTTTTTAATCCGCAAATTTGATGAGTCAGGGGAATTGGATTATAAATTAATAATTCCTCGTTCTTGATGATATAAGAGGGAATTCCCTATATAAGGCCTCAAGAGTGACGAGTTATGAGATTCACAAATTTCCTCACCGACGAAGCCGCGCTAAATGAGATTGGCGAGCGCATTGCGCGTCTGCGCTTAGAGCGGAATTGGACTCAAGCCGATCTCGCCGAAGCCGCTGGCGTCTCCAAGAGCACGATTGAGCGCCTTGAAAATGGATCTTCGACGCAGTTGAGCAACTTGTTGCGCGCCCTACGCGCGTTAGGAACGCTTGAGAATCTAGAGCGGACAATCCCGCCAAGCCAACCCAGCCCGATCGAACTCCTCGAACATCAAGGTAGAACGCGCCAGCGTGTCCGCAACTCGCTTGCTGCGACAAGCCTAATCGCAAAGCCTGCTTGGTCCTGGGGCGAGAGCTAATGCCGACGGTCGCAGAGGTTCGCCTCTGGGGAAGTCGAATTGGCGCCGTGTCGCTCCTTGATGGAGAAGGGGTCGCGAGCTTCCAGTATGATCGCCCGTTCCTGACGAGCGGCATCGAAGTCGCGCCTTTGATGATGCCGTTGGGGCCTCAGGTGTTCAGTTTTCCGTCACTGCCAAGGGAGAGCTTTCACGGGCTACCCGGCTTGCTCGCCGATGTCCTGCCGGATCGCTACGGCAACGCGCTCATTGACGCCTGGCTGGCGACGCAAGGACGCACCCCCGAGAGCTTCAACGCCGTCGAAAGGCTCAGCTACACCGGCGCGCGCGGTATGGGCGCTCTCGAATTCACGCCAGCGCTCGGACCACGGCCCCGCAAGGCGACCCGGATCAAGATCGACGCGCTCGTGGAACTGGCCTCGGAGGTGTTGGCCAATCGCAACAACCTGCAAGCTTCCTTCGCAGACGAGCACAAGGCCGAGGCCCTGCGCGACATCCTGCGCGTTGGCACGTCCGCGGGCGGCGCCCGCGCAAAGGCGGTGATCGCCTGGAACCCAGCAACAAACGAAGTGCGATCGGGCCAGGTGAAAGCCGACCCGGGCTTTGAATATTGGCTCCTCAAGTTCGATGGCGTGGAAAACAACAAAGATCGCGAGCTGGCCGACCCGGAAGGCTACAGCGCTGTGGAGTACGCCTATTCGCTGATGGCGAGAGCGGCCGGTATCCAAGTGCCGCAAACGCGGCTCATGGAAGAAGGCGGCCGCAGGCACTTCATGACCCGCCGCTTCGATCGGCTGGACGGTGGCGACAAACTGCATGTGCAGTCACTTGCCGCCCTTGCTCACTTCGATTTCAAGAACGCCGACGCCTATTCCTACGAACAAGCGATGCTCGTCATGCGGCAGCTCGACTTGCCCATGGCCCAGCTCGAAGAGCAGTTCCGCCGCATGGCCTTCAACATCGTGGCGCGCAATCAGGACGACCATGTCAAGAACATCGCCTATCTGATGGATAAGTCCGGGGTCTGGTCGCTGTCGCCGGCCTTCGACATCACTTGGTCCTATAACCCAAAGGGCAAGTGGACGTCACGCCATCAGATGGCGATGAACGGCAAGCGCGACGGCTTCGAACGTCGCGACTTCGACGCCTTCGCCGAAACTACATCCCTCAGTCGTTCTCGGGCGCGGGACATTCTCGACGAGGTCATCGCTACCGTCGCGAACTGGCCAAGCTATGCCGACGAGGCGAAGGTCGGAGAACATTGGACCCCGCAAATCCAAGCCTCGCTTCGGCTATTCGGCAGGTAGAACCCGACGGGCAGAAAAAACGCGCCAGGCACTAGGCGCGGACGTCGACGACTTCACACCCTTGTCCGCCTCGTTCTACAGGTTGGTGAGGGCATAGCCGCCCAGGGTTTCCAGTCCGTTCGCTCAGCGCCACACCCAGACTCTAATCCGATGCCGAAAAGCGGACAAAGCAGCAAGTGCCCCCTGCCGAGCGTTCGCGCCTCGCTCTCGCTATGACGTATATCGGGATCTGATGGATCTGCGCGGCAGCCCCTAAGGGGAAGATTTTAGCATCACGGTCGCGTTGAGCGTCGACAGGCCAATGGGCGTGGCGTCAATGAACGAGATCATCCCAGGGACTCCATCGTTTTCGAAGTCGTACGATGTGTAGTTCTGACCTGCCTCGCTCCAACGCTTCAGGAGCTTCGCTTGGAGAAGTTTCGACACGTAGTCGGATGTGACTGGGCCGTTGCTGGGCTCTGAAACCACTGTACAGAACGGAAACCCGCCGTCTTCCTCGGCCAAACGGCCAGCATTCACGACGTAGCCCTTGCCGTTCTCCTTGAAGACCCAGGTCTTCCATTTGGCACCGGCCTGAACCGGGGCGATGGACTTCAGCATGTCCGCGTCGGTGACCTCTTTCCATCTAGCGACTCTAGCGTGGGATTCGATGGTCGGCATCGCCTGTCCGCTAAGGACGCAAACCCCCATAAGAGTTTGCACGAAGATCAGATCCACCTCCGCCGGAGGAGCGGCGGATATCGGCACCTCACCATTGGGAGCGCTCTCAATGCCGGCGCTCTGGACTACGCGGGACTGCACGACCTCTTCGTCCTGAGATCGGATTTCACAGCCGACTAGGCCGAGGCTCGCGGTGACAGCAGCAAAACTCATAATCCACTTCATCGGCCTGACTTTGCAGGGCAAGGATCGCTTCCGTCTGCGGAGCTTCGTCCGGGGGGGCGAACCGGCGTAGCGCTGGACCCGGCCTGAGAGCGGACGTTCCCAACGTCCGAAACGAGCCCGACCCGGACGTTCAGCCCCCCTCACACCCCCGTGGTCGGCCCGATGCCCTGCCCGTCTTCGGGAAAACTGACCAGCTTCCCGGCCTCTTCGCTTTCCTGCATGCGCCGGATCAGGGCGTCGGCACGGGCCACCAGGTCGCGGGTGCGGGCTTCCAGGTCCTGCATCGGCGTCGGGCTGGCCGGGAGGTCCATGGTGGGCTGGTAGGCGTCGATCTCGTGCAGCAGGCGCCGGAACTCCGCGGCGTCCTCGGAGCCGGGCGCGGGGGCGTTTCGAGATAGGC
>NZ_JAGMXV010000383.1 GCF_018006725.1 Rhizorhabdus sp.
GCCCTATCTGCTCTGGGTCAGCTTCGCCTCCTGGCTGAATTACGCCATCGTGCGCCTCAACGGCCCCTTTGGCTGATCAAGCTCCGCTTACGCAGCACTGTCCAGATCGTTCGACAGTGCCGGAGCCTGCTCTTACCTTTTTGCCAAAGCGACAGGGGGATGGGGTAAGGATGTCCGTCGGAATAGTGCACAGCCGTCATCATCCGGCGCATTCGTGAAGCCCCTTCGCATAGGCACCCGCGGCTCGCCGCTTGCTCTCGTCCAGGCGGGGATGGTGCGCGACGCGCTGATCGCAGCCCATGGCATCGCGGCCGAGATCGTCACCATCCAGACCACCGGTGATGTCGTGCAGGACCGTCCGCTGGCCGACATCGGCGGGAAGGCCTTGTGGACCAAGGAACTCGACCGGGCCCTGCTGGAGGGCGACATCGACTGCGCGGTCCACTCGATGAAGGACGTCGAGACGATCCGCCCCGCCGCCATTGCGATCGTCGCCATGCTGCAGCGGGCGGACGTACGCGACAGGCTGATCGGCGCCGCCACCATCGCCGATATTCCGCAGGGCGCCACGGTCGGCACCAGCTCGCCGCGCCGCCGCGCGCAATTGCTGCGGATGCGCCCCGACCTGACGATCGTCCAGTTTCGCGGCAATGTCGACACGCGCCTCGCCAAACTGGCGGCGGGGGAGGCCGATGCCACGTTGCTGGCGGCGGCAGGCCTCGAACGTCTCCAGCGGCCCGATATCGGCACCCCGATCGCGCTCGACGTGATGCTGCCAGCCCCGGCGCAGGGCGCGGTGGGGATCGAGGCGCGCAGCGACGATGCCGACATGCGTGCCATGCTGGCGGTGCTGGACCACCCGCCGACCCATGGCTGCGTCCTGGCCGAACGCGCCCTGCTCGCCGCGCTCAACGCCGGGTGCCACTCGCCGGTGGCGGCGCTGGCAGACACGACCGGCCTGATCCGTGCCGAACTCTATGCCGAGGACGGCAGCGCCCATGTCGCCGGCGCAGGCAACGATCCCGCAGCATTGGCGCGCGACCTTCTGGCCCACGCGCCCGACTCCATCCGAAAGCTATTCGCCGCATGAAGCCCCTCGACTCCGAACAGACCCAGGCCCGCCACTGGTTCGGGCATCTCCGCGACCTGATCTGCGCCGAATTCGAGGCGATCGAGCGCGAGGCAGGCTCCGACGCCAGCTTCGATTATACGGCTTGGGACCGCTCGGATCCGTCCGGCGAACCCGGCGGCGGCGGCGTGCGCGGCGTGATGAAGGGCCGCGTCTTCGAGAAGGTCGGGGTCAATGTGTCGACCGTCGGCGGGGCCTTCGAGGGCGATTTCGCCAAGTCGATCCACGGCGCGGCCGACGACCCGCAATTCTTCGCCACCGGGATCAGCCTGGTCGCGCACATGACCAATCCGCACGTCCCTGCGGTGCACATGAACTGCCGGTTCCTGACCACCACCAAACGCTGGTTCGGCGGCGGCGCCGATCTGAATCCGCCGCTTCCCTATGCCGAAGACACCGCCGATTTCCACGCGACGCTGCAACGCGCCTGCGACGCCCATCCGGCGGGCGACTATCCGCGCTTCTCGGCCTGGGCGGAGGACTATTTCCGTATCCCGCATCGCGGCGTCAACCGGGGGGTCGGCGGCATATTCTTCGACCATCTGGAGGGCGATTTCGCCACCAACTTCGCCTTCGTCCAGGATGTCGGGCGCGCCTTCCTCGATGCCTATCCGCGTATCGTCCGGCGGAGAATGGGCGAAGCGTGGACGCCGGAGGACGAGGCGACGATGCTCGAATGGCGCGGGCGCTATGCCGAATTCAACCTCGTCTATGATCGCGGCACGCTGTTCGGGCTGAAGACCGGCGGCAATATCGACGCGATCCTGATGAGCCTCCCGCCGCGTGCGACCTGGGCATGACGCCGCCACTTCTTTCCGTGCTGAAGGGCAAGCACGCCGACGTCCCGCCGGTGTGGCTGATGCGGCAGGCCGGGCGCTATCTGCCCGAATATCGTGCGCTGCGGGCCGACAAGGGCGGCTTCCTCGAACTCGCCACCGATCCTGCGACCGCATCGGAGATCACGCTCCAGCCGATCCGCCGCTTCAGCTTCGACGGCGCGATCCTGTTCTCCGACATATTGATGGTGCCATGGGCGCTCGGGCAGGCGCTGAGCTTCGGGCCCGGCGAAGGCCCGCAACTCGCCCCCGCGCTTGCGGATCATGACATCGACAGCCTGACGCCCGCCCTCGACCGGCTCGACCCGGTCTATGAAACCGTCCGCCGCGTCGCCGCCGCGCTGCCGCCGGAGACGACCCTGCTCGGCTTTGCCGGATCGCCGTGGACCGTCGCCACCTATATGGTGGCGGGCCAGGGAAGCCGCGACCAGCATGAGACGCGCGAATTCGCCTATCGCGACCCGCAGGCCTTCGCGCGCATCATCGATGTCGTGACCGAGCTGACGATCGACTATCTCTCGCGGCAGATCGCGTGCGGCGCAATGGCGGTGCAGTTGTTCGACAGCTGGGCGGGGACGCTCAGCCCCGCGCAGTTCGACCGCTGGGTGATCGCCCCGACCGCCCGCATTGTCGCCGCGCTGCACGAACGCCACCCGGAAACGCCGGTCATCTGCTTTCCCAAGGGCGCGGGCGGCAAGCTCGTCGCCTATGCAAAGGAAAGCGGCGCCGATGCGATCGGCCTCGACGAGACCGTCGACCCGGCCTGGGCGAACACGGCACTCCCCGAAGGCCTGCCGGTCCAGGGCAATCTCGACCCGCTCGCCCTGCTCGCCGGCGGCGCCGAACTCGATTCCGCGATCGACCGGCTAACCACCGCCCTGCGCGACCGCCCGCACATCTTCAACCTCGGCCATGGCATCCTGCCGCAAACCCCGATCGCCCATGTGGAAGCGCTGCTCGCGCGGGTGCGCGGGTCGGCGTGAGGGTGCATGGGGGTTGGCGGCGCCTAGAGCACGGCCGAGCCTTAGACATTGTCGCGCACAGCGAACCGATTAAGTAGGCCGTGATGATGACGATGCAGCAATAAAGCTCCATCTCACGCAGAGGGTGGACCGCCCCCCAGTAGAATGGAAATTAATGCACTGTCACCGGAATTCCGTACGTCACCGGCAGGGCAACGATCGGCCAAACAGTCCAGCTTGGACAGTCACCGTTGGCAAAGCGTCGCCGCTCTTGTCGGTAATCGGGTGTCGATGGGTGCCGCACTTGGTCGCGACCGGCCGAAGCACTCGACAGGCAATCATCAGCGATGTTTGTGATGGTAGCGGAGGAGGGATTCACACGAAAAACATAAGATACTGATTTATAACAACGTTCTTGATCGTCGTGCCGATAATTCCGCTCAATCCACCCCCAATTTTACCCCTTCGCGACAGGCCGTGCCGA
>NZ_JAGMXV010000384.1 GCF_018006725.1 Rhizorhabdus sp.
AAGTGGAAGAGCCCGATCCGTGGGGCGATGCAACTAGGCCAGTCGCCACGGTCGCGCCGAACTTCGATGCGGTGAAGGAAGGCGACACGGCCGATCTCGTCGACACGTCCGACGAGGGGCGCGAACTTGCCACGGTCGATGGCCTGCTCGCCACGGCGCGCGATCTCGAAACGCTCGATCGTCTCTGGAGGCAGAGCGATGCGTCGGTGACGTTTGCCGACGATCCCGACAACCTGTCGCGGGCGGCCGAACACTACGCCAAGCACAAGGCGCGGATCGAACGGGCCGACCTTGAGGCGGCCGGGCAGGGAGGGTTTACCTTTGGCTGACCGCCCCATTCTGTTCTCGGCGCCGATGGTGCGCGCCCTGCTGGCGGGCACCAAGACCAGAGGCGGTCATGCCGCGCTCTGATCGCGATGCACGGCTGGAATACAGCCGACAAATCTATGAGGAACGCGGGGACAAGATACGCGCTGCCGCGACGGCGCACTATGCAGCCAATGGCGATCGCATTCGAGCCGCGCGCGCGGGCAAGCGCACCGATGAAACGCGGCGCACCGCCTCGGAAAGGCAGAAGGCTCGCTATCGGGCGCTTCGCCTAGAGATCGTCGCGGCCTACGGAGGAAAGTGCCAGTGCTGCGGCGAGACTGAGATCGCCTTCCTCGAACTCGATCACGCCAACGACAACGGCTCCGCGCATCGCCGAGAGATCGGACGAGGCGCACATCGCACCTACAAGTGGGTGAAGGATCACGGTTTCCCGTCAGACTTTCGCCTGCTCTGCGCAAACTGCAACCAAGGCCGCCAACGAAACGGCGGGGTGTGTCCCCATGTCCGATAGACCGATACTCTTCAGCGCGCCCATGATCCGGGCGCTTTTGGCAGGGACGAAAACCCAAACTCGCCGCCTGCACAAGGTGCCCGATGCTCTCGCGCATCTCGCCGGCAGTGTGGCACCGCGCTTCAAGGTCGGTGACCGCCTGTGGGTGCGAGAGAGTTTCCGCCTCGGCGCGGAGCATGACGCCGGGCCGCCAGCGGCAGTGCTGCCGAGCGACGTTGCTTGGAAGGAAGCGGACGGCGCCGCCCCCAAATGGACCGGCAAGCTGCGCCCCGGTATCCACATGCCCCGGTGGGCCTCCCGCCTCACCCTGCACGTCACTGAGGTTCGGGTGCAGCGGTTGCAGGAGATCAGCGTGCAGGACGCCATCGACGAAGGCATAGAGCCGCTGCCTTCGGGCGAGTATCGAGACTACGCCGATACCGGATACGTGCCGGGGGTTGCGCCGCCATACGACGCACGGGGGAGCTACGCGACCCTATGGGCATCCATCAACGGCGTCGAATCGTGGGCGGCGAACCCTTGGGTGGTCGCCGTCTCCTTCTTGGTCGAGAAAGCGAACATCGAGCGGGCGAGTCGGGCGGAATGAGCAAGCTGAAGATTGACCTTCGGCTTTCCGAGGACAAGACAACGTTCCGGCCGCTCGATCCCTACAGCCGGGAGAAAACCCACGCGCTGAAGCCGGGCGGCGACTATACGGTGACGGTCGCCTCGAAACGCGATCTCGATCAGAACCGCGCCTATCGCGCCGGGCTCGCGTGGGCTGTCGAGAACATCGAGCAGATCGGCGACAAGTACCCGACCAGCGAGCACCTGCACAAAGCCCTGCTGATCCAGCTTGGCTACTTCAGCGAGGTGCCGTTCATCACGCTGCGCGACGAGCCGGTCACCGACCGCATGATCGCCGAGGGGCTGGCCGAACTCCTGCGGCGGAAGTTCATCACGTCGAACACCGCGCCCGCCGTGGCCGAGATACTGCCGGCGCTCTACAACGCCATGCGCCGCGAGGGGCCGCACTACGGGCTCAACATCGTGCCCGACTCGACATCGTTCGATGCGATGGATGGTGAGACGTTCCAACTTTTCTACGATAGAGCGCGCATCCTCGTAATGCAGTGGTGCGGTCGCGATCCGTGGGAAGAATCGGCAGAACTACATAAGGCGGCGAAAGCTGCAAAGAGTTTGGCGGTGGCTCGGAGGCGATGGGAATGAAGCGCATCGATTTACGTGGGCAGCGATTTGGTCGGCTTGTAGTCTTGGACGCGGAGCCCGTCGGCGCTTACGAGAAGGGCCACGGCAGCGGCATCAAGCGCGGCGGCAACGGGCACTATGTGAGAAAATACGGATATCCCGAACCGAACGAGCAGCCCGAGCCCGTCGTGCCTATCGAGGAGCGGGAGCGTACTCCGCGGTTGCCGACACTCGGATTTCTTGAGCGGCGATTCCCGTGGGAGCGGCAGAAGTGAGGTCCGTCCGCCACGAGTTCTCAGCCCGCACCAAGAAGGCCGCAAATTTGCGCGCTGGCGGCCGATGCGAGGCCCGTGGCGCAATCTACGGGCTGGAGCCCGGAGCCCGCTGTACGGCCATCCTTGGCGCGGGAAACCGCGAACACGATCACTGGCCTCTGGCGGCCGACATTGAGGGCAGCGACACGCTAGAAAACTGCGTCACGTGCTGCCGCCGCTGCCACGCCTACAAAACAGCGAACTACGACATTCCGATGCGGGCAAAGAGCAAGCGGGTACGTCGTCGCGCCGGCCTCGATCCCGACACGCGGAAGCACAAGCCGAGGCCCATCCGCAGCGCGCCGTTTCGTCACGGCCCGAAACAGCGCATTCCATCCCGACCGTTCCCGAAGAGATGAGGCAACAATGACCGCGCCGCCAGAGTCCGACCAATGACCAGCCATCCGCACGATCGCGTGCGCGTTCGCAAACTCGCGCCGGGACGGCCACGCACGCCAGGCCCGGTGAAATTGCCAATTTTCACAATTCAGCAACGAGGCCCCGATGAGCAGGAAGCCGCTACAGCACAGCCAGTCTCTCGCGATGGCGATCGAAGAGCAGCGGGCAAAGACCGATACCCGCCAGATACTCACCCGGTCGCAGGCGAAACTCGCCGATGAACTGAAGAACCTCGCCGCGCTCGAAAGCGAGAAGGCCGGCATCAGCACCGACCTGGCCTCGACGCGGGCCAACCTGCTCGCGCTCACGAAACTCTATGACCGGCTGGAAGGTGAAGAGCGCGACATCGACGTGCTGATCCGGGCCTCGCGCGATGCGGTGCATGCGCTGCGCTCCGAGGGCATCGAGGTGCCGGTTGAGGCTCCCCTGTCGGCGCCGACGCCGGCCGATGCCGTCATCAGCGAAGGCATGCGGGCCGCGCTGGCCCCGCTCGGCGGTGCGGGCAAATGAGCGTGGTGGAAGCCATCGCCCGGCTCAATCGCCTGATGCAGCGCATACGCCAGCGGCAGCCGCGCGTGCGCGTGGCGCTCGACGTGTGGACGCCCTCGGGCACCCGCGCCGTTAGAATTTCAACCGGCCCGTAGGAGGGGCAACGACGATGGCTA
>NZ_JAGMXV010000140.1 GCF_018006725.1 Rhizorhabdus sp.
GGCGGGCCTGACCCGTCTTCGAACACTCCCTCTAACCCGCATATTATCTGGAGTGAAATCATGGAAAACCGAAGGAAACCTGCGTCTCTCGCCGCCACGCTCGACATAAACTGCGACTGCAAAGAATTCCTGGTCGATTATCTGACGGCGGCCTTTCCGGTGCGCCAGATGCGCACCTATACCGACGATAGCGGCACGGTGCGCTCGGAACCGATGATTGACGAGGCGGGACAGCCCGTGCTGTGCCGGGAAGCGATCGCCATGCGCGACCAGCTCCTCGAGCAGCTTTGTGCGCTACCGGTGATCGGCTCGGCGCTCGATCACATCATCGGGCATTTCGGGACGGAGGCTGTGGCCGAGGTGACGGGTCGCAGCCGGCGGATCATCGTCGATGCCGACGGCCGTCAGCGGATCGAACGGCGCAGCGCGCGCACGAACCTCGCGGAGACCGACATCTTCATGCGCGGCGAAAAGCGCATCCTGATCTTCTCCGACGCCGGCGGCACGGGGCGGAGCTA
Source organism: Rhizorhabdus sp. (assembly GCF_018006725.1). Classification (GTDB taxonomy): domain Bacteria; phylum Pseudomonadota; class Alphaproteobacteria; order Sphingomonadales; family Sphingomonadaceae; genus Rhizorhabdus. The sequence continues at coordinate 519 of NZ_JAGMXV010000140.1, forward strand.
CCACGCCAGCCTCGACGCGCCCAATCAGAGCCGCCGCATCCACTATCTGCTCGAGCCCGGTTGGCGCGCGGACGCGGCGATCCAAGGGCTGGGCCGCACGCACCGCACCCACCAAGCCTGCCCGCCCCTGTTTCGACCCGTTTCCACCGATTGCCGCGGCGAACGGCGGTTCATCTCGACCATCGCCCGGCGCCTCGACAGCCTGGGCGCGCTGACCCGCGGCCAGCGTCAGACCGGCGGACAGGGACTTTTCGACCCCCGCGACAATCTGGAGTCCGACTTCGCGCGGGAATCGCTCGATCAATGGTTTCGCCTGCTGTTCCAGGCAAAGCTCCAATCGGTGCGCTTCGATCAGTTTCAAACGCTCACCGGGCTGAACCTGGCGGGCGAGGGTGGGGGGCTCACCGAGACCTTGCCCACGATCCAGCGGTGGTTGAACCGCATCCTGGCGCTGCGTATCGACCTGCAGAACGCGATCTTCGACGAATATCTGGGCTTGATCGAAGCACGGGTGGAAAAGGCCCGCGAGGCCGGCACCCTCGACCTTGGCGTCGAGACGATCGCGGCCGACCGTATTTCGATCCTCGACCGCACGGTGATCCGGCGCGATCCCGTGAGCGGTGCCGAAACCGAAATCCTGCGCATCGAAACCGAGGAACGATATCGGCCGCTGCCCCTGGAACGAGCGCATTGGCTTCTCGCCGACCCGGAAGCGCGCCGATTGATCAACCCGCGTTCCGGCAAGGCCGCCATTTGCCGACCCACGTTCTCGCTGACGGACGAAGAGGGACGGACCGTGCGCCGCTACGAGCTGGTGCGGCCGACGCGCACCGAACGGCACCGGCAGGACCTCTTCGCCGAAACACATTGGACCGACGTGGATCGCGCGAGCTTCGACGAAGCCTGGCAGGCTGAATGCGACGCAATGGCGGCGGAGACACGCACGCAGATCATCTATCTGGTCACCGGCCTGCTGCTCCCGGTCTGGGGAAAACTGCCCGACGATCATGTCCAGGTCTGGCGGCTGACGAGCGATGACGGCCAGTCGCTTCTCGGGCGCCTTATTCCGGCGCCGCTTGTGGAACGCATCGCGGGCGCGTTCGGCATCGCGGCCCATGTCGAGATCGACCTTAATGCTCGGGTCGAGCATGTCCGCACCTCGGGTGAAATCATGCCGATCGGAGCGCTGCGGCTGAAGCGCGCCTTGGTCGCTGGCGACCAACGCCTCGAATTGCTCGACTGGAAGCCCGAGGCGCTGCCTCATCTCAAGGCGGTGGGCTGCTTCACTGAGATCATCCAGCACCGCACGCGGCTGTTCGTTCCCTCGAGCCGCGCCGTCGAGATCCTGGACGGACTCGCAGGCTGAACAGCGGCCGCGCCAAGCGACCGAAGAGAGGGGAGGGGGCCTTCGGCCGGGTGGGCCTGAGTGGCTCAAGCCGGCCGACGAGGTCGGCGCAACCCTCGAAGGAGACAACCGATGATCCAGTCCGTGAAGGTCAAGAACCTCTCGCTCTCGAAGGACAATGTCCGCAAATCCAATCGCGATGCCGACCTCGACAGCCTCGCCGACAATATCGCCGCGCATGGCCTGTTGCAGAATCTCGTGGTCACGCCGCTCAAAAAGGCAGGACATTTCACCGTCAAGGCGGGCGGCCGCCGCTTGCGGGCGCTCCAGCGCCTGATCGATTCAGGGCGGCTTGCCGGGGACCATGAGGTTCAGGTGCTGGTGCTCGAGGATGATGCCGGATCGGCCGAAGCGAGCCTTGCCGAGAATTTCCACCGCGTCGCGATGAACCCGGCGGATGAATGCTCGGCCTTCAAGCACTTCCTCGACCGGGGGGCGAGCGGCGAGGATGTGGCGAAACGCTTCGGGGTCACGACCCGCTTCGTCGAGCAGCGGGTCCGGCTTGCCGAACTGGCTCCTGTCGTCTTCGCGGCGCTGGCGGCGGGCGAGATCACGCTCGGGGTCGCCCAGGCCTATGCTGTCACGCCCGATGTCGACCGCCAGGCACGTGTGTTCGAGAGCATGAGCCGGTCCTATTATGGCGACAATCCCGACAATATCCGCCGTGCGCTCCTCAACGGAACGGTCAAGGCAACCGACGCGAAAGCGCGGTTTGTCGGCCGCGACGCCTATGTCGGTGCGGGTGGCCGGATCGAGCGCGACCTGTTCGGCGATGATGCGGACGAGAGCTGGATCGACGTGGAGCTCATCGAGCAGCTGGCCGCCCAGAAGCTCGAAGCAGCGGCACAAGCACTCGCCGCCGAGCAGAAGCTGGCATTCGTGACGCCGGTCCTCGCGACGCATGTGCCCTATGACATGGAGTGCCAGCTCCACGAATATCATCCGGCGCTGCGCGAATTGAGCGAGGACGAGCAGGAGCGCGTCGATAGTCTCTCGGATGAGGGCGACGCGCTCATCCGCGAACTTGAGACCGAACTCGAGGACGGCACGCCCGAGGCCGAGGTGGCTTCGGCGCGGCTCGCCGACATAGAGCGGGAACTCGATACGATCGAGGCGTCGCGCACGATGGTCGACGATGCGGCCAAGGACCAGCTGGGCACCTTCATCTATCTGGCGCCCGATGGCAGTCCGCGGGTGCACAGCCGCATGTTCAGCGAGCGCGCCATTCGTCAGGCGGGTGCGGACGCAGAACCCGAAGCACCGTCCGGCAAGGTCGCGGCCTCCCGGCTCAGCGCGACGCTGGTTGACGAACTCGCGACCCAGCGCCGGCAGATCCTGGCGGCCCATGTCGCCTCAGATGCCGGGTTCGCGCTCGATCTCACGATATTCCTGATGGCGCACCGGACGGTGTTCGCCAGCAGCTATGTCCGGGACCACTCGACGCTGCAGGCGGCCGCCGCGAGCTTCCCGATCGTCAGCTTCCGCGATGAAGGTAGCGCGGCGAGCAATGTCCTGACCGAACAGCGCCAGGCGCTCGATGTGAGCTGGGCAGGCGGGAACACGCTGTCGTCGCGTTTCGATGCCTTCAGGCAACTGGATGAACAGGCGCGCGCCGATTGGCTCGCTCATGTCATGGCGCAGACGCTGGAACCGACACTCAACGTCGACGATGGCGGGCGCCGCAACGGCTTCCACGATCATCTCGGACGGCTGCTCGACATTGATGTCGCGCAATGGTGGCGGCCCGATGCCCAGAACTTCTTTGGGCGGGTGAAGAAGGACGTCATGCTCGAAGCGCTCGACGAGATCGGCGGGCCGGTGCTGCGCGGCCGATACAAGGACGCCAAGAAGGGTGACCTTGCCAATGCCTGCGCTGCGCTCTGTTCGGGGCAGGGCATCGTCGAGGCCGAAGTCCGGGAAAAGGCGCTCTCCTGGCTGCCCGACGAGATGCGGTTCGGCGGGATCGAAAAGCCCGAAAGCTTCCGCAGCTATTCCGCCTTCCTCAACGATGAGGATGATTGCAACGGCGGGGGAGGGGAGATCGCCCCCGATGGCGATGCTGACGACCTCGACCAGGCGGCTTGAGGCTAGCGACTAATGGCGGGCGGCGCTTTTGCGTCGCCCGCAGTCCTTCATCGGCGGCCCTGGCCGCCGCTCTTTCGCGGAGTATCCATCATGACTCGATCATCGGGCCGGCCCTCGCCGGCCGAGACCATCACGTGCGCCATCATCGACCGGCTTGAGGCCGGTGTGCGACCTTGGGTGCGGCCCTGGCGTTCGTGTGCGGCGCAGGGACGTCCGCTGCGGGCCAATGGCGAGCCTTATCGTGGCATGAATACCTTTTGGCTGTGGCTGGCCGCCGAGCAATGCGGCTATCGGTCACGCCATTGGATGACCTACCGCCAGGCGCAGATCCTTGGCGGGCAGGTCCGTGCCGGTGAGCAGGCGCAATTTGCGATCTTCTACAAGGCCTATTCGAAAAAGGTCGATTCCAGCGAATACTCCGGCGAGCAGGTCGATGAGCATCGCCGGGTGATGCGGTCCTATGCGGTCTTCAATGCAGACCAGATCGACGCGCTGCCGTCGGATTTCTATCCAGAATCGTTATCGCTCGTCCCACCGGGCGACCGGCTCGATCCACGGGCACAACGCTTCGTCTATCGCCTGCCGGCGCGGCTGCGGACCGGAGGCGATCGCGCCTATTACGACCTGCGCGCAGACCTCGTCACGATGCCGCCCGTCGAGCAGTTTGACACGCGTGCTGCATGGGCGGCCACGCTCGCGCACGAGGCCGGTCACTGGACGGGTCATCCAGACCGGCTTGCCCGATCCTTCGGCAAGCGCTTCGGCGATCAGGCCTATGCGTTCGAGGAGTTGGTGGCTGAACTGACGGCAGCGCTGGTTGGCGCCGATGTGGGTCTCCCAACCACCCATCTCGACGATCATGCGGCGTATATCGGTTCCTGGCTCGCCATCCTGCGCAGGGATAATCGTGCCCTGCTCACGGCGGCGGCGCGGGCAGAGGAGGCCGCGGGCTACTTGCTCCGCGCAACAGGTCTTGCCGGCGAGGATGTCGCGGAGGAACTGGCCGCCGCCTGAGGGCACGCACTTCGTGATCTCGATGTTCGGCCGTGAGGAAGGTCCTCCCTTCCTCACGCGCGGACCCACCACGCCGGTTGGCTGATCTCGATATCGGGATGGGAACTGAGCAGCGCCAACCAGCGGGAATCCAGGCGGGCAGGAAAAGTGGCGATTTGATCGGTCTCGGAGGGCTCATGCGCCAACATAAATTCGCCGAACAGCCGATTGCACCTGGCGCAGCCGTTGCTGACATAGCTGCGGCGCTGCGTATGACTGTAGCGCTTCTGAATGACCTTGTGATCGAAAGACGATGGCAGCCGCTGAAGAATCTCCGCCAGTAGATGCGGGTGATCGGTAAGGTCGGGCAAGCTGAAATCGAACGTGCCCTGGTCGGTCGCGATTTCTATATTCGTGATGATCTGCGTCTTTTCCCGGCAGCGCTCGTTCCAACAGTCCGCTATCGCGGCTTCGACGATGATCGTCGCATTCTCGCCAACGGCTTCCAGCAGCGTGAGAAACCTCAATCTTCGTTCAAATGCGGCGCGAAGGAATGCGTCCATCGGTAATGCCTGCCGCCAGCTGTCCGGCAGACGACGATGGCGCGCGAGCATGCGCTCATGGGCGGGGATGAGAGCCTGAAATCCATCGGCCAGCGAGCCGCCGATGCAGGCCGCGGGCAGATCATGGACGATCGGAAAGCCTGGTTGGCGCAGCAACCATAGCCCGCGAATCCCGGAGAGGCGGTATTGCTCTTGTCGCCGCAGGGTTTCCGCATTGGTTTGCCCCGACCATTGTATCTCGATCGCGACCTTGGCGTTTCCCTTCACCGCGAGGACGTCGGCTCGCCATGGTTCGCCGGTTGGCGTTGTGCCAGCCACTTCGGTTGCTGCCTGCCAGCCCGATGATCGCGCGATCTCGACGGCCATCATCTTCAGATGACGATGCTCTTCGCTTTCATCGGCCGAAGCGCAGGGACCGGCAGTTCGATGGGCAAAGAATTTCGTTCCCCTCGAAGACCGCTTGAGAACAACCGCTGCCGAGCAGCAGTCCATTCGCAGGTGGTGCAAACGCCGGTTTTTGACTTCGAGTTCGCGCCAGTCCGCATCGCTCATATCGGACGACTGAAGCCGATTATCGCTGTCATCGACGCAACTGAGAGCCATGATGCAAACATCTGGCTGGAGGGAACCAAGGTCAAGTTCGCTCCAGCAGATCACGGGGCCGGGACGGCATTGTCTGCATGATAGGTCTTGCATGGGCCGCGCGGCCGCGCGGATGATCACTGGACAAGCCGATATCGACCATTGCGCCGGGCACCTTCGAAACGCAGCAGGCCAGCAGACTGCAACCCCCGGATGTCGCGCCGGGCCGTCTTGGGGCTGACCTGCCAGTGAGCCATGATATCCCAGGCCTTGGGGCGATCTCCCTTGCCGACTCGGTCGAGAAACCAGCGCTGACGTTCATTCAGGCCCTCCGTCATTGGGCCATTTATGGGGTCATGATCAGGGTCATTTATTGGGTCATTTCCGACGGGATGCTGACGGATCGTGTTGGCGGCGGCCGCATCGGGCGTTAGCGGCGCGACATCCCAGCGCATTGGTCGAGAGGATTGTCGGGCCATCACAGGGCTTTCGATAACGCCCAGGACGAACGCGCGGATGACGGGCGATGTCGCAACGAGCCGCAGAAAAAACACCGTGTCCGGGCCATGTTGAGCGGCAAGCCAGTGTTTTATGGTGCGTTCGCTCGCGTCCGTTTGGCGCATGAGCAGCTTGACGGCGCGATGGCTGTCCCCGTGCTCCTTCTTCATTAGGTCGGCCATCACGTCCGCATAGGCCTGGCGCCCGGCCAATGCCCCTTTCCAAGCCGGTAACTTCTTGCCCTTTTTCGGCAACATCTCCCGTTCCTTTCGCAGCTACACTGCTGATGAGAACGTAGAGGCGAGCAGTCGTGGGTTTTGCGCTGCAGCGCATGGTCGCCCAAGCTGCTGCAGCAAGCCCATGGAGAGGCGAGCCTTGGAGGACTGGCGCACCCAAGACGGCACCGACCATGAACCGGCATCGCCGTTCGTGCGCGCCGCCGAATATGTTCGCATGTCCACCGATCACCAGAAATACTCGACGGAGAACCAGGCCGAGGCGATCCGTCACTATGCCGCCGCTCACGGCATCGAGATCGTCCGAACCTATGCCGATGCCGGCAAAAGCGGTCTCAAGATCGATGGCAGGGACGCCCTCAAGCAACTGATCGACGACGTTCAGACGGGTGTTGCCGATTACACAATGGTGCTCGTCTATGACGTCAGCCGTTGGGGCCGGTTCCAGGACGCCGATGAAAGCGCCTACTACGAATATATCTGCAAACGCTCAGGGATATCCGTCGAATATTGCACCGAGCAGTTCGACAATGATGGCAGCCCGGTGTCGACGATCGTCAAGGGCGTCAAACGCGCGATGGCCGGAGAATATAGTCGCGAGTTGTCAGTCAAAGTGTTCGCCGGGCAGGGACGCCTTATCGAAAAGGGCTTTCGCCAGGGCGGTCCTGCGGGATTTGGGCTTCGGCGCACCCTTGTCGATGAGCGGGGCGAAACAAAAGGGATTCTGACGCGCGGGGAGCATAAGAGCATCCAGACCGACCGCGTGATTCTCACGCCTGGCCCGCCCGAAGAAGTCGCCATTGTTCGAGGAATCTATCACGCCTTCGTGCATGAGGGGCGCAGCGAACAGGACATCGCCGACGATCTCAACCGCCGCCATATTCCGACCGATCTTGATCGTCCCTGGACCCGGGGGACTGTCCACCAAGTGCTGATCAACGAGAAATATGCCGGTGATAATGTGTGGAACCGCCAATCCTTCAAGCTGAAGAAGAAGCGCGTCCGCAACGACCCCGGAATGTGGATCCGGGCAGCGGGCGCGTTCGATGCCATCGTCGAGCGTGACCTCTTCGAAGCCGCCAAGGCGATCATCGGCGCCCGTTCGTTCCGATTGTCGGACACCGAGATGCTGAGCGCGCTAAAGGTCCTTTTGGACAGCCGGGGCCTCTTGTCGGGGATAATCATCGACGAGTGCGAGGGCATGCCCTCGAGCAGTGCCTACAGCTCCCGGTTCGGAAGCCTGCTGCGCGCTTATGATCTGGTCGGATATACGCCGGATCGAGACTACCGATATGTGGCGATCAATCGGGCCTTGCGCAAACTCCATCCGGAGATCCTCGGCCAAGTGCTCGATGGCCTCCGCGACATGGGCAGCGAGGTCGTTCAGGACTTTCAGACCGACAGCGTCATCGTCAACGATGAATTCAGCCTCTCGCTCGTCATCGTCCGTTGCGATCCCACGCCCACCGGGCTGCTGCGCTGGAAGATCCGCTTCGACACGTCGCGGATGCCCGACATCACGATCGTGGTGCGCATGGATACCGCCAACCGGGCCGCCTTCGACTATTACCTGTTTCCGCGTCTCGATCTTGTCGCCGACCGCCTGCGGCTTGCCGAAGACAATGGCCTTAGCCTTGACGCCTACCGCTTCGAAACCCTCGACCTGCTGTACGAAATCGCCGCGCCGATCGCCATTGCGGAGGCAGCCTGATGTCCGCCACACGCCCACAGCAGATCGAGCTCATCCCGATCTCGCGAATTACCGTCCTTAATCCGCGCGCCCGAAACAAACGGCAGCACCGGGAGATCGTGAACAATATCGAGACCATTGGTCTCAAACGTCCGATCACGGTGAGCCGCCATGATGGCCCGAGTGGCCCGCGCTATGATCTGGTCTGCGGAGAGGGCCGCCTCGAAGCCTTCCAAATGCTCGGCCAGTCGGAAATTCCCGCGGTGGTGATCGAAGCCAGCGAGAACGAATGTCTCGTGATGAGCCTGGTCGAGAATATTGCGCGCCGACTGCAGCGCCCGATCGACGTGATGCGCGAGGTCGGTGCCTTGCGCAATCGCGGATATAGCGAGGCGGAAATTGGACGGAAAATCGGCGTCGCCAGCTCCTGGGTCAGCATGGTCGTTTCCTTGCTCGAGCGCGGCGAGGAGCGGCTCGTCGCCGCGGTCGAAACCGGCCTTATTCCCATCAGCCTCGCCATGGAGATATCCCGCGCTGAGACCGAAGAGGCGCAAAGTCTCCTGCTCGAGGCTTATGAAACCGGCAAGCTGCGGGGTAAGAAACTGGCGGCTGTGCGCCGCCTTCTCGATTTGCGCATGCGCGGCCGCAACAGGTCCCTGTCCCAGGGGCGGTTGGGCCGGAAAAATGCCAACCGGAAGCTGACTGCCAACGACCTCATGCAGGTCTACCAGCGAGAGGCTGAAAAACAGCGCCTTCTCGTCAAGAAATCCGATTTTACCCAGACCCGGCTGCTGTTCATCGTGGAGGCCATGAAGGACCTCCTCGCCGATGAGGGGTTTCTAACATTGCTGCGCGCCGAGGGCCTCGAGACGATGCCGCGCGCGCTCGCCCTCCGGATCGCAGGAGATGACGATGACTGACTGGGCATCGGACGGCGGCGGAATGGACGAAACGGGCACCGACAATCGCGTGAGTCTCGGCTTCGAGCGCGAGACCGTAACTGTGCCGATCGATGCCATCGTCGCGCTGAAGTCATTGCGGGAAGGTGTGCGCGAAAGCCGGAAATTCGCGCAAATCGTGAGTTCGATCAAGGCGATCGGCCTCGTCGAGGCGCCCGCCGTCGTCCCCGATTCCCAGCATCGCGGGAAATATTTCCTGCTTGATGGCCATCTGCGCATCGAGGCTCTCAAGCAGCTTGAAGTGCAAAGCGTCGATTGCCTGATCGCGACAGATGACGAGACCTATACCTATAACAAAAGGGTCAACCGCCTGCCGCCGGTCCAGGAACACAGAATGATCGTCCGGGCCATTGAGCGCGGGGTCGCCTCGGCCATGATCGCCGATGCGCTCGGCCTTGAGGTGCAGTCGATCCGACGGCGCTTCCGCTTGCTTGACGGCATCACTCCCGAAGCCGCCGATATGCTGAAGGACACCAATTGCTCGATGAAGGTGTTCGATATCTTGCGGCGCATGTCGGCTGTACGCCAGATCGAGGCGGCGGACCTGATGATCGGCCAGAACAACTTCACCCTCATGTTCGCGCGCGCGCTTTTGGCCGCGACGCCGGATGAGCAGCTTGTCGCCCAACGGAAATCGACAAGGCCCGATGCCTCTGGTCCGACAAGCCAGCAGATCGCGCGCATGGAACGCGAACTTGCGGCCCTGCAGACCCAGGTCAAGTCGGTCGAAGACAGTTACGGGATCGACAATCTGCACCTGACAGTAGCGCGTGGTTACATTGCCAAGCTGCTCGGCAATGCGCGGGTTTCGCGGTGGCTTTCCAATCATCGCCAGGAATATCTCGGTGAATTTCAGCGGATCGCTGAGATCGAGGCGATCGGCACAATGCCGGCTCAGATGGAAGGATGATGGGGACCCGGACCCGATAAGCGCGGGGACCATGGGAGACGCCGCACGATGGGGCGGATCGAGCATGGCGGTGGGAATGGCGGCGATCCCGCAGGAAGCCCACCAGGCTGGCCGTCATATGGACCGGCCGCATGCGGTGAATGAACCGCATGTTGGAGACGGGCGTGCCGACGACGGCCCGGCACGCCCGTCCCATCTGCACGATCGATCACGGCACCGCATAGTCGCCGCTTCGGGCAGTAAGCGCCTGCTCTTCCCGTTGTGACCTTGGCCCCTCACCAGAGGATGCGCATGCTTGGGCCATCGCGCTGGCGGCCGCAACCCGGGGCCAATCCGGCCGTGTTGGCGCTTGCGCGCCTGCCCGCACCACCCGGCATTGTCCCGGGTTTTCCTTGGGCTTTGCCCGGCGGTGCTGCCGCCGCTTCCTTCGATGGCCCGGAGGCTGCGCATCCGGCGGATGGGCCGCCGGCCCCAAGTGGAACGAAAGGCAAAGCTCATGACCAGCACTCTCTCGGCGATACTCTCCGCCCTCGAACTCGGTCATCTTGATCACACTGGCGACCTGCGCACCCTGGAGGCGCCGCCCCCCGCCGAAGCCATGGAACAAACCGTCAGCGCTGTCTGGAGCGATCTTTTCGCACTTTTTCCCTTTAGTGCGCTTGAGCGCGACATCGAGGATCTGGGCTGGGGCCTGGTCAACCTCTTCCACCGCGCAGCCGCCAAGAAGCACCAGATGATCGACCGGCTGACCGACGAGATTCGGCTTCTGCTCGCCGAGCAGGATGGCTCGGAAGTCGCGACCGCCGACCTTGAGGACAAGATCGATCTCGCCCGCAAGATCGAACAGTCCGCCGAGGCCTATGAGACCATGCGCGACACGGCGGCCCGCCATTATCTGCACGAAACGGGCCGTTCCTGGGTGCCGGCGTCGGGCAACCGCATTTCGCTCGGCACGACCGCGGCGATCGTCGATGGCCGGTCCTATCTCCAGGCGCGGCGAGAACGGGTGCGCGATGCCAATATGGTCCATGGCACGCCCGTGATCTTCGCCGGCGGGCGGCTGCGTTTCGCCAGCGACGACGAGGCCAAGCAGTTCGCGGATAACCTGCTGCGAACGCTCAATGCCGTCCGCGAGCGGGTGGGCGACATGTATCTCGTTCATGGCGGTGACATGAAGGGCATTGAGCGCTTGGCCGCGTCTTGGGCCGAGCAGAACGGTATCCAGCAGCTGCGGTTCGGACTCGATCGCAAGCTCGGCGATCGCGCGGGGTTCCGCCGCAATGAGCAGATGCTTTCGGTCAAGCCGCGCTACGTCATCGCCTTCCAAGGCAATGGTGTCACCGAAAGGCTGGTGATCGAGGCCAAGGCGCGCGCCATCCACGTCGTCGATCGCCGCGGACCGCTTGGCACGCCGCCAGCGTCGCGACCCTGCGGCTGATCCGCAGCGCCGGCCGCCTTCCGGCGGCCGGCTTTCCCCGGTTCAAAATGCTGCGAATGCCGGAGGGGAGGAGGGCAGGGCGGGTGCGTCCTGTTTCCCGGAGGTTTGCATCATGTTCATGCCCGATCATCCCACGGCGCGCGCACTCCTTGCCTTTCGCGCGGCGCATGGCCGCCGCTGGAAAGCGAAGCTGCTGTTCTTGTGGTCGACCGGCCGCGATGTAGAAGAGGCCGATGGCGCTTGCCTGCGCCAGTTGCGCAACCAGGCCGGCCCAGCGTGGCTCAGCCAGCTGTCGCCATACCGCTGGCGCGCGATCGAGAGACTGGCGGAGCCCGGCGATCGGCAAACCGCCTTGATGTTCCTTGATCGCGCGCGCGAGTTTCACGGCGGGGCACGTCTCGGCGCTACCGTTTCCCTTGCCCCCGCGCTGCACCTGCTAGCGATATCCTGCGAGCTGGGGCTCAAAGCCTATCTTATGAGCCGGGGCTGGTCGCACGATGAGGCCGCGCGCGATATTCGTCACGATCTTCTCGTCGCCTTCGACGAGGCACGGCGGCTTGGCCTGCCCACCCCGGGCCGTATTCTCGTCGATTTGCTTACAAGCCTCGGTCCCGCCTATGCTGCGCATCGGATCGACGCGTTGGTGGCGGATGGTTATGTTTGCGACTTCGCGGCCGTGCTGCCCGCGACTGGCTCGCTCCTCGATGCCGTGGCGGCCGGACTGAGCCTGCCGATGCCGGCGAGGTAACCGCGCCTTTTTGCCTGTCCCCTTCGCATGGGCGTGCCATGGTTTGGTTTCCGCCGGATGGCGGCGCGGAACCTGGTCCGTTATGCCGCGCGGCTTGAGTTGGCGGGCGGGGCAAAGACGAGCCTGACGTTCGCCAAGGTGTTGGACCGGCGTGGCGCTATAGGTCGGGGATGCCCATGATTACCATGGAGGGGTTCCTGGCACGGCCAAGCGACGATCCGTCCTTCTCCTCATCTGACCCCTAAGTCGGCCGCCCGGCCCATCCAACCCGCGAGCCTTCGGGCCGAGTTGCCGTGTGCCACGGCTGCCCGCACCACCCCTTGTCTCGGGGTTTTCC
>NZ_JAGMXV010000141.1 GCF_018006725.1 Rhizorhabdus sp.
CTCATAGGTCGAATGGTTGTAGCTGCAGGTGGCGAGCAGGCTGACCGCACCCATCAGGCGATATTGCAGCGCGGTCTCGAAGCCATAGGATTCGACGCCGCCTACATTCTGCAGCGTCGGCGGATTGCCGATGATGCCGGCGCCGTTCGAGAAGGACAGCAGACGGTTGCGGAACCTGGCATAATAGCCGCCGGCCGTGCCCGACAGCGCGCCATGACGGAAGCGGACGCCCGCCTCATAGGTGTCCGACTTCTCGGGCTTGACGTCGAGCGAGTCGAAGCCGGCCTGGGTCGTGGCGAACGGACCCGAAGTCGAGGCGCCGGTGAAGGCGCGGGTCACCTGGCTGAAGCCGGCATAGAGTTCGGCCTCGCCGATCTTGTAGACCGCACCCGCCGACGGCTGCAGCCAGTCGCGCGAGACGATCCGGCCCTGCGCCAGCACGCCCGCTTTGACCGGATTGGCGTCGATCGAAACGCGGAAGCCCTTGGCACCGGCGGTCAGCGTGAGGTCGCCCAGTTCGACGCGATCCTCGACAAAATATTGATAGGTGTGGGTGACGAAGCGGAAGTCCCAGTCGGTGCGGAACGGACTGCTCGGGAACTTCAGATGATCGCTCTGGTCGGCCGTGGCGGGGTTGACCGCATAGAAGCGCCGCGCCTGATGGAAATGGTTGTTCTCCCACCAGCCGCCGACGGTCAGCGTGTTGGGACCGCGCGTCCAGGCGAGCTTGCCGAACAGGCCGCCGCGACGAATGTCATATTCGGTCGTGCGCTGCGAGATTGGGCTGCCGCTGGGGCTCGCCACATAGGGCGTCCACCACAGGCCCATGCCATGGTTACTGTGAAAATAGGTCGACAGGCTGCCGTTGACCGACTCGCTGAACGGAGCGTCGATCGTCAGACCCGCCACATAATCCTGCCGCAGGCCAGCCGCGTCATAATAGACGTCGTCGACGGTCGAATAGGGCGCGGGATAGACTGTGCCCGCCGCTGGATTGGTCGGCGTCACGCCCGTGTCGCCGCGATTGGCGCCGACCTGCGCGATCTGCAGCGCCAGCGGGAAGTTGTTGCCGATATTGTCGTTGCGCAGGCCGAGGCGGCGGATCATGTCGAGCGACAGATCCTGATAGTCGGTCTCGCGACGGTCGGAGAAGCTGAAGATGCCGCTGATGATCGGACCACCCATGTCGGCGACGATCTTGGCGTTGACCATATGCTGGTTCTGTTCGCCGACGCCCTTCCACTTGTTCAGGCCGAGATAGCCATAGCTCACATAGCCGCGCACCTTGTCGCCGCCGGTGTCGAAGCGAACGAAACCGCGCTTGGTCTCGTCGCTGCCATAGGTGGCTTCGACGTCGACCGCCGTGGTTTCGGACGGCGCGCGCGAGACGAACTCGATCGTGCCGCCGAGATTGTTGGTCGCGTTGGTGCCGAGCGAACCGGCGCCCTGCGTCACACGGGTCGTGCCGATATTCTCGGGGCTGATCGCGCGGCTGATGTGCAGGCCGTTGACATTGCCATAGCTGAAGTCGCCCAGCGGGATGCCGTCGAGGGTGTAGCCGAGCTGGTTCTGGTTGAACCCGCGGATCGAGATGCGCTGCGACCATTCATAATTGCCGAACGGGTCGGCCGACTGGAAGTTGACGCTGGGCAGCTTGGAGATCGCCTTGAGCGGGCTCGAACCCGGCGCCTGGACGCGCAGATCTTCCTGGCTGATCTCCTGGACCTGGCGCGCCTGGCCGCGACCGAAAACCACGATTTCGCCCGGCTCGGCATCAGCGCCGGCTTCGGCGGGAACAATGTCGGCAGCGACCGGTGCGGCGTCGGCCGCATGGGCGGTGCCCGAGAGAAGCGCGAAGGTCGCGCTCGCAAGCAGCAGCTGGGAACGAAGGCTCATGATAATCCCCTTTGGCGATCGGCGCGCGGTGCGCGTCCTGTGCGCCGGCCAATTAGGAGTCCTCTGCGACAGCTTCGTGCTGGAGCGATGACGCTATCATTGCAGATGCGAAACGCATTTGTTGCAGCGCGATGCGGACACAGGAACGCTTGGCTAACCTGTCCTTTGTGACGATTTCGCAGCCCCGGTCGCTCGGTCACATTCGGTGGCGAGCCGGCGTGCGACCGGCGATCGAGAGGAACCGGCATGGCCACCACATTCCCGCTTTCCATGGCGTCGGGCATCATGCCCGAAGCAACCCCGCTCCAGCTGGTCGAGGCGGCCGCGCGCGCCGGCTTCGATTATGGCGGCATGTGGATGGAACCGGCCGACTGGACCGACCGCACCACGTCTGAGGTCAAGCGCGCGCTCGATGACAGCGGGCTGCGGCTGCTCGATATCGAGGTGGTCTGGATCAAGCCGGGACCGCCCGATCCCGATCATCTGCGCATCGTAGAGGTCGGCGCCGAACTCGGGGCGCGCAACGTTTTGTGCGTGAGCAGCGATCCCGACCGGGGCGCCACGCGCGACAAGCTGGCGCTGCTTGCCGAGGCGGGCAGCCGGCACGGCATCCGCATCAATCTGGAATTCGGTCTGTTCACCGAGGTGAAGACCATCCACGAAGCGAGCGCCATCCTGCGCGAGATCGACGATCCGGCCTGCGCGCTGCTGGTCGACAGCCTCCACTGGTCCCGCTCGGGCGGAACGCTGGACGAGATCGCAGCACTGCCGCCTGCCTGGACCAGCTATATCCAGTTGTGTGACGCGCCTGCGATCGGTCCGGCCCGCGACGATGCGGAGGGCATATTGGTCGAGGCACTCGACGGGCGAATGGCGATGGGCACGGGCGGCTTACCCCTGCGTGAAATCGTCGCGCTGCTGCCCGAGGGGCTACCGATCGCGATCGAGGAGCGATCGAAGGCATTGCGCGATGGCTGGCCTGACCTCAACCAGCGCGCCGCACGGCTGCTGGAGACCTCCCGCGCTTTCTTCGACGGGCTCGCCAGGGACTGATCGGGGGCAGGAAAAGGAAAGGCCCTCGCTCCGGGGGCGGGGAGCGAGGGCCAACCTGGCGTTCGTCACGCAGGCGGGGCGCGATGGTCTGTCTCGAGCAACAGGGGGGAATCTCGAGAAGGTCGCGTCCGCTGAAAGGCGTTCTAGGACAGCTTAGCTGTCGCCCAAATGAACGAACCCGTTAATTGCGGGGACCCTTCGGCCGTGGGTCGTCCCATTTGAACGTCTTGTCGGAAATCGGCACCCCATAAGCCTGATTCGATAGGCGCACGGTCGAGCGTCCGTTCTGCGCATCGACCACCGTCCACCCCATCAGCTTGAGCCCGCCGGGCCCATTGCCGCGCGCGAAAGCGATGGTGATCGTGCCGAACTCGGGATGCTTCGGGTCGCGCGCCTCGACCAGGGTGGTGCCGGGTGCCGCCCCGTCGACGACCTTGGCGAAACGGCTGATGTCCTTGCTGGGATCGATCAGCACCGACAGCGGCGAATTGCCGACCGGCCAGCGCGACACCTGACGCACCGAATAGTCGATCATCGTCAGCGCCTTGCCATCGCCGACGATGAGCAATGGCACGCCCTTCTGATAGGCGAAGCGCACCCGCCCCGGCTGGCGCAGGCTGAGCGTGCCCGACAGCGCCTTGCCGTTACGATCGGTCTGGACGAAATCGGCGGTCATGGTGGTGATTCCGCGCAGATGCGCCGATACCTCCGCCAGGGCACCGGACGGCGCCGCCACAGCGGGGGCGGCTGCGACCAGCGCGACCGGCAGCAGGGACAGGGCCGAAAATGGGGAAAGCGAACGCATGATTGTCCTTCTGGTCATTTGGCCGCCGCTTATGGAGGAGCCGCGCTGAATTGGGAATGAAGCGGGGCAACGTCCCGAAACGCGATCGGGTTTCCTATATGGGTCGCATGACCGCCCGTGCTCTGACCCAAGAAGAACGCCGCCTCGTCGGGGAGGTGTTCGGCTCCGCCCTCGATCCCGAACCGGTGCGCGTCCACCGCGCGCGCTGGTGGCGCCTGCAGCCGCGCAACGTGCTGATGGCGCCCGACGGCGATCTCTGGTGCCACCCTGACGGCCCGCTCTATCGCGACTGCTATGCTGCGGCGTCGATCGGCATGCAGGCGCTGTTCGTCCATGAGATGACGCATGTCTGGCAGGCCCAGCGCGGTGGCCGATGGTATCTGCCGCTGATGCGGCACCCGTTCTGCCGATATCTCTATACATTGAAGCCGCGCAAGCCCTTCGCGCGCTATGGCATAGAACAGCAGGCCGAGATCGTCGCCGACGCCTTCCTTCTGTCGCGCGGCATCGCGCGGCCCGGCAAGCCGACGTTGGCAGTCTATAGGGCGGTGCTGCCGCCAGATTTCCTTCCGACCGAGCTTCCCCTCCACCATCCTGCGGATGGTCCCCCTCCCCGTGCCGGGGAGGAACTTTGCCGCACATCATTCCCAAGTTCCTCCCCGGCACGGGGAGGGGGACCGGCGTAGCCGGTGGAGGGGAAGCGGCGACCTCCGCGCGCAGGGAACGGTGGAACTGCGAGAGGACTCTCCGCGCACGGCACGGGACCTCGGCTCCCGACTCCGCTGGCATGATTCGGGACTCGGCGCTAAACGCTCCCGATGATTCCTACCGGCCTGCTCGGCGGCAGCTTCAATCCCGCGCATTACAGCCACCGGCATATCAGCCTGTTCGCCCTGCGCGCGCTGGGGCTGCGCGAGATGTGGTGGCTGGTCTCGCCGGGCAACCCGCTGAAGGCCGGCGCGCGCGACATGGCGCCGCTGTCGGCGCGGCTGTCGTCGGCGGAACGACTGGCCCGGCGGGCCCCGATCCGGCCCACTGCGATCGAGGCGCAACTTGGCACGCGCTATACCGCCGACACGATCCGTGCGCTGGTCCGCCGTTACCCCAGGCGGCGCTTCGTCTGGGTCATGGGCGCGGACAATCTGGAGCAGTTCGACCGCTGGCGCGACTGGCGCGGCATCGCGCGCAGCGTCACCATTGCCGTCATCGCGCGTCCGGGTTATGATGAGGCTGCCCGCACCTCCAAGGCGATGGGCTGGCTACGGCGCTTCGTCCGGCCCGCGGCCAAGGCGAAAGACTGGACGAGATGGAGAACGCCGGCCCTCGTGCTGCTGCACTATTATCCTGATCGCGGTTCCGCTACGCGGCTCCGGGCCAAGGACCCAGGCTGGCACCTTTCACATGACAAAAAAGGCTTGCGAGACCGCGTGACCCGCCGGCCGCTTCCCAAGGAGGTACATTGACCGCCCCAGACAGCATCGGGCCCGCCGGAACCACCGGCGCCAAGGATGCAGACCCTTCGGACCGGCTGCATCAGCTGATCCTGAAGTCCCTCGACGACGATCAGGCGATCGAGACCGTCTCGATTCCGCTCGCCGGCAAATCGTCGATCGCCGATCATATGGTCATCGCTTCCGGTCGTTCGACCCGCCAGGTGGCCTCGATGGCCATGAAGCTCGCCGACAAGATCAAGAGCGAAACCGGCAGGGCGGTCCGCATCGAAGGCCTGCCGACGGCGGACTGGGTGCTGATCGACGCGGGCGACGTGATCGTCCACCTGTTCCGCCCCGAGGTGCGCAGCTTCTACAATCTCGAGCGGATGTGGAATTTCGGAGACGCGCCCGCGCCCGTCGCGGTTCAGGGCTGATCGCGGCGTAACGCGGCCGGACGGGGAACGAAGGTGCTGCTGCACATCGTCGCGCGCGGCCGCATCGGTCGCGGCCCCGAAGCCGATCTCGTCGATCGCTACATGAAGCGCGTCGCCTGGCCGACGAAGATCACCGAGCTGCCCGACACCGGCGGCCGCGTCCCGCCGCGAGACCCCGGCACCATGCTGGTCCTGCTCGATGAGAAGGGCCAGCAGATGGGATCCATGGCCTTTGCCGAGACGCTCGGTCGCTGGCGCGACGACGGCCGGCGCGAAGCGCGCTTCATGATCGGCGCGGCGGACGGGTTCGAAGAAACGGAACGGCGGGACGCGGACCTGCTGATCGCCTTCGGCAAGGCGACCTGGCCGCACCTTCTCGCCCGCGCCATGCTGGCCGAGCAGCTGTGGCGCGCCACCAGCATATTGGCGGGGCACCCTTATCATCGCGAGGGCAGCCGTGGCGCCTGACAGGGCGCGCGATATCCGCCTGACCCTTTGCGCTGCGGCCTTGCTCGGGTTCGCCACACCCGGCGCGACTCCGGCCGCACAGATGGATCCCGCCATCGCCGAACAGCGGCGCGCCATGGGAATCGCGCGGAGCCAGGCCCGGGCGGCCGAACGCCGCGCCGCGCAACTGGAACGCGAGGCCCGCGCCATGCGCCGCGCGGCCGACCGATCCCGCGCCGAGCAAGCCGCTGCTGCCGCCGCCATCCAGGCCGCCGAAGCCCGGATCGCCGCCGCACAGGCGCGCATGCTGATCATCGACCGGCTCCGCCTGCAGCAACGCGCTCGGCTCGCCGAGCGACAGGGACCGATCGTGCGCCTCACTGCGGCGCTGCAGACCATGGCGCGACGCCCGGCGGCGCTCGCGCTCGTCCAGCCCGGCTCGATAGACGACATGATCCATGTCCGCTCGCTGCTCGGCACTGCGCTGCCCGAGATACGACGCCGCACCGCCGGCCTGCGCGCCGAGGTCGAGCGCGCCGACGCGCTTCGCCGGCAGGCCGATGCGGCGGTGGCCGATCTCCGCCACGAGCAGGAGCAGTTTCGTATCGAGCAACGCGCGCTGGCGCGGCTCGAAGCAGACCAGCGCCGACAGTCGCAGGGGCTGGTCGACGACGCGATGAGCCAGCAGGACCGGATGATCGCGATGGGCGAAAAGGCCCGCGACATCGCCGGACTGATCGAAGAACTGGGCGAACAGTCCGACATCCGGACAAGGCTCGCCAGCCTGGACGGGCCGCGGCTGCGACCGGCCCTGCCCGGCCGCGCCGGCCTGCCCGCGCCATCGGCGCTCAGCGATATGCTCCAGGGCGTGGCAAAGCCGCCGCGCTATCGGCTGCCGGTGCTCGGCCGGATCGTCAGCGGCATGGGCGAGCTATCCGAGTCGGGTGTCCGCGCGCGCGGCATCACCCTTGCAACGGCGCGCAATGCCCAGGTCGTGGCGCCGGCCGCCGGGCGGGTCTCCTACGCCGGGCCCTTCCGCAGTTACGGGGGGATCGTGATCATCGATCATGACGATGGCTGGGCGACGCTGGTGACGGGCCTCGGCCGCCTCCACGTCCGCACGGGTGCCCAACTCATCGAAGGCAGCCCGCTCGGCACCGTCGGCGGGCCCACCCCGCGCGTGACGGTCGAGCTGCGGCATCGTGGGGTGCCGGTCGACCTGCTTCCGATCGTGGGAGGGCAGTAGGGCGCCTTTCGCGCGCAGTGACTCGGCGATTTCCCCTCCACCGGCTGCGCCGCGCCCCCTCCCCGTGCCGGGGAGGAATGGGATGTTGCCAGATCCTCCCCGGAACGGGGCGGGGGACCATCCGCGGGATGGTGGAGGGGCAGCACCCAGGCACGAAGGGGAAGCCGCACGGTCATTGACCGATAAGCATTTGCCAACCATGTTCATGCCATGGCCATGTCGGCAGCCCCATTTTAACGGGCTGACTATTTAACCGTCGGCATATTGCCTGTACGGTGCGACGTTTCCCGGGAGCGGGCTGAAAGATGACGAAGACCCTGTTGCGTTCGGTTGGATTGTTCGGCGCCGGCATGATCGTGGCGACGATCGCACCCGCTATCGGCGCGGTGGACGTGAGCACCTATAAAGAGCTCGACCAGTTCATGAGCGTGTTCGAGCGGGTCCGCTCGGACTATGTCGAGAAGGTCGATGATCGCACGCTGATCAAGGGCGCGATCGACGGCATGCTCGCCAGCCTCGACCCGCACAGTTCCTATCTCGATGCGCGCGACCGGCAGAATATGCGGACGCAGACGCAGGGCGCCTATGGCGGCCTCGGCCTCTCGGTCACCATGGAGGACGGCGCGGTCAAGATCATGACGGCGCAGGAAGACACCCCGGCTGGCCGCGCGGGCCTCAAGACCGGCGACTATATCACCCATATCGACAGCAAGCTGCTCTATGGCGGCACACTCGACGAAGCGGTCGATCAGATGCGCGGCAAGCCGGGCTCGAAGATCCTGCTGACGATCGTCCGTCCCGGCCGCGAAAAGCCGTTCGACATCAGCCTCACTCGCGAGCTCATCCAGATGAAGCCCGTGAAGTGGGAGGTGAAGGATCAGGTCGGCATCATCAACATCAACACCTTCGTCAACGCCAACACCGGCGATTCGGTGCGGGCGGCGATCGCGGGTATCCAGAAGTCGCTCGGTCATGATCCGGCCGGCTATGTCATCGACCTGCGCTCCAACCCCGGCGGCCTGCTCGACCAGGCGATCGACGTCGCCGACATCTTCCTCGACCGGGGCGAGATCGTGTCGCAGCGCGGGCGCGAGAAGAACGATATCGAGCGCCGCTATGCGACCGCCTCTCCGCCCGACCTCGCCCATGGCCTGCCGATCATCGTGCTGGTCGATGCCGGCTCGGCCTCGGCGGCGGAGATCGTCGCCGGCGCGCTGCAGGACCAGAAGCGCGCATTGGTGATGGGTGAGCGGACCTTCGGCAAGGGCTCCGTCCAGACGGTGATCGACCTGTCGGACGAGACCGCGCTCAAGCTGACGACCGCGCGCTATTATACGCCGTCGGGCCGGTCGGTGCAGGAGGGCGGTATCAAGCCCGATCTGCGCGTACCCCAGCTCAGCGACGCCGATTACAAGGATCGGCCGCGCCTGCGCGAATCCGATCTCCGCCGCCACCTGATCAACGAGGCCAAGGTCGACGACAAGGTGCTGGAGGATGACGGCAAGCCCGATCCCCGCTTCCAGCTGACGGCCGCCGACCTGAAGAAGCAGGGCATCGAGGACTTCCAGCTCGACTATGCGGTGAAGACGATCGCCCGCATGGCGCAGCCGCCGCTACGCACCGCGCAGGGCGGCGCGAAGAAGACCGGCGCACGCTGACACCGGCTGCGGACCGGCGCTCGACGCGCCTGTCCCTCGGTTGGGCTGGCCCCCCGCGCCATCTGTGCTAAGGCCTTGTCCATGAAACGCTTCGCCCAGGCGCGGCTTGCCGCGCTCCTCCTCCCCTCCGCGCTGATGACCGGCGCGCTGGGATCGCAATATATCGGCGGCCTCTTCCCGTGCGAGATGTGCCACTGGCAGCGCTGGCCGCACGAGATCGCCATTGCCGCCGCGCTGTTCGCCTTTCCGCTGGGCGACAAGCCGGCCGGTCGCACGGCGCTATGGATCGCCATTCTCGGCATCCTCGTCAGCGGCCTGATCGGGGTCTTCCACGCCGGCGTGGAATATAAATGGTGGGAGGGCATTACCCGCTGCTCCGCCCCGCTGACCGGCGGCTCGACCGACGATCTGATGGCACAGATCATGGCGACCCCGATGATCCAGTGCGACGTGCCCCAATGGACGCTGTTCGGCATTTCGCTCGCCGGATACAACGCAATCCTATCGACCCTCGGAGCACTCGGCATCCTCCTGATGTGGAAGCGCAAGCCATGACCAGCGACAGCAGCCGCGCGGCGATGCTCCGCGTCGACCAGGCCGGAGAGTTCGGCGCGACCCGTATCTATGCCGGCCAGCTGGCGGTGATGGGACAGCGCAGCCCGGAAGCGCGTGCCATCGCCCGCATGGCGCATCAGGAAGCGCGCCACCGCGTCATTTTCGACCGGATGATCGCCGAACGCGGGGTCCGCCCGACCGCACTGCGCCCGCTCTGGGACGTCGCGGGCTTCGCCCTGGGTGCGGCAACCGCGCTGATCGGCCCCAAGGCGGCGATGGCCTGCACCGCAGCGATCGAGACCGAGATCGATCGCCATTATGGCGAGCAGCTCGACGAGCTGGGCGACGAGGATCCCGAACTGGCCGAGACGATCCGCGACTTCCGCGCCGAGGAAGTCGAACATCGCGAGACGGCGATCGCCGCCGGCGCGGAGCAGGCGCCCGCCTATCCGCTGCTGTCGGGTGCCATTCGTCTCGGTTGCCGCATTGCCATCGGACTTTCCCGGCACATATAAAGACTTGAACACAGGACAGGACCCGCGCCGATGATCAGGAACCGCATCTTCACCCCGGCGCTGGCGATCCTTGCCGCGGCCTTTGCTGCGCTGCCCGCCACGGCGCCCGTCCAGGCGCAGCGCACCCAGCGCGTGCTGACGATCTTCGGCACCGACCCCTGCCCTACCAGCAATGGCGACGAGATCGTCGTCTGCCAGCGCATGCCCGAATCGGAACGCTATCGCATCCCCGAACAGCTGCGCCGGACCGAACCGAAGAACGATAATTGGGGCGACCGCGCGTCCAGCCTCGAATATGTCGGCCGCAGCGGCGCTCAGAGCTGCTCGACCAGCGGCGTCGGCGGCGCTTCGGGGTGCTTCCGCGAACTCGCCCGCAAGGCGTGCGACGAGGACAAGGCCGACGGCAAGAAGTGCGGGATCAAATTCTGATCTCTGCGGGAGAGGATTGACGGTTCCGCCCGTTCATTGCGGATCAATCGCGTTTTTGGCAGATGGCCTGGCATGATTCCGCCATCCGGAAAACGACCGATGAACCGTCTCGCCTTTCTCCCCGCCCTCGCCGCACTGGCGCTCGCCGGCTGCGCCTCGGTCTCGCCCGAAGCCAGGGTCCGCACCAAGCTGATCGACGCGGGGATTCGCCCGCCGGTTGCCTCCTGCATGGCCGAACGCATGGTCGACCGCCTGTCGCTGGTCCAGCTGCGCCGGCTGCAATCGCTGGGCGGGCTTGGCAATCGGGACGTCCGCGAAATGAGCGTGGACGAACTTGTCCGGCGTCTGCGCGCGCTGCAGGACCCCGAGATCGTCTCGGTGGTGCTGAAGGCCGGAATCGGCTGCTCGATCGCAAGCTGAGGGCGGCGTCCGCAGCCCTGCGGCAAGCTGGCCGGGCGCCACTGTCCTTCCGCACAGCTTCCCCGCGGAACAAAGTTTGCCTATTGCCCGCGCATCGTTTGATTTGCTGCGGATGGGGTTTTCAAGGCGCATCTTTCATGCTTTAGCGCCTGCAAATCCCGTGGACTCTGAAGGACAGGCTCGCGCATGAACATCCATGAATATCAGGCCAAGGAGCTGCTGGCGAAGTTCGGTGTGGCAGTGCCCGCCGGCCATGCGGCACTGAGCGTCGACGAAGCCGTCGAGGCAGCCAAGAAGCTCCCCGGGCCGATCTGGGTGGTCAAGGCGCAGATCCACGCGGGTGGCCGCGGCAAGGGCAAGTTCAAGGAACTGCCGGCCGATGCCAAGGGCGGCGTCCGCCTGTCCAAGTCGGTCGAGGAAGTCCGCGCCAACGCGCAGGACATGCTCGGCAACACCCTCGTCACCATCCAGACGGGCGAAGCCGGCAAGCAGGTCAACCGCCTCTACGTGACCGACGGCGCCGACATCAAATCCGAATATTATCTGTCGATGCTCGTCGACCGCAAGACCGGTCGCATCGCGATGATCGTGTCGACCGAGGGCGGCATGGACATCGAGCAGGTCGCCCATGACACGCCCGAGAAGATCCGCACGATCGTGATCGATCCGGCCGAGGGCTTCCAGCCCCACCACGGCCGCGCCGTGGCCTTCGCGCTGAAGCTCAAGGGCGACCTCAACAAGCAGGCCGTCAAGCTGGCCGAGCAGCTCTACAACGCCTTCATCGCGACCGACATGTCGATGCTCGAGGTCAATCCGCTGGTCGAGACGACCGACGGCAAGCTGCTCGTCCTCGACGCGAAGGTCAGCTTCGACTCGAACGCGCTGTATCGCCGCCCCGAGATCCTCGCTCTGCGCGACGAGACCGAGGAGGACCCCGCCGAGATCGAAGCGTCGAAATATGACCTTGCTTATATCAAGCTGGATGGCGACATCGGCTGCATGGTCAACGGCGCGGGCCTCGCCATGGCGACGATGGACATCATCAAGCTGAACGGCATGTTCCCGGCCAACTTCCTCGACGTCGGCGGCGGCGCCACGAAGGAGAAGGTCACTGCGGCGTTCAAGATCATCCTGAGCGACCCGGCGGTGAAGGGCATCCTCGTCAACATCTTCGGCGGCATCATGCGCTGCGACATCATCGCTGAAGGCATCATCGCGGCAGCGAAGGAAGTGAACCTGTCGGTTCCGCTGGTCGTCCGCCTTGAGGGCACCAACGTTCAGCAGGGCAAGGACCTGCTGGCCGGTTCGGGCCTGCCGATCGTGGCGGCCGACGATCTGGGCGACGCCGCGCGCAAGATCGTCGCGGAAGTGAAGAAGGCGGCCTGATCCGTCGGGTGAGGGCGCGGTCGATCCGATTTGCAAAACGGTATTTCGCAGTTTTACAAATTCACATTTGATTTGACCGCCCCGAACCGCAATGGCGATCGGCCATGGAGCCGGGTCCGCAAGGTCCCGGCCCGCTGACAGCAAGGGATACGGCCTCCCCAGGGCAAGTGCCAAGGCCAAGGAGTGAAGCTATGAAAGTCCTCGTGCCCGTTAAGCGGGTCATCGATTACAACGTGAAGCCTCGCGTCAAGATGGACGGCACCGGCGTCGACCTGGCCAACGTCAAGATGTCGATGAACCCGTTCGACGAAATCGCCGTCGAAGAAGCCATCCGCCTGAAGGAAAAGGGCATCGCCACCGAGATCGTCGCGGTTTCGATCGGCGAGCAGAAGGCCCAGGAAACGCTGCGCACCGCACTCGCCATGGGGGCCGACCGCGCGATCCTGATCGTCAGCGAGACCGAAGTCGAGCCGCTCGGCGTCGCCAAGCTGCTCGCGAAGATCGTCGAGGAAGAGGCCCCCGGCCTCGTCATCCTCGGCAAGCAGGCGATCGACGACGATTCGAACCAGACCGGCCAGATGCTCGCCGCGCTCACCGGCCGGCCGCAGGGCACCTTCGCTTCGAAGGTCGAGGTCGAAGGCGACAGCGTCAAGGTCACCCGTGAAGTCGATGGC
>NZ_JAGMXV010000385.1 GCF_018006725.1 Rhizorhabdus sp.
TGGATACGACCACGCCGCACGGCGAATTGCTGTTCTCGCTGTTCGGTGCATTGGCACAATATGAGCGTGCGCTCACGCGCGAACGGGTGATGGCGGGACTGGCTGCTGCCAAACGCCGGGGACGCCAAGGTGGCCGCCCGCCGATGATCGACGCCGAAACGCTCGAGCGGATCACCGCCGCGCTGGATGGCGGGGCCAGCAAGGCGTCCGTCTGCCGGACCTTCAAGGTGCCGCGTTCGACCCTTCTCGGCACGCTTGCCCGGATCGGCTGGACCGCACCGGCCAAGGTCTAAGCCGATGCCGCGTCGCGCCGTCCTGTCGGACGAGCAACGCGCGGCGTTGCTCGCGCTTCCCGACGACGAAACCCTGCTCGTCCAGCACTGGACATTGAGCCGGGACGACTTGGCCATCATCGTCCGCCGGAGGCGACCGCATAACCGGCTGGGTTTCGCGATCCAGCTTTGCGCGCTGCGCTATCCTGGCCGTTTCCTGCGACCCGGTGAACTGATCCCTGATACGCCGCTCGCGTTCGTCGCAGAGCAATTGCAGGTCGGACCCGAGGTGCTGGCCGACTACGCGACGCGCGGCCCGACCCGGTACGAACAGCTCGATGCACTGCGCGATGCATTCGGCTTCATGCCGCTCAGTCGGCCGCTGCGAACGACGTTGCAGGAATGGCTCCTGCCGATCGCGCTGACGACGACCAGCGGGGCTAGGCTGGCGCGCGTGATGCTGGATGAGTGCCGGCGACGGCGCATCATTGTGCCGGGCATCAGTTCGGTCGAGCGGATGGTCGCACAGGCGTTGCTCGATGCCGAACGCCATGTCGCCGAGCATCTGACCCGAGGACTCGATGCTCGACAGCGCCGGCTGCTCGATGCGCTTCTCCTGCCCCACACAGGCACGAACTTGAGCGATCTGGCCTGGGTGCGGCAGTCACCCGGCAAGCCCGGCCGAAAGACATTCGCCGCCATCATCGAGCGACTGACACTGCTTCGGGCCATCGGGATCGATCCGGATATCGCCGTAGGCGTCCATCCCGAGCGCCTCCGACGCCTGTGCCAGGAAGGCGTGCGGCTGACCGCGCAACATGTTCGGACGCTGCAAGCGACGCGGCGTCGCGCCACATTGGTGGCGACCATCCTCGAAACCATCGTTACCCTCACCGACGATGCGGTGCTGATGTTCGATCGCCTGCTTGGGCAGATGTTCCGGCGCGAACAGAACAGCGCGGACACGACACTCAAGCGCAACCGGCGCACCATCAACGGCAAAATCCGGCTGCTTGCCCAACTCGGCGCTGCCTTGCTCGCCGCCAAGATATCAGGTGGCGATATCGGCGCTGCGGTCGAGGCAGCGATCGGATGGAATGATCTCGGCCGCGAGGTCGATGAAGCCCGCAAGCTGATCCGCCCCGATTCGGTCGATCCCGTCGCGGTCGCCGCGACCAATTACCCCGTCCTCCGACAGGTCGGTCCCTCGTTCATCGCCTCGTTCACATTCGGGGCGGTGCCAGCCTGCCATGCGCTCGCGCGAGCGGTCGCGATCATGCGCGACCTTCATTTTGGTCATCTGCGCAAATTGCCTGCAGGCACGCCAGTCGGCTTCATCCGGCAAGCTTGGCGTCGGGCGATCGGCACCGGCATTCCCGATCGCAGGATCTATGAATTGTGCGTGCTGGTCGAGCTTCGCGACCGGCTTCGCGCCGGCGACATGTGGGTCGAGGGAAGCCGACGCTATCGTGCTGTCGAGCAGCAACTCATTCCTGCCCCCGTATTCGCCAACATGCGCGCGGCCGGCCCCTTGCCGATACCGGCACCGGATACGGCCGATATCTGGCTGGCCGAACGACGCGCCCGCCTCGCCCGTCGATTGGCCGAGGTCGAGCGAAAGGCGGAGACGGACGCGCTGGAAGACGTGCAGCTCAGCTTGGGCAGGCTGCGGATTTCGCCCTTGAAGGCGATTACTCCCGAGGAATCCGATACCGCCCTTGCGCCGCTCTATGCGCATCTGCCCGCGATCCGCATCACCGACCTTCTTGCCGAAGTCGATCGATGGACCGGGTTCAGCCAGTGCTTCACGCATCTGCAAAGTGGCCGTGCCGCGGATGAACCACGTGCGATCCTCACGGCGGTGCTCGCCGATGCCACCAATCTGGGCCATACGCGCATGGCGGAAGCCTGCAATCTCGTGACCCAGCGCCAACTCGGTTGGCTCGCCTCGTGGCATCTGCGCGAGGAAACCTACGGTCGCGCGCTCGCCCGGCTTGTCGACGCCCAACACACCGCGCCGCTGGCCGCGCTGTTCGGGTCCGGCACCTCGTCCAGCTCAGACGGTCAGAACTTTCCGCTCGACCGCCGCGCCCAGGCAACCGGCGCAGTCAATCCGCACAAGGGGACAGAGCCGGCTGTCTCCTTTTACAGCCACGTCTCGGATCGCTACGCGCCGTTCCATTCCACAGTTATCTCCGCTTCGGCGAGCGAGGCGGCACAGGTGCTCGACGGGCTGCTCCACCACGGCGCCGATCTGCACATCGAAGAGCATCACGTCGATGGCGGGGGCGTCTCCGACCATGTGTTCGCGCTATGTCATCTGCTTGGGTTCCGGTTCGCGCCGCGTATCCCGAATATCGCCGCACGCCGTTTGCACCTGTTTAACGGCATCGAACCCGGCCCCGATATTGCGCCGCTGGTCGCGGGCCGCATCGACGAAGGTCTGATCGAGGCACACTGGGACGACGTGCTGCGACTGGGAACCTCGATCCGCACAGGCGTCGTCAGCGCCTCGATCATGCTGGAACGGCTCGGCTCCTATCCACGCGCCAACGGCCTGGCACTGGCGTTGCGCGAGATCGGTCGCGTCGAGCGTACCCTGTTCACGCTCGACTGGATCGAGCAGCCCGAACAGCGTCGCCGCGCCACCCGCGAACTCAACAAGGGAGAAGCGGAAAATGCCCTGAAACGCGCCATCTTCTTCCATCGCATCGGCCGTATCCGCGATCATGCGCTGCAAGCCCAAAGCCATCGGGCGAGCGCGCTGAACCTCGTCGCCGGTGCCATCGTCCTGTGGAACACGACCTACCTGCAAGCCGCCCGGATGCATCTCGCCAACCTCGGCCGGCCGGTCCCGCCGGACCTGCTGCAACACCTATCACCGCTCGGTTGGCAGCATATCAATCTCACCGGCGATTACCTCTGGACCGATCCCGATGCGCCATCCACCGCGCTCAGACCGCTTCGCCAGATGCGCGCCGTCGAAGGCACGGCAAAACCTTAGACCCCATGACTGCCGGAGCTTTGGAGGCTCGAATCTGAGATGCTGACGATGGATCTGTCAGCAACGGAGATGAGTCATGACGGAGGCAGTAAAATACGTTGGTCTGGACGTTCATAAGGAAA
>NZ_JAGMXV010000142.1 GCF_018006725.1 Rhizorhabdus sp.
G
The DNA here is from genome assembly GCF_018006725.1 of Rhizorhabdus sp. Lineage (GTDB taxonomy): Bacteria > Pseudomonadota > Alphaproteobacteria > Sphingomonadales > Sphingomonadaceae > Rhizorhabdus. Next base: position 2 of record NZ_JAGMXV010000142.1, read on the forward strand.
ACATGCCGCTGCAGGTGGTGATCGTCGCGAAGGTCGGCGGCTGCGGCGGCGAGAATTACCGCATGTACCAGACCGCCAATGCCAGCGGCGGCTTCGACGCACATGGCACGAAGATGTGGGAAGTGTCGCAGCACACCTGCGACATGCAGCGCGACCTGCAGGCGGCCGGCCGGCGCTGCTCCGAGGTCGCGGCCGCCATCCACAAATATCAGGTCGATCAGGGCATGGCGGATTACATCTACCACCGCCCAGGCCATGGCCAGCAGTCGGAAGGCCACTATGCGCCCTATATCGCGCTGGGCGACCATACGGTGCTGCAGAAGAACATGCTCTTCAGCCAGGAGCCGGGCCTGTACGATCCCGAGAAGGGCGTGGGTTATAACTGGTCCGACACGATCGTGACGGGTGAAGGCGCCGGCTATCGCATGAGCCGCGTGCCCTATGACAAGCAATGGTCCTTCATCCGGATCTGATGGAAGGCAAAGGGGAAATATTGGAATGAAGCTCGCATCTCTCTTCGCCGCAGGCATCGCGCTGGCCGCCATCGCGCTGCCGGCTGCCGCCCACCAGACGGCTGGCGGAAAGCCCGCCGAGCCCGAGGTGAACCGGGTCGCCAAGGGCGCTCCAACACGCACGGCAGGCGAAGGCATGGGCCCGTTCCGCAAGCTGGTGATCCGTGGTGCGACGCTCATCGACGGCACCGGCGCTCCGCCGCGCGGGCCGGTCGACATCATCGTCGAGGGCAACCGCATCGCCGACATCAAGCAGGCCGGCTGGCCGGGCCTCGCCTGGAAACAGGACCGCGAACCGCGCGATTTCGATCAGGAGATCGACGCCACCGGCATGTACGTCCTGCCGGGCTTCGTCGACACGCACGTCCACCTGCCCGGACCCGACAAGGCGCCGGACGCCTCCTATGCCTATAAGCTGTGGCTGGCGCATGGCGTGACCGCGGTCCGCGGCGTTCCCCTGACCAACCAGGCGCTGGCCTCGCGCGAGAAGAACCGATCCGCCACCAACGAGATCGCGGCTCCGCGCATCTACAATTACCAGACGCTCGGATCGGGCTGGACCGGCGGGCGCATCACCGGCCCCGACAAGGCGCGCGAATGGGTGCGCTGGGCCGCCAAGAACAATATCGACGGCATCAAATTCTTCGGCTGGAACGATGAGACGCCCGAGGTGATCACTGCCGCGATCGACGAGGCGCACAAGAACAAGATGGGCACCGTCGCCCATCTCAGCCAGCTCGGCGTCGCCAATTTCAACGGCCGCGTGGCGGGCGAGGCGCATCTGGATTCGATCACCCATTTCTATGGGCACATGGAATCGCTGCTGAAGAACCGCACGATCCAGGATTTCTCGGCCGGCTATAATTTCTACAACGAGCTCGACCGGTTCGGCCAGGTCGCCGACATCTGGGACGAGGTCTACGAACCCGGCAGCCCCGAGTGGAAGGACTATCTGGAGAAGCAGAAGGCCAACAAGGTCACCTTCAACCCGACCTTCAACATCTACGCCGCCTCGCGCGACCTGATGCGTGCGCGCAACGCCGACTGGCAGGGCAGCTACACCACGCCGCAGCTGTGGAATTATTTCCAGTCGACCCGCGACAATCACGGCTCCTATTTCTTCGACTGGACGAGCGAGATCGAGACGTCGTGGAAGCGCTTCTACGACCGCTTCTTCACGCTGGTGAACGACTATAAGAATATGGGCGGCCGGGTGACCGTCGGCACGGACTCGGGCTTCATCTACAAGGTCTATGGCTTTGCCTATGTCGAGGAGCTTGAGCTGTTCCGCGAGGCCGGCTTCTCCCCGCTCGAAATCTTCCGCTCCGCCACGATCAACGGGGCGAAGGAGATCATGGATCCGAAGGGCGCAGAACCCGAATTCGGCCTCGTCCGTCCCGGCTATCTGGCCGACATGGTGATCGTGAAGGAGAACCCGCTCCAGAACCTCAAGACGCTCTATGGCACGGGCTTCGTGCGGTTGAACCCTGCGACCAACAAGCAGGAGCGGATCGGCGGCGTTCGCTACACCGTGAAGGACGGCATCGTCTATGACGCGCCGAAGCTGCTGTCCGAAGTCGCGGCAATGGTCGCGCAGGAGAAGCAGAGCGTCACGACACCCGTTCCGCCGCCTGCACCGCTCGCCCCGCTGCCTTGAGCGGCGGGGTCGGATCGGCAGGATCAGATCGGCAGGGAGGTCGAATATTTGACCTCCTCGAGCACCGCATAGGTCCGGGTCTCGCGGATGCCGGTCATGTGGGTCAGCGAGGTACCGAGGAAGCGGCGATAGGCCTCCATGTCCTGCACACGGACCTTGAGCAGATAGTCGAAGCCACCGGCGACCATATGGCATTCGAGGATTTCGGGCATCGCCTTCACGGCGTCGGCGAAATGGTCGAAGACGTTGTTGGTCGTCCGGTCGAGCATCACCTCGATGAAGACCAGCAGCGCGCGGTCGAGCTTCTTGGGATTCAGCAGGGCGACGATGTCGTCGATATAGCCCTGCTCCCTGAGCTTGCGGAGCCGGTCGAAACAGGCCGAGGGCGAAATCCCGGCCTGCGCGGCGAGGTCCTGGTTGGTGATCCGGCCGTCATGTTGAAGGGTGTTGAGGATCTTGCGATCTATCTGATCAAGCATCGAATATCCTTCGGGCTACCTGCGAAACAGAAGCTAGCATCATCGGACATTCATCGAACAGGCAAAAACTTCGTGCCAGCGCAATTAAAGATGGCGATACATTACCAGCGCATCGACCGACCCGGCAACGGGATGATCGAACGCACCGGGAAGGCGACCGACGATGTCGAAGCCGAGCGCCTGCCACAATTTAACCGCGCGCTCGTTGGTCGACACGACAAAGTTGAACTGCATCGCCCGGAAACCCCGTTTGCGCGCATGGTCGAGCGAGTGACTGCACATGGCCCGCGCGACGCCGCGCCCCGTCGCCTCGGCCGCCGTCATATAGCCGCAATTGGCGACACCGGCGCCGCCGCCCATCTGGTTGGGCTGGAGATAATAGGTGCCGAGCACCTGCCCGTCCGCCTCGGCGACGAACACGTCATGCGAGGGCAGCGTCCAATAAGCGAGCGCCTCGTCCCGAGTCCAGTCGCGCGGCAGCGCGTAGGTCTCGCCCGCGCGGATCACCGGCTCGATGATGTGCCAGACGGCGTCGGCATCGCGCGGTTCATAGGGACGGACAAGCATCGATCGGCCTTTCGGGGGTCGGAGACAATCGCCGGGACCGGCGGACGAACGAATTCGTAACAAGGGGACGGAGTGTGGGAAAGTGGAACCGGCGAAAAAGCGTTGTAGCGCGGGAGGATATGGCCCCGGAGCATCGGCTGGAGCCGACGCTGGGCTGGCCGCATCTGATCGCGCTGGGCGTCGGCGCGATCGTCGGCACGGGCATATTGACGCTGATCGGCGTCGGCGCCGACAAGGCCGGACCGGCCGTCATCCTGTCCTTCGTGATCGCGGGGCTGATCTGCGCCTGCGCCGCGCTGGCCTATGCCGAAATGGCGACGATGATCCCCGCCTCGGGCAGCGCCTATACCTACAGCTATGTGGTGATCGGCGAGTTGGTGGCGTGGGTCGTCGGCTGGAGTCTGATTCTCGAATATAGCCTGGTCGTCAGCGCCGTGGCGGTCGGCTGGTCGGGCTATGCCGCGCCGCTGCTGCAGGCCGCCGCCGGGGTGCCTATGGCGCTGATGCAGAGTCCGGAAATCGGCGGTCTGGTCAACCTGCCCGCCATCTTCATCATCGCGGTGGTTGCCGGGCTGCTGATGGTCGGTACGCGTGAGAGCGCGACGCTCAACAGCGTGCTGGTGTGCGTCAAAATCGTCGCGCTGATCGTGTTCGTGGCGGTCGCCCTCCCCACCTTCGACGCCGCCAATCTCGATCCCTTCGCCCCGTTCGGCTTCCCCAAGAGCGTCGGCCCCGACGGCGTCGAGCGCGGCGTGATGGCGGCGGCTGCGATCATCTTCTTCGCTTTCTATGGTTTCGACGCGATCGCCACCGCTGCCGAGGAAACCCGCCGGCCCGAACGCGACCTGCCGATCGGGATCGTCGGATCGATGATCGCCTGCGTCCTGATCTACATGGGCGTCGCGGCGGCAGCGGTCGGCGCCGTCCCGTTCCGGACCTTCGCCGACAGCCCCGAACCGCTTGCCCTGATCCTGCGGACGCTCAACCAGCCGGGCGCCGCGATCTTCCTCGGTGCCTCGGCGGTGATCGCCCTCCCGACCGTCATCCTCGCCTTCTTCTACGGCCAGTCGCGCATCTTCTTCGTGATGGCGCGCGACGGGCTGCTGCCGCGCAGCCTGGCGAAGGTGTCTTCGCGGGGCACCCCGGTCAGGATCACCCTGTTTACCGCGCTGGTCGTCGGCGCAATCGCCGGCTTCTTTCCGCTCGACCAGATCGCCGCGCTCGCCAATGCCGGAACGCTCGCCGCGTTCATCGCGGTGTCGGCCTGCATGCTGATCATGCGCCGCCGCGCGCCCGACGCCCCGCGCAAATTCCGTACCCCCTTCGCCTGGGGCACCGGCCTCGTCGCGATCGGCGGCTGCCTTTATCTGCTCGCAAGCCTGCCGAGCCGCACCCAGCTCTACTTCCTGATCTGGAACCTGCTGGGCGTGGCGCTCTACGCGATCTTCAGCGGGCGTCGGCGCGGATCAGAGGCCGTCATCGAAGACGAGCAGATCGCGACTGTGTAGGGAAAACCCCTCCACCATCCTGCGGATGGTCCCCCTCCCCGTCCCGGGGAGGAATTTCCCGCGAGCGTCCTAAGTTCCTCCCCGGGACGGGGAGGGGGACCGACGCAGCCGGTGGAGGGGAATCAGCCTATTTCGCCCGCACCGCGTTCCAGTTGAACAGGAAGCGGCGGTGTTCGGCCCAGGTCTGGCCTTCGACCCGATCACCGCGCAGGCAGGCCGCGCTGTGATAGGGGCCAGCCCCGTCGGTCGTGCGGAAGCTGACGCAGGTGCGGCCGCGGTCAGCCTTCCAGCGGCCGGCTTCGATCTCGCTGTCGTAGAAACTGCCGCTGACCGTGCCGTCGGCCGCGAGTTTCAGGACCATCTCCTTGGTATAGACCTGCCCCGGCTCGCTCGACAGGTCGACCGTCCAGCGGCCGTCGAAGGAAGCGCCGGCTCCTTGCGCGATGGCGGGCGCGGCAAGGCCGAGCGAAAGAACGATGGGCAGAAATCGGATCATAGCCTTGCCTCCCGACGCGCCGGATGTCCCCAAAGCCTCACGCGACCGGCTTCCGCGCGAAAAGTCCATAACAGCCGATCGCCGCATAGCAGGCGACCGGGATCATCAGGCCGACGGACAGACTGCCGCTCCAGTCGGCGAGCCCGCCAACCAGCAGCGGCACGATCGCGCCCCCGCAGATCGCGACGTTGATCACGCCCGACCCGTCAGCGGTCCTGGTGCCCAGCCCCGCACAGGCGAGGCTGAAGATCGTCGGGAACATGATCGCATTGGCGAGGCCCACAGCCAGCAGCGCATAGGCACCGACCGGTCCGGCCATGCCCGCCGCAACCAGCACCAGCGTGATCGCCGACAGTGCCACCCCGGTGAGCGCCATTCCCGGATTGATGAAGCGCAGGGAGGCCGATCCGATGAAGCGCCCGATGAGCGCACCGCCCCAGTAGAAGGGAATGAGCTTGCCCGCCTGCTGTTCGGTCAGGCCGAGCGCGTGGGGCTGTTCGAGATAGCTGACCAGCAAGGATCCGATCGCGACCTCGGCCCCGACATAGAGGAAGATCGACAGCGCCCCGAAACCGAAGCGCGGGCGCCGGAGGAGCGCAAGGCCAGACAGCAGGCTGGCGCTCTCATGCCGCTCGCCCTTCAGCCGGTCGCGCAACAGCCAGACGACGCCCGCAATGACCGCCAGCGCGATAGCGAGCCCGACATAGCCCTGGACGATCGCCCGGCTCTCCGCCGTCCGATAGGCATCGAGCGCGGCGCCCGTAAGCCCCTTGGAGTCGGTTCCGGCCAGACTGCCGAGGATCAGGATCGCGCCGACATAGGGAAAGAGGGTGGTGCCGAGCGAGTTGAAGGCCTGGGCGAAGGTCAGCCGGCTCGACGCGGTGCGCGCGGGACCGAGGAGGCTGATCAGTGGGTTGGCGACGACCTGCACCACGACCACCCCGCTGGCGAGGACGAACAAGGCGAACAGGAACAGCGGATAGGTCGCATAGGCGCTTGCCGGGATGAACAGCAGGCAACCCAGCATCATCGCGAGCAGACCGACGACCGCACCCCGCATATAGCCGACCCGCTTGACCAGCTGCGCACCGGGGATGCCGACGATCGCATAGGCCGCGAAGAAGCAGAACTGCACCAGCATCGCCTGGGTGTAGTTCAAGGTGAACAGGTCTTTCAGCTTCGGGATGATGATATCGTTGAGCGAGGTAATCCCGCCGAAGATGAAGAACAGCCCGAAGACGAAGAAGCGCAGCGAAGGAGCATCGATCGCGGGGGCCTGATCGGTGTCTGAGCGGGGCGTCCGGGCGGTATCGGGAGCAAGAGCCATGATCGCGGCATAGCCGAGCCCGCACCGCACGACGAGAGGCGCGGCGCGACGCCGACTCTTTTCACCGCGCTGCGGCTACCCGAGCGATGACCGGCCATGTTATCGCCGCCGCAGACGGCAAAATGCCGCGAACCGAGGAGAGACTGCCATGCCCGTCCGCGAGGACCGCGCGCCGATCGACCAGATCGGCTTCGTCACCGATGACCTGGAACATTCGGTACGTTTCTGGAGCGACAATCTGGGTGTCGGGCCCTGGCAGATCTATCGCAACGTCGCGCTCGACGGCCACTATCTCGACCGGCCGACGCGCGTCGTGATCGACGTGGCGCTCGGCTATCGCGGCAGCGAGCAGATCGAGTTCATCCAGGTGCGCAGCGCCACCCCTTCCCCCTATCAGGATGACGCTGGCCGATCGATCGCCGGCCTCCACCATCTCGCCTGGATCGTCGATGATCTCGATGCCGAGGCAGCGCTGCTGGACGCGTCCGGCATGCGGCGCGTGTTCTCGGCGGAGAATGTCGCGGTGCGGGTGATCTATTTCGCGGATCCAAAGCAGCCGGGCGTGCTGTTCGAGCTGATCTGCGGCGCCGGCTCGCGCGAGGGGCATGACGCAGGGATTGCCCTGGCCCGCGACTGGGACGGCCGTTCGACGCTGTCCGAAATCGACCTGGGAGCGGCGGCATGAGCGGGCGGCTGGCGGGGCGGCGCGCGCTCGTGATCGGTGCGGCACCCGGCAATCTGGGCGACGTCATTGCCCGCCTCTACCGCGCGGAAGGCGCCGAAGTTGCGGTCGCAGGCCGGCGCGAGGCGGCGACGGCGGAACTGGCCGCCGAGATCGGCGCGATCGGCATCGCAGCGGACATCACCGTCGAGGCCGATCTCGACCGGCTGTTTGCGCAGATCGACGAGAGGCTCGGCGGCATTGACATCGCGGTCAATGCCAGCGGATGGGGGCTGCTCGTCCCCTTCCTCCAGTGCAGCCGCGAGGAGATCGACCGGATGTGCGCGCTGCAATTCGCGGGGCCTTTCCAGTTCTTCCAGCGCGCCGTGGCGATGATGAGCCGCGAAGGCGCCGGCGGCGGCAGCCTGATCCAGATCTCGTCGGTAACCGCCCAGATCATGATGGACGATCATGCCGCTTATATGGGCACCAAGGCGGGCTTCGACCATGTCATGCGCTGCATTGCCCACGAGTTCGGGCCGGCGGGCATCCGCGCCAATTCGCTCGCGCCGGGCGGCATCGCCGATACGCCGATGTCGGGTGGCGGGCTGAACCTGCCGCAGGTCGCGGCGCTCTATGCGCGCGAGATCCCGCTCGGGCGCCCCGGTGTCGCCGCCGAGGTGGCAGACGCAGCGCTGTTCCTCGCGAGCGATGAATCGCGCTTCGTCACGGGGCAGACGATTCACGTCAGCGGCGGGCAGACGCTGCGCCGCAACCCGCGCTTCGCCGAGGTCGCCGCGCTCTTCGCCGAGGCAAACTGACCCCGGCCGGCCGGTATCAGTCGGCGTCGACGACCAGCAGCTTGCGCTCGTTGAGGGTTTCCAGGAGCGCGAGTACGTCCTGGCGGATCAGTTCGATCGGCGCGTCATAATCGGCGGCGAGCCGGTCGCACAGCGCATCGACGCGTGTCGGTTCCGCCAGCGCGTGCCAGATGCGGCTGCCGATCGGATCGAGATTATAATAATGCCCGCTTTCGGCATCCATCATCACCGTCTCGCCATCGACATCGGCGGTGAGCATGTCGGGCACGGCCCGGACGACAGAGGATAGCGTCAGCATAAGCGGGTCCATGGCGTAAAGGGCATCAGGCCCAGATCCCCTAAGGATAAGCGCGGTGGATGTCCACGGCTTCGGCTTACGCTCCCGCCGCAGAAAGACGGCAGCCTGGGGCGTCGAACAATAGCAGTCGATAGGCTTCGACGACGCCCGGCTTCCACATGTTGGAGATGGGAAAACGCTTCTCCCCGACCAGGCGCAGTGCAGGCGGCAGAGCGAAGCTTTGCCGCTGACCGCCCGGCGCCATCAGCCCATAGGTCACGCTGTGCCGGACGGGGTCATAGGCAGCATCCCGGGGCATGATCTCCACCGCGACCCGGCCACCGCAAAGCCCGGCCGGTATCGCCCGGAGGTCGATGATACGAACGTCCGAGCGGCCGAGGAAGCGCTGGGTCAGGGCCATCTCCTCGCCATAGGTTATGATCGTTCGCACATGCTCCTTTGCAGCGACATCCAGCACGGCGGGTATCGGCACCTGATCGAGCCGATAGGGAATCGTGAGCGCCGAAAAGGCCAGAGCGATGCCGAAGATCGCACCGATCAGCCGCTGCGGACGAGACGGCAGGGACGATAGGCAGGCCGCCAGCATGACCGCGAGCCACGGGCTGGCGACGATCGCCGGATGCAGGCGAATGAACGGCCCCCCGAGGACCCCCATCAGCGCGAACAGCGCGAAGGGAATGAGCGCCATGACATGACCGACAATCAGCAGATCGACCGTGCGATGGCCGCTGTCGGCAAGGCGCAGGAGCGGACGCGCGGGCGCCCGCCACGCCAGCCCGGCCGCCCACAGCAGCAGCGCCGGACCGACCGCAACGAAACCACCGAGCAGCTTGACGAAAACCTTGACCGCCTCGACCACGCCGGACAGCCCATCGAAGACGTGCATCTGGCTGCCGACCACCTGACTGCGTGCCAGGAGCATCCACAGCCAAGGCACGAGACAGGCGGTCGCGAGCCCCATTATCCCAACAACCGCGACAAGCTCGCGCCGTGCGATCCGGCCGGTGACAAAAAGCCAGAGGGCGAGCGCGAACAGCCCTGCGAGCACGAAAGGGCCGATGAAGTGCAGATAGTCCAGCGTGATGCAGCACAGGAAGAACTGCGCCAGTCGCCCGGCACGAGGTCGCTCGACATAACGGAAGAGCGCGACGACGACGGCCACCGCAAAAAACTCGCACAGCGCATAGCCGCGGATCTGCTGTGCATAATGGATCGACGCGGGCGAGGCGATCAGGATCAGCGCAGCCGCGACTGCGAAGGGGCGTCCCGCTCGGCGGTCGAGAAACAGGAACAGCAGCCCGCAGCTGAGCACGGACGGGATTGCCGAGAAACCGCGCAGGACGGTCAGGCTGTCCCCTAAGAGGCTCGTGATCAGCTTCAACATCAGAAAATACAGCGGCGGATGGACGTCCCGCGCGACGATCGGCAGGATCTGCGACACGGCAAGCGTCGTCAGCCGCCAGGAGAATAATTCGTCTGCCCACATCGCATTGGCGGTGAGCCCGTTAAAGCGCGTGGCGGCAGCAAGCGCCAGCAGCAGTGCAAGCCATGCCGCACGGCCCGCGGGCGGCCTCCGATCGACTCCTGTCATTGCCGCGGTTCCCTTTCGGCTTGCGAGGCCCTTACCGGCGCCCGTAGCGCCGGATGAAAGCTGCCGTCCGCGATTGCAACCGCGCAGATGGCCGCAGCATGCCCGAAAGGCCGACACCATGAGCGCCGTCGGCGGTTGACCCGACCGGGAAAGCATGAAAGCCGGGCAACGCCGCTCCGGCTATGAGGTCTGCATGCTGATCGACGGGATCGTCCATTCCACCCAGAAGATGATTCTCGCCCAGACCGCCGCCGGTCCGGCCTATGAAGCGATGCTGGCTGCGACCGATCCGGTCCACCGCGCCTTTTGCGCCGCCAACGACATCGACTTTCGCCCCTTCGTGGGGGTGCGACGCGGCTATCATCCGTGGCAGGCTTCGCTGAACCGGATCGAGATGCTGAAGGACCTGCTCGACGCGGGTTGGCGCGGCTGGTTCCTCTATCTCGACGCCGATGCGCTGATCCTGCAGCCCGATTTCGACATCCGACGCTTTTTGGGCAGACGGGAAGCCTATGCGCTGGTGGCAGCGCCCGGCGCGCCCGATGCCGAGCGCTGGGCCATCAACAACGGCGTCTTCTTTCTGAACCTGGGCCATGAGTTGGGCCGCGAGATCGCGTGGCGGTGGTGGGAAATCACCCGTCAGACGCTTTCCGAAGACATGTTACGGACCGCAGTGGAGCCCTGGCAGGCGCTGCCCGACGGGCGGCCCTTTCCCGACGATCAACATCTTTTGCAGATCGTTCTGATGCGTCACCCGCATCTGCTCGACGCGCTCTACCTGATCAACGATGGCGTCGTCAGACTCGGCACGGGCCGATTCATCCGCCAATATCTGCGCGTGCTGGGATCTCCCGCCGACCGTCTCGAGCGCATCCGTGCAGCGGTCGCCGAATTGTTAGGAGGGCGGCGTTAGTTCCGTATCTTGTTGCGTCGCTGTGGAAATGAGGCGTCGGCAGCGACACCTGTCAGGATATCGCCCTAAGGCCGCCAGCCTCGCCGACGCCATTACGCCCAGATCGTTTCACGGCATATAGGGCGCTGTCTGCAGCTTCGAACAGCTGGCCACGAGACATGCTCGGATCGAGCTCCGCAATTCCGCAACTGATCGATGCGTTCAGCCGAATTCCCCGTTCATTGACGACGGGCCGCGCACCGATTGCGGCGACCATGGCCTCACACGCCTTTCGGGCCTCGGCGATGCCGACCTCGAACAGAATGGCAAACTCGTCCCCTCCGAGGCGACCGACGATCTGAGGAGAGTCCGAATGAGCCTGCAGGCGAACCGCAACCTCCTGAAGAAAAACATCGCCGACCGAGTGGCCGAAATTGTCGTTCACGGACTTGAAGTGGTCAACGTCGATGAGCGCCAGCGTCAGAGGGCGCTTTCCGCTCGTGAAGGCCTCGTTGATCCGTGCCTTGAAACCTTTGCGATTGAGCACTCCCGTCAGGTCGTCGGTCTCCGCCATCCGGCTGATCGCCGCCTCGCGCAATTTGCGCATCGATATATCCCGGATGGTAACCACGAAGCCCCACGCGCCCGCCTGCTCCCAGCGGCCGACCGACGCCTCCAGGGTCAACATCGGCCGACCAGCGGGCACAAACTCAACATGCTTCACATCCCTCAGATTGGCCGGCGGACTTCCCAGCACGGCTTGCAGATCGGCGTTGAGATGCGGCGCCAGGTCTTCGAGTTTCAGATTTCTGAGCTGATCCGGCCGCAGATCGAGATAGTCCTCCAATTGGCCGGCAGCCCACCGACAGGTCCCCGAAGAGTCGAAACCGAGAACCGCATTCGAGCTGCTGTCCATAATCAACCGGATGGCTTCGTCGCGTTGCGCCAGAAGGACGAGCGCCTGGGCACGGGCCGCGACGGTGGCGGTCAGAGGCAATGCGGTACAGAGGATCACTGCCAGATAGCATTGGAACACCAGGGCCTGGGTTAAAGCCTCATCATGCGTCAGCGCGATCGGGCCGGTCCCTCGAAAGGCCGCGATTCCGCCAAATAATGCCACGACGACGACGCCCGCCATGGCGCCCGCCCTTCCGCAGCGAAATGACAATGCGAGAAGCGTCGACATCGGCAGAAAGAGGAGTGGCAGCGTCGTCTCAGTGAATATTAGGGCACACGTCGCCCCGTGAATGGCCAGCAATCCCAGCGAGACCATGCGTTCTGCGAAGGACTTTGCCTTGAATTCAGCGAGATAGTTGCCGTCGAACAACGCCATGGCAAAGGGGGTTACTACGAGCAGCCCCAAGCTATTGCTGGCAAACCAGCGGAAGAACGAAGGTCCGAAGCTTTCGCCGAAATTGATCAACGAAACCAGCGAGCCCGCCGCCGCTCCCATCGCGGGAGCCAGCACGCCGGCAAAGCCGATGAAACGCAAAGTCGACTTTGCGTCTTCAAGGAGATTTTCGTGAGCCCCCATTTTGCGTATAAGGGTCGCAGCCAGCCAGGCCTGGCTCATATTTATGATGCCATAGAAGACCAGTCCGTCAGACCATCCTCGCGTCACCACATTGGCCAGAAAATTTGCGAGATATCCCGCGAATAGAAGCGATGGCCAGGTTCTCGTCGACGAACCCAGCAACAAAGCAAGTATTATGGCATCGGCTGGCCACACCGTGGCGTGGCTTCTCCCATTGCTGGTCAACAGGATCGTCGATGAAGCGAGAATGAAATAGGCGGCCATGCCAATGAGCAGTCGACGCATGGCAACGTGGCCGTGACTGAACATCGCTGTGCTGTCTCCCACCACATTCAACCGCTTATCAAAACTCAATTAACAGAGGCCTAAGCCTGCTGCTAAATCATTCATGCCAATATGTTATACGAAAGTCGTAGAGACCCATCTGTACGTGCCGGAAGGCGCGGCGGCCGGTTTATCGTGAAAGTACAGGTCTTTCTGAGTAGCCCCTAGTTTTCTAGACGCCTTCCGCTTTCAAAATCTGCTGCCGTTCGAACTCAACGGGGGACAGCATCCCGTTCCTGACATGCTTGCGCACCGGATTGTAG
>NZ_JAGMXV010000006.1 GCF_018006725.1 Rhizorhabdus sp.
AGCCTTCACCGATTTTTTCAAGGAGGATTTGGGCTTCATCTTCGTTCCTTCGTCACTACGACGAAGCCCAAATCCTCCTTAATTCACAACCTCAAATCTGTGCCATTGGCGCTGACGCCGGACAGTCAAGAACACATTCTGTGTATCCTTTCCCGTGAGGCTTCCGGCTCCATTGCCGCCGTATTCAGATCCCATCGATTGGCTTCGATCGTTCCGAGGTCAGCTGATGCACAATCCGTGCATAGACTTGTATCCGGTCGAGGCCGAAGCCGCGTACCATAATCCGTATTCACATCCTCGGATCGAGCAAAGGCGGATGCGGACCAAACTACTACTGGGCGTTTCTAGGCGCCATCAATCTTCCCGGTCACGCATCGCACCAACCCGCGTCGCCTTATTGAGCCTGTTGCAACATAGGCATCAGACGGCGCGGAGCTCGGCGCCCTGCGGGACCAGTCCGGTTTCCACGAAGCGCCAAAGCGCGATTAGCAATTTTCGGGCGAGCGCCACAATCCCGACCTTGGCCGCGCGCCCGCCGTTTCCCTTGAAGCGGTTGCGATACCAAACCGCCAACTCGCTGCTTGGCTGATATCGTAGCCAACACCACGCAAGCTCCACCATCAGAACGCGCGTTCCGTGGTTGCCAGCCTTGCTAATGCCCTGATCGCGTGAGACGTCTCCACTCGCGTAGGGCGCGGGGGCCAGCCCAAGAAAAGCAGCGACGTGTCGTCGGCTTTCAAACTTGCGGCAAAACACCTCGGCAACAAGCATCACTGCGCTGTTGGCACCGATGCCCTTGAGTTGCTCGAGACGGATCGCTTTTTCGCGGCACGGAAACGTCGAGGCTTCGTCCAGAACCACATCGGCGCGGTCGCGTTCAATGCTTTTGATCTGTTCATTGAGCAGCTCGAGGCGACCGAAGCACCGCTCAATCTGGCGACGAAGGTTTGGCGGCAGCAGCCGTCCATCGCCGGTACGCATATCGTCGAGTTGCTTTGACCAGTCACCGCCGCTGATCGCTTTGACCGACTGGATGCCTTGTAAGGCCAGTAGTCCCCTAATTCGCGAAATAATCCGGGTGCGCTCGTGCACAAGATCGCCACGCTCGCGCATGACTCGGCGCGCATCTTCCTCATCCGGCGTTGGCACATCCACGACACGACACACGCTTTTGTCACCTGCGAGATAGGCTTTGAGGATACCGATCATGGCTTCGGCGTCGATGCGGTCAGTCTTCACGCGCTTGCCGCGGCGCGATACAAGGAAGCTGGCAGGATCAAGAACGTAAGTATCGATGCCATTTGCCCGCAACAGTCGTGCCAGCCAGAAGCCATCATAGCCGATCTCGAAGCATAGGCGAATGGCGGCGGGCTTACCAATACGCTCGCCCGTCTTGCTTTCGAGATTGCGAAGGTGACCGAGTAGGGCTGCGCTGTCGCCCGCGGGAATCGTACGCAGCGAGATCTTAGCCGCACCTGGCGTAAGCGATGCCACAAGCCAAGTGCGTTTGCTGAGTTCGACGCTGACAATGACAGAGGTCTGAACGCAATAATCCGATGACTGGTTCTCCATGAGACGTTCTCCGCGAAAGTTGACGGTTCAACGGAATAGCCGAAACCGATCTGCATAGGATCTATTACGACATGGCGCTCGAGTGCGGCTCCGAAGACCCGGCAGATGCCTCGATCACTCGGCGCGTCCTCACCGTCATGCTCGCCGACGATTACTGACCGCGTCCGCGGGCAAATCCAACCTTTCGAAATCGACTGCGCGCTCTTCCAGCCCTCCGGGCCGCGCGAGGGGAGGGGGAAGGCGAGCGTGAGGCTCGCAGAACCGAAGGCACGCGACCCCGGCCGACCCGGCCTTCCCATTCCACGAGGAGATCCGTCTTGAGCACTCCAGAACCGAGCTGCGCCACGCTGCCGCTCTCGCGCATCGTCAAGGGCGACAATCCGCGTCGCTATTTCGACCGGAAAAAGCACGACGATCTCGTCGCTTCGATCCGCATTCGTGGCATCCTGCAGCCGATCCTGGTTCGTCCGGCACCCAGCTCGGACGATAGCTACGCCATCGTCGCCGGCGAGCGCCGGTACAGGGCGGCGCTGGAAGCGTTCGGTTCCGACGGCGAGGTGCCCGCGATCATCCGCGAGATGACCGACCAGGAGGCCCTCGAGGCGGCAATCGACGAGAACGACAATCGCGACGACGCCTCGGAGACGGAACAAGCGGACGCGGCCGTTCGCGTGCTCGCCGCATGCCGTAACGATCGCGCCGAGGCCGCGCGGCGTCTGGGCTGGTCGCGGGCCAAGCTCGATCGCCGCCTGGCGCTCGCCGAACTCTCCGAGGCGGTCAAACTTGCGCTCGACGAACGGCGGATCAAGGTCGGCCATGCTGAACTCCTCGCCGCGATCCCCGCCGACAAGCAGGACAAGGCCCTCGAGACCATCCTGGGCTCCGGTCTCGATGTCAGCAAGACCCGCGACCTCCTCATGCGCGTCACCCAGAATCTCGGCGCGGCGTGCTTCGACAAGACCGACTGCACCACCTGTCCGTTCAACTCGGCCGCACAGCGAACCCTGTTCGAAACCCATGTCGATGACGGCCATTGCACCAATCCGGGCTGCTTCCAGCTCAAGACCGAGGCGTGGGAAACCGCCCAACGCGAGGAGCAGGAGCGCGCCGCTGCCGCGGCCAAGGCAGCGGCGCCGCCGCCCGCAGACGACATCGAGGACGAGGAACAGGATGACGACGAAGACGACGCCATCGACCAGAGCCCGCCGGAAGCGGACGATCAGGAAGAGGCAGGCGACCGCGCCTCGCCTTCGGGCACGGCAGCCACGCCCGCATCCACGCCGCCCACTGTCGTTCAATCCAAGGGCAGTATAGTCCAGGCGCACAAGCCAACGGTCACCGTCAAGTCGATCGCCGGCCGCACCAGCGACCTGCGCGAGGCGACGTGGCGCACCGCGCTCGCCCGTGCGCTCGCCGGCAATGCCGCGCACGCCCAGACCGCGATCCTGGTCGCCGCGATGTCGGGCACGCTCTCGCAGATCAAACCGGAGACGCTGAAGGCCCGCGCCGGCCTGCTGGTGGGCGCCTCGTTCCCGGAGCTCGCCTACAGCGCCAAGATCGCGGAGATCCGCGCGTTGCCCGAGGCTCAGGCCGAGAAGGTGCTTTCCGCGATCGGCGCCGCTTATGCCAAGGATGTGCTCACCTTCGGCCATGTCGCCGACCTCGCCCGGACCTTCGACGTCGACCTGCGCGATGTCTGGCAGGTCGATAAGACATTCCTCGAGCGCTACACCAAGGACGAACTCAGGTTCATCGCCCAGGAGTGCGGCCTCGTCGCGCATGTAAGCGAAAAGGCGTTCGCCAAGCTGCTCAGTGCGAAGAAGGCCGACCTGATCGCTGGCATGCTCAACGCCACCGGCTTCGACTGGGCCGGCCGCCTGCCGAGCTCGATGACGCTCGACGGCCAATATGGCCCGCCCCCCGTGCCGGCCCAAGCCGAAGAGCCGCTCTCCCGACAAGCCGCCTGACCCGCTTCTCCAATCTCACACAAGGACCGAACGCCATGCTGATCTCCAGCCTTCTTCCTATGCTCGCCCGCTACTCGCTCGGCTTCGATCTTGTCGCCGGCGCCAACGACACGGTCACCCTGACCATCCTTCCGCGCAAGGCCGAAGGCGCAAAGGACAATCTCGAGGCCAGCGAAACCCGGCCGATCTCGATCACGGCGACCGCCGCAGAAATCGATGCGGAGCTCGCCCGGGGCCCTGACGGCGCGCTCGGCCAGCTCATCGCCTCGCGCCGCACCCTTGCCGATCAGATCGCGGAGCAGCGACAGGCTGCCGAAGCCGCACGGGCGGCCGCCGCCGAGGCAGCCAAAGCCAAGGCGGCTGCGCCCAAGACGCCCGCGCCTGCAGCCTCACCGAAGACGCCGGCTCCCAGCAGCCCGCCGGTCGATGCCAAGGCCGAGGAGCCCGCCAGCCTCTGGTGACGCGCCGCCCTTGAACTTCCCGATCACCACCAGCCCGGAAGGCCAGCCATGCAGATCAACCAGCTCACCCGCGCCTATCGCTACGACGGCATCGACCTGCCCGTGCCGCCGCACCTTGCGGACGACCGCCAAGCTCTGCGCGCCTATCATGCTACCCTCTACCCGGCGATTCTCACTGCCGAGGCGGTGGACGCCGGCGTGTCGGGCACCGCCCACGTCACCGAATATCGCCGCGCCGTCGGCACCAAGGGCTGATCGTGCCCTGCGGCAACGACGCGCCGATCCCCGCCGCACCGCGCAAGACGCTCCTCGAATGGATCGAGCACGACGATGGCAACACGAGCGAGTTCCCCCAGCCTTCCTGCAGCGCCCAGGCCAAGGCGCTTCACGCGCGGATCCTCCCCGATCCCGACAACGGCAAAGGCGAAGCGCCGGAGCCGCTCCAGCCTCCTCCCGGTCTCAGGCTCGCGCCCCTCGGTTGACCTCGCGGGGCGAACGGTCGCGTTATCGGCCGACATTCCCGCGACCTTCGACCAGCCCCTCAGCAATCACCACAAGCTGATCGGCCGCTGGGTCGCGGGGCGAGAGCCGAGCGCCAAGCAATACACCCGTGTGAGTGCCCGCCGCCGCATCGAGCAGGTTTTCAACGCTGCCGTGCTCGAGATCCTGGACCCGATCGAAATCGTCGACCTGCGGATCGCGGTCCTCACCGGCGAAGACGCCAACCCGCCGGCGATCGCGGTCGCGTGTGACAGCCTCGGACAGCTGGATCTCGGCTGGATCGAAACCGGCGAGGCGCCCACCCCCTGGCGTGCCGCGGCCTATGCGGCGCTCGGCGAAACCCTCGGCACCGCGCTCCCGATCTTCGGCTACCAGGACCTCTTCGACGAAATCTCCATGTATTACTGGGACGGGGAGATCGACGACGAGGGCGCGCGCCAGAGCCTGATCGCCTATCACGGCCTCAGCGCCGAGGAACTCGAAGAGCAGACCATGCCTTCGGAGATGAACGCGCGCCGGCCTGACTGGATGATCGGCGCGAACGCGGCGAAACCGGCCGCCCTTCCGAAGGGCCTGCGCGAGGCGCTCTGCCAGCTTCGCGACGCGCACAAGGCGCTCAAGCGGCTGCCATCGGACCGCAACGCCTGGCACTTCGATACCGACATTCTCTACGAATATGTGCCGGGGATCGAGGAATGCTCGTCCCTGCCGCCGTTGACGCTCGTGCCTTTCGATGAGTTCGCGCGCGAGCTCGACGATGTCGCCCGCCACGGCATGGAAATGGGCTTCATGGACGTCTGCGGCATCTGCCCGCTGCCCGATGTCAGCCGGATCGACGACTGGTTCGCAAGCCTGCGCCTCGGCGTCCAGTTCCTGCTCGCCGCCCAGGACCTCGTCCGCTTCGACCCACCCAATCCGTGAGGCCGTCATGTCCGATCACAGCAGCCACTTCGAAACCACTGGCGGCGGTCTCGTCCTGACCAACGCCGTTCTGCTCTATCAGGCGGGAACGCCCCGCACGCCCAGCCCTTATGGCGCTCCAAGGCCGGATGCGGCGGCCTTCGCCAGCATGCATGCCGTCGAGCACGATGCGGACGGGCGTCCGACGATCGCCGCCGGCGTGCCCCTGTCGCGGGCACAGCTGCGCCAATGGACAGAGGCGCTGGGCCGGACCGCGGTTCCAGAGATCCTGCCGGCCAATGTGCTTGTCTCCCACCCGGACGTCCTCGCCTGGTGGGTGCCGGAGCAGGTGCGCCAAGCCTATTTTGCGCTGTCGTCGCCCCCCGATGGCCTTCGGGCGCTCGCACGGCGCACTACCGTCGCGGTGCCATACCCGGCCCATCTGTTCGTCGCCACGCGCTCCGGCCTCGGCGTTTACGCGCTTGCCGCAAGCGAGCGCCCTGCCGCCGACACGCCGGTGCTCCATTCGCCGATCCTCAACGTCTTCATCCAAGGCCGGCTGTGCTGGGGCAACATCCCGAGGCCGAAAACACTGGGCGTTGCCGCCATCTCGGAATTCGAGCGCGCGGTGTTCGACAGCTGGTCAACTCACCCCAACCCCGGCCAGGAGCGGACGGTCACGGGGAAGGGCGGCCTGGTCAGGCTCTGGGACGATCTTGCCGCGCGCGGCGCGCGTCGTTTTCCGGTGAAGCGGCTCCGATCCTTCCATCCTGCCGCCGGCCAGCGGCAAGTCCGTCCCGCCGCTGATGCGGTCACGGTCGGTATGCTCGTTGCCGCAGCGGCAGGGAGATGATCATGATCGCCGAAGATCCGACCGCGGCGGCACTGCTCGCTGTCGTGCCCTGCTATCCGGTGCCATCGAGCGGTGGCTCGCCGGCACTCGACGCGCTTCGCGGCAGCCGTGCCGGCCACGGCCTTGCGGTGGGCAAGGATGGCGTAATGCTCATCCTGCGCCGGCCATGGCTTGCTCTCGATGCGCCGGTGACGCCGCCGATCGCCGCCTATCTTCCTTATGGCAGCATCGGGTCACCCAAGGCCGACCTGCGCTGCGGACTGATCCCTGGCGAGCATCTGGCTGCGATCCTCGATCACTTCCGGGCGGCTCTGCCCAACGAGGCTGCGGCCTTCATCCTCTGGAACGAGACGACCAACACGTTCGCGGTCGATTTTCCGGCAATCGACGACGCCACGCCGACACGCCTCGTCTATCGCCCCCCGGTCTGCGAGCCGGGCTGGCACATGGTCTGCGACATCCACAGCCACGGGCGGGGGCCCGCCTATTTCAGCGCGACCGACGATGCGGACGACGCCCACGCTACGAAAATTTCGCTCGTCATCGGCCGGCTCCACGATCCCGCTGGCCCGGTCATGGCAGCGCGGCTCTGCGCGGGCGGCATGTTCCTGGCCGTACCGCGCAGTCCATTTTCCGGAGACAATCCATGCAGCCTGAGAGCCCCAAGCGCCACTATCTTCCCGCCGCCTTCGACAACAGCGCTGTCCGAATCCTGCTCGTGGGATGCGGTGGAAACGGAGCGCAAATGCTGATGGGGCTCGCCTCGCTCGATACCGCATTGCGCGCAATTTCCTCACGCTCGCTCGAGGTCACCGTGGTCGACGAAGACATCGTCACCGAGGCGAATCTCGGCCGCCAGCCCTTCTACCGCTGCGATCTCGGCAATTCGAAGGCGAGGACGCTGACCGAACGGATCAACCTTGCCCATGGTCTGGCCTGGAAGGCGGTCCACGGCCGCGCACCCGGAGCGATCGGCGTCGACAACAGCCATGTGCTCATCAGCTGCGTCGACACGGCCTCGGCCCGCCGCGCGCTGGGCGCGGCGCTGCAGGATGCGCGGAACCCGCCCATCTATTGGTTGGACCTCGGCAACCGCGCCAGCGACGGCCAATATCTGATCGGATGCCCGGGCCGTGGAACCGGCCGCGACGATAATCGCCTTCCAACGGTGCTCGAGGCTTTTCCCGAACTCGCCGACGAGGGCCTGGCCGAAGACGATGCGCCCTCCTGTTCGGTCGCCGAGGCGCTCGAGCGCCAGTCGCTCTTCGTCAACCGGGTGCTTGCGAGCCACGCGCTGGCGCTCCTGTTCGATCTGCTCGGACGCGGGTCGATTGGCCACGCCGGCGCCTTCGTGAATCTTGCCACCGGGTACAGCGTTCCGATCCCGCTACCTATGAAGGTCGTTTCCCTGTGCTAAAGCAGGTGGCTCGCCACCCCTGTGAACGGTGATGGTCCGGTTGCGTCACCGCGCTCGGACCATAGCATTATTCTGCCGAGGCCGTTTCAGCAGGAGCGATTTCGACCGGTGCTGTCGGCGGGGTGTCAGCTTTCGTCGCACGGCTGCGCTTTGGCTTTGCAGGCTCGACAGCCGCTGCCGGTTTCCCTTTGCCGATGGCGGCCTTGGCGTTCGACGTTTTTGGCGAGGCCTTTGCAGGGGCTGCCTTCGCGCGCGGCCCGCGAGCGGGCGTCGCCTTCACTTGCGCAGCTTCGCTGGCAGTCGCTTCGGGCGTTGGGGCCGGCTCGCCTGCCGGCGCCGCAACGGTCTCGGCGACAGCGCTGGGCTTGCCCTTCCCGGCTACGGCATTGGGCTTCGCCTTAGTTGCCGGGGCAGAGGCATTCACTCGAGCCTTGCGCACCGGCGCGGGCACTTCCGCGACCACTTCCGCAGGCGCCACTTCGGCTGCCGGGGCTTCGCTGCCCGCCTCGGCTAGCGCCGGATTAGCGGCGACGTCCTTCCGCTTGCCGCCAAGACCAAGTTTCAGGGCGGCCTCCCGGCGCGCGGCGGAATAACCGGGTGCGACCATGGGATAGTCCGCGGGCAGATCATAGCGCGCGCGATATTCTGCGGGCGTCAGGCCGTGAGTCGAGAGATGGCGTTTCAGGGACTTATAAGGCTTGCCGTCGATCAGGCTCAGTATCTGATCGGGCGACGCAAGGCTTGCATCTACCGTCACCGCTGGCTTGAACTCGGGGGCTGGTGTCGGCGGCACAGCCGCTGGTTCAACTGACACCGGCGCGGACACTGTCTCTTCAGGGGCTGGCGACACCACTGGTGCATCGCCCAACAAGGCTTTTCGAGTTCCCTCGACCAGCGCGGGCAGTTCGCTGCTCGGCACGGTGTTGTTCGCAAAATAGGCGCTGAGCAGCGCCACGGTCAGAGACATCACGTCCGACTGTTCGGCCTCGGCCATGCAGGTTCCTTCTTTTGTTTGGATAGACTGGTCTTGACCCATGCGTGATTGCGCAAGCGTAAACAGATACGTGCCGTCATTCGGCGTGCAAGTCAAAGGGAGGGAGAAAGAAACTCATGGATGGCGTGGCGATTGGGCCGCGCAACTGTCTCATCGAGAAAATTTATGGCGGACAGCTTCGTTGAGGGGCTCTTTCTCCTTCACCTGCTTAAGCAAATGAAGCTGCATTGAGTGAAGAGCCTCTCACCAACGAAATCGAGGCGTCTCTTCCGGGCGCCTGACATTCTCCGCCCGCGAACGGCGGAAAACCAATCATCCGAGGAAATATGTAATGACCGACACCACTTCGTCGGGCGCGCCCGCGCGCCTCTATAGCCAGACCCCATATGACGATCGAGGCAACTTCCATTATCAGGGCGATCTCTATCGTCCCAGTGATAATCTTGCGACCCTCGCTGGCCGCATCGAACCGCATCTGGCGCGGTGCTTTCCGAACGCGTCCTTTGCGATCCAGACCCAGAAATTCGCGGGAGGACGCAAGATCACCGCTGAGATCCTCGACTGGCCCGAGGATCTGACCGGGCGTGACGCTCAGGAGGCCGCGCAGGTCGCGATCCGCGACCAGATGGAGCGGTTCGGAACTACCCGCACCAACCCTCTACAGGACTTCTGGTCCTGCTCCTTCTACTGCGAAGCGCGCATTGGACAGGTTTATTGGTCGGCGCTCGCGAAACGCAACGGACTGAAGAATCCGGTCGACGCGATCGTATCGCTGGCCGCCTTCAAGAAGCGCGTAAAAGCGGGCGACGCCCTCAAACTGGTCGATGCGCCGGCAGGGCATCGCGCAATTGGGACCACGCGGACGATCACCAAGGTGCGCTCGGGCGATCTGATCCTCGAAGGCAAATCCTATCTCGGTTTCCCGCGGGCGTCGGCTTTCGCGTGCGATGGCAAGTTCGTTCGCATCTCGATCGGATCGGAATATGAGCCGGACGCCCATCTGCTGTACGAGTGGATAGTGCAAAAGGCCGCGTGAGACATGGCCCTCATCGTCAAGGGCGGCGCCGTCTGCCAGAGCCCTCCGCGTCGGCGCCGACCATTCCGTATCGTGCAGAAGGGCTATCCCGACATCTGGGCGGCTGACTGGGCTGACGCCTCGCGCCTTTACTGCGATCGGCGGGACATGAACGGCCTGGGCGCAAGTATGTTCCCTGAAGCCACCCTGCTCCTCGAACACATGCCTGTCGGCCGCATCAGCTACAACGGCCGTATCTGGCTTCCAGGCGAGTGGCGTCCGGACGACCGGCCACTGTACGATAACCAGATCGCGTCCGGCACCTGACCGCGCGCTCTGGTCCTCCCATCCGAAATCGCCGTCCCGAGGAAACTCCATATCCGCAAGCGGCGTCCGAACGGCGAGCGCTACGTCCACATCGAGACCGAGGCCGAGACCAGCGCCGCTGTGCCTGATCGGTTGCGAAAGGGGAGAAGGGGAGGGCCGGGGGAGCAGGTCCGCTCTTGTCCAGGAGACCCCGATGCCCCTTCCCACCGTCATCCACAGCCAGGTCGATCCCGCCGCGATCACCAAGGTGACGCGCCTCTTCAACAACACGCTGGTCGACACCCTGGCTGAGCTCATCCAGAATTCGCGCAGAGCCGGCGCGACGGTCATCGATCTCGATGTTGCCGAGGCCGACGGGCAGAGCTGGCTTGTCATCGCGGATGACGGCGCGGGTATCGCCGATCCCGCCGTGATCCTGGCGCTCGGGCGCTCGGGCTGGGACGACAACATCGCGCGGCGCGAAGACCCTGCCGGCATGGGCGTCTTCAGCCTTGCCGGTCGCCATGTCGAAATCCGCTCCTGCCCGCGCGGTCCGGGCGAGGGCTGGGCTATCACCATCGGACCAGACCATTGGGAATCGGGCGCACCGATAGCTGTCGCCCCCTGCGATCATGGCTTCGGAACTGCAATCCGTCTTCTGCTCGACGACGATTGCACTAGGAATCTCGAAGCAGTGGCCAGCGGCGCGGCGCGCTATTGTCCCACACCGATCCGTTTCAACGGCGTACCCCTTACGCAAGCCGACTGGCTCGCCGGGGCCGATGTGGTCGAGGAGGTCGATGGCGTGCGGATCGGCCTGTTCACCGACGGGCGCACGACGCCCCATCAACCGCGCATCAATTTTCACGGCCTCACGGTTCCTTGCGTCCTGCCGTCAGTCGACGAGAAGGATCGCCATTGGTGGGCCCGGGTCGATATCGTCGATGCGCCGGCCCTGCAGCTCGTCCTGCCGGCCCGCAAGGAGATGGTCGAAAACGCCGCCCTCGAAGCGCTTCGCAATAGGGTGCTCAAGACGATCTACCGGCACATCGCCTCGCTCGGCAGCCATCGACTGTCTCATGCGCAGTGGACCGAGGCCGCCCAGCTTGGCGTCGATCTGCCCGAGGCGACGCCGCTCTTGCGGGCATGGATCCCGGCGACTGCCGACCAGAACAGCGGGCGCGAGAGTCAGGGGCTCATCCCCGCCGATAACCTGATGCTCGTCGATGACTTCGGTCCGCCACTCGAACAATGCGCGGCGTTCGCGCTTGCCCGCGATGGCCGTCTGAGAGGACGCTTGGCTGACCCCGACACTGCCATGGCCGGATATAGCTGGTACGACGCACTGCAGCGCATCGCCGCGCTCCGCTTCGAGATCGAGCGCGATGGCCGCGCCCATGTCTTCGACTGCACCGAGCTACCCGGTCTCGAAAGCGGCCCGGTCGAACGGCTCGACCTCGTGCTTGAAATCACAGGTCCGCAGCCCGAAACGATTACCGTCCCGGCACCTGTCGTCATCGAATATGACGATGGCCTGTTCTGGACCTTCGAAGATGCGAATATCCTGCTGGGCTCTCGCGACGCCGTCTCGCCCGAGGAGCTGGTTGATCTGCTGGAAGCCGCTTGCTTCTGCGCGAGCGACGATCGCGACGCTGATAGCTGGGAGACCCAAAACGACCGCTTCCTTCTCGACGCCAGGGAAATGGCTACCCGCCTTCTGCTCGGCGACGATGCCGCGCTCGTCGAGCGCCTGCGGGCGATCATCGCTTATCGCGCCCAATGGTTCGTGCCCGAAGGCCGGCAGTTCTCGGCGGTGATCGGCCGCGACGCGATCGCCATCGAGCTCCAGCCCACCAACCAGGTGGCGGCATCCTGACGGCATAATTGGAGGACCAAGCCATGCGATCCATCAAACGAGCGGCGCCGGCCGATCGCGCCGCCGTGGCGGAGGCGATTGACCATCTGCGCGCCGCGCGTAACCTTCTCGCCAGGAGCGGCGCCCCGCGTGCCGCCAGGGCCGTTCGCAAGGCACTGCGCAGCGCCGAAGGCGCGGCCCGGCACGTCAACCATCGTATCCGCAGGAGCCAGACATGAGCCGCTACGAACTGAAGCCGAGGCCCGGAAACGGTGTCATCAAGGCGGTGATCGGATGGGATCGCCCGCTGCAGAGCTTCTTCGCGCAAGTCTTCACGCCCACCGAAGACGAGCCCGACGAGGGCGAAGCAACGATCTGGCTCGGCACGGAGCCGGGGGAACTGCCGACCCCCGAGGCCGCGATCCGCGTCGTCGAAGCCTATGCGGACATTCCCGAAACGCTGGCGGCGTCCCTCGCCGCCGACCGGCACGCGACCATCGGGATGGTGGACGGCGTCCACCAGACGCGAGCCAAATTGAGTCTCTTCGGCACTCGCTCCTAAACCCCCCGAGGCCGCTGAAGCGGGCCTCGGAAATGGCGCTTGCGCGCCTGCTCGGCCGAACGGCCGAGGAGGGGAGTGGGGAAGGAGGAAGTTGGCTCGGACACAGTGTTCGAGACCGGCTTTCAGGAGACTTTCCCATGAATATCGGTTCGATCAAGCAGAATGACGCCGGCATTTTCGTCGGCAAGATCGCGACGCTGACGATTGCCATGACGATCGCGCTGCGCGAGGTGCACTCGGCCAATCCGAAGGCGCCGAAGTACGAGGTGCTGGCGCTGTCGGCATCGCGGGCGTGGGTGCAGGTGGGTGCGCTGTTCGAGCTTTTCTCTAACGGCACGGGCGAGGCGTTCCTCAACGGCAAGATCGAGGATCCGAGCCTGGCCGCGCCGCTCTACGTGTCGGCGTTCCGTCAGGAGGACGGCAGCTACAACGTCGTGTGGTCGCGCCCGACGCGCCGCCGCGACCTCGCCTCGGAGATGGCGCCCAAGGCCGACGAGGGCCTGCCGCCGCTGCCCGGTGCCGACGAGACCGCCGGCCCCGCCACACAGGGCACCGAAGCCGGCCTCGGACAGTCCTCCGCAAGCCATGCCTTCGCTGGCTGATCGCACACGCCAAGTCACGAAAGGCCCTCGCTCTTCGCGGAGCGGGGGCTTTTCGCAATTTCCCCGGCCGTGCGGCCGCAGAGGAGAGGGGGCTTGGGCTGGTTGCTCACCGAATTGGAGAAGGCCATGTCCGACATCATCGATCTGGGCGGCGCGCCAGCGAACGAGGATTGCGCCCAGCTCGGGCACACATCCGACTTCGAGCGATTGAACCGCCTTGAGGTCGCCACCTACCGCGCGGCAATCATCGCCCGTTTCGGTCCGCCGCCTGACGGCTGCGCGCTGCTCACATTGACCAACCGGCACGATTTCGGCGTCTATTACACGCTCGGTCTCAAGGTCGATGCAAGCGCCACGCGGCGCGATTCCACCGTCGCCACCTATGCGGAGACCGTCGAGAACGGCCTTGGCAGCTGGATCGAGGCCGGCTTCGCCGCGCCGGTCTGCTATGAGGACGGGGAGGCCCCCAAGGTCGAGCGAAGCTCGATCGACGACATCGTCATGGGGGCGCTCCTCGCCACGCGGCCCGGCCCCGACGGACACTTCCCGGTCGCCGACTTCGCGATACTCCACCGCAATCTGGCTGCAGGCTATCCCCGCAGCGCCGAGGCCGCACAGCGCCTCCCCGAGGAGATTTGACCATGACCGCGACAGATCAATCTGCCGATGCCGCCATCACCGATCCGATCGAGGCCGAGTTGCAGGCGGCCCTGTCCGCCGTGCGGACAGTCGAGGCGCGCTGCAAGGATGCCTTCCTCCCGCATCTGCTCGATCATGGCATTGTCCGTGTCGAAATCCACTACGATGGCGGCGGCGACCAAGGCAGCGTCGGTGATGTCAATGCCTACACGCTGGAAGGCGAGATCGCGCTGCCGCGCATCCTCTGCGATCACCATAGCCTCGCCTATAGCGGCGAAGTGTCGACCCGCACGATCGACCTCGAGGATGCTCTGAGCGCCTTCGTCGACAACGCCATCTGCGCGCGGCACGCCGGCTGGGAGGACGGGGAGGGCGCTTATGGCACCATCGCCATAGACGTCGCCAGCGGCGCGGTGACCCTCACGCACAACAGCCGGTTCATCGACTATGACACGACCGAGGCGGAGCTATAGGCGATGTCGCACTGCTATTATCACGCGCTCAGCTCCGTGAAGCGCTGGGGCGGCGAGGCCGAGGACTATCTGCCCCTCCACCAATGGTTCGACGAGTCGAAGAAGATCGTCGCGGACCCCCGCCACCGTTCCTTGCGCCACCATGCAGAGGGCATATTCATGCTCGAGACGGTCTTCGGCGTGACGATCCGAAACGCTGATGGACGGGATATCCCGGTGCGGTTGATCGGGGAACAGCACGTCCAAGAGGATCTTGGCCGTATTCCCTCCTTCGCTGACTGGGCGCGGCTCATCCAGCCGATGCCGTGGATTCTTCGGGGCAACCCGGCCGGGTCACCGGGATTGGATCCAGATGTTGAAAACATGTGCCGGGTTGCTCCAGCGACGCAATTGTAGTAACATGGCTACATGCCCAAGTGCGAGGCTCTTATGAACATGACAACCATTTCAAGTCGTGACTTCAACCAAGGTGCGAGCCGGGCAAAGAAAGCTGCCCGCAAGGGCCCTGTCTATATCACCGAACGGGGCAGGCCCACCCATGTGCTCATGACGATCGAGGATTATCATCGACGGCAGGGCAAGAAGCCCCGCAGCTTGCTCGCGACCTTGGCGCAAGCCGGCGACGATGCTGACTTTGACTTCGAACCCAGCAAGCTGGATCATATCGTCCGACCGGCGGATCTGGATTGATGTTTCTCCTAGATACGAACGTCATCTCCGCGCTTCGCAGACCTGAACGGCTGCCTCCCGAGGTGACATCCTGGGCGGACGAAGCCGATGTCGACCAGTGCTACATTTCGGTCATATCGGTCCTCGAAATTGAACTAGGCATTTTAGCCAAGGAGCGCGTCGATGCTTCTACCGGCCGCATTTTGCGGACATGGTTTCAAACCGACGTGCTGGCGGCGTTCGATGATCGCATCATCCCGATCGACACCGAAGTCGCGATGCGGTGCGCCGCATTGCATGTGCCGGATCCCCAACCGGAGCGGGATGGTCTGATCGCCGCGACGGCGGTTGTGCATTCGATGACGCTTGTTACCCGCAACGTTGCGGATTTCGAGCGCACGCCGGCCAACCTCCTAAATCCCTGGCATTGAACTGGCGCTGAGCCGAAGTTGATTTGAGGTGACAGACCATGAAGTCTCGGCACAAAGATCCGAAAGCAGGCGACACATCCAGGCGGGAAGTGCTGCGCCTCCCCGACTTCAATGCAGATGATCGCAAAAATGTTGCAGCTGCTCGTCCTCCGGTAGCAGCGGACGCTTTCAATGAAGAAACGCGGCCGGCGTGACCGCGGCACCCTTCGGCAAGGCCGCTGCGGGAAAAGCTCTCGATCGCCTGATCGATCTTGCCCGGTCCGACACGGGCCAGGCGCGCCGCGCCGCCAACTTCCTGCTCGCCTGGTGGAATGGCGAGGATTGCGGTCATTTTCCCATCGCCGATCTCTTCGGTGTCGATGCGACGATCGCGACCCATATCACGACCATCATTGGATTTCTTGGCCAGCATGAAGGTGCGATCTACCCCGATGCCTTCGGTCGCAAGGCCGAGATGATCGAACTGGTCGGGCGCTGGCGCGACTTCGCCGACGAGGATGGCTGAGCGCTCGCATCGGGACGCTATCGGCGCTATTGTCGAGTCCCATGGCCGAGCTTGATCCCCACACGCTGCGCGTCGCCGCTTCGCTCGTTCGCTCGCGGATCGAGACCATAAAGCTCGACGGGCGCATGGACGGGCTCCAGCGGTTGGGTGCGCACCGTACGCTCACCCAGCTCGCGGTGGATCTCGAAGTGTCGGCCGACCATGTCGGGCCTCCCCGCCGGCGCAAGCGTACGAGCTGAACGCGCCAACCCGGCGGTGACGCCGGCCGGGCCTTCCGACCATCGCTGACCGAGGCCGAGAAGCTTCTCCGCACGTCTTCTGCCGTCCGCGCTCCGCGCACGGGGAGGGAAGGGGGGAAGAGGATGGCGGCCGGGCCTGTCTCCGAGGCCGGGGACCGGCCTTGCGCCGCACGCCCTTCCTGAGGAGCCATTATGGCCAACCATTTTACCAAGGCGAGCTTCACCTTCGCTGTCACCGATGCCGAGGCCGAAATCTTCCGGCATGTCGGCGAGGCTGCCGAGATCGTTGGCGATTCCCGCCTCGCACCCGATCAGCGCGCTGCAGCCTATGCCGACCTTGGCGCGGGCTTCGCCGCCTGTTTTCCCCCGATCGACTCCGATCCCTTCGGCGGCTTCCTCGCGATCTTGAGCGATCCCGATTATCCACGGCTCGGCTTCTCCGTCCAGGTCGATCCGTCGGATGGGACAGGGCGGTGCAAGGTCTGGCTCCATGGCGATCAGTTCGACGTAGAAACCGCCGCGCAACTGATCCAGAAGGTCGCGAAATCCGCGCTGCCGGCCGGCTTCGAATATTGCCTCGATTGCGACCGCCTGCGCCCTGGCGAATTCGGCGGCGGCTATGTCGTGATCCGCGAGGATCGCTTCGAATTCGCCTCATCGGCCCAGCTCCTCGAGCGGGCGCTTTCGCGCGAGCACCGTGAAGGCGCCGACGGCTACGTCCTCACCACGCGAGATGCTGAAGAGGGTCTGCTGTTCTGGAACAATGACACGGGCTTTGGCGAGCTAAGCACCGCAACCGTGTTCTCCGAAGCCGAGGCCGGCCGTTTCGACGTTCCCATCGCCCATGATCAGCCGGAATGGCTGGCCATGCCGGCGCCGATCTCCTGAAGGAGCCCGCCCATGCGCTTCATCATCGCTCTCTACGAGATCGACCGCGCCTATGGTGGGCCTGAAGAAGGTGCCTGGTGGTACGATACCGGCGAACTGGCTCGATTGCTGGCGCTCGCGCCCACCGAGACCCGCGCCGTCCAGCTTGCCGATCGCGCCAATCGCCTGCTCGAGCGGTTACAGCGCCACCGCCGCCGCGTCGATTCCGTCCTCTACGACGGTGGGCGCTATGCCGCCATCGTCTTCGAATGGACGGCGCCGCCGGCATTTCCCGAAGTCCGGCCGCAATACGCCTGACCACGCACGCGCAGGCAACCGGTCCGCGCCTGCTCCCTCCTGACCCCCCAGACCGACCATCCCAAGGAGGATTCTCCATGTCGACCTATCATGTCGCCTTCACGGCGCGTGTCCCTCACTGGATTCTCGAGCACGCCGAGGCCGGGAACACGGACCGTGCGCGCAGCTGGATCCTCTTGCAAGGCTGGTATGAGCGCCGCAGGCTCGAATGGAACGCCACGCTTACGGTGGAACCGGACAAGGCCCACTCCCCGATACGCCATGAGGTCATTCTCGATCTCGATTGTCCCGAAACCGACAGGCCCAGCGCCGCCTCGTTCGCGTTCACCGTCAAGGTAGGCGTTCGCCATGGCGAGGATCCGATCCACAAAGCGCGCCGCGTGCTCGATCTGTCCCGCCGCCGTGACTCGCTGTGCCGCAAGGCCGACCGCTGGGACGTTCTGGACCGCGGCTCGTTTCGCGCCGTGCGCGGCAGTTCGCTGATTGGACCGATGCCGCCGCAGTGGCCCATCGACCGGACGCTGACCGCCTTTTCGAGCCATCTGGGGAGCTATGGACAAGGCGGGGTCGGCCTCGCGGGCTGGCAATGCAACGGGGGATCATGGATGGTGCTGCCGCTGACCTACTCCGACGGATGGATCTGGCTCACGCGCGAGGAGATACGGCCAGCGCCGGACCATCGGTCACTTGCGATCGCTGTCGATCAGCGAATCCTCGGTGTGCATCCCGATCAGCTCGCGGACTTCCCGCCCTGGGAGCATCGCTATGCCGGTCAACATCAGATCCTCGACATGCCTGACTTCGGAGCCGAAAGGCCCACAATCCTGCGGTTCGACGCGAGCGAGACCGGCTTCATCCTCGAGGCCGCCAACGGTCCGACCCGCTGGCGCTTCGCCATGGGCGACGACCTACCGCGCCCTGTCTGGGGCGGTTCGCGGAAACCGCGGCTGCTGTGCGAGGGCGAATCCGTCGCCGAGGCCTTCTGCCTCGCCCATGATTGCTATCTTGAAGTCTGACCGGGGTCACGCACGTAGCACTCGCCCACGCGCTACCGCGATCGTTGCTGTGACCGCATGCCATCGGTCGCGGCCCGCTGACCTACCGCTTCCGACATGGAGGATCACATGATCGTAATTTCAGGCCTGCGATGGAAGGTCCTGGCAGCCAGCGCCCCAGCCTGCTGCGACCCGGCAGATGTATGCCGCGAGGCCGTCGAACACTGCAACGCCTTGAGGGTCGGCATCGACGTCAGCTTCCGCGACAACATCATCGAAGCCCGGCCCGGCAGCGATCCCGCGCAGCTCGCCGACATCTTCGAGCGCCGCGCGGCCGAGCTGGCCAAGCCGGTCGGCTCTCCCTCGTCCGACCACGTTCAGTCCCAAGGGGAACGACCATGACCACCATCGTCCTGAGCAACGGCCATTTGCGCACAGAGACCGCCGACGCGGCGATCGACGCGCTGATCGAGATCCTGCGCGATCATCCGCTCAACCGTCTGTTCGAAAAATATGGCGACTTTGTCGAACGCGACGCCCGCAATCTGCGCGGCGAATGGCTGGAAGGCGTCGAGAATGCCGTCAGCTTCTTCGGCAACTTCTTCGATCGCTCTCATATCTTCAGCATCGTCTCGAACGATCCGGATCATGTCGACCGGCTCTGCACGGCGATCGCGGCCAACAGGCAGCGCGCCGACTATCTGCGTCAGCCGCCGCCTTATGATTCCGACAAGCTGGTCATCGAGCGCAAGCGTTTCAGCGTCACCCAAGGCGAAGTGCTGCTGACCTATAACGGCCAGCGGATCGAGCAATATGGCGACACGATCCGGCTCAATGGTCGCGGCGACTATGACGGCCATGACGACCATTACTGGCACGGCATCGCAAAGCGCGACCTCGCCCGTCGCCATGTCGAGGCCTTCGACCGCAGCAGGACCGCGAGCGAGCGGCCTGCTTCCTTGTAGCTGTCATCGCCCAGCCAGTACCGGCGGCCCGGGGCGGCCTGACCGCTTTAAGGCGATCAGCGGCATCCCCTCACAGATCCATTTTCGCCCCGAGGCCGCGGAAGCGGGCCTCGGATGTGGCGCTTGCGCGCCTGCTCGGCCGAACGGCCGAGGAGGGGAGTGGGGAAGGAGGAAGTTGGCTCGGACACAGTGTTCGAGACCGGCTTTCAGGAGACTTTCCCATGAATATCGGTTCGATCAAGCAGAATGACGCCGGCATTTTCGTCGGCAAGATCGCGACGCTGACGATTGCCATGACGATCGCGCTGCGCGAGGTGCACTCGGCCAATCCGAAGGCGCCGAAGTACGAGGTGCTGGCGCTGTCGGCATCGCGGGCGTGGGTGCAGGTGGGTGCGCTGTTCGAGCTTTTCTCTAACGGCACGGGCGAGGCGTTCCTCAACGGCAAGATCGAGGATCCGAGCCTGGCCGCGCCGCTCTACGTGTCGGCGTTCCGTCAGGAGGACGGCAGCTACAACGTCGTGTGGTCGCGCCCGACGCGCCGCCGCGACCTCGCCTCGGAGATGGCGCCCAAGGCCGACGAGGGCCTGCCGCCGCTGCCCGGCGCCGACGAGACCGCCGGCCCCGCCACACAGGGCACCGAAGCCGGCCTCGGACAGTCCTCCGCAAGCCATGCCTTCGGCTGCGAGCCGCAGCAGGAACAGCAGCAGGAAGGCGGACGCCGGCAGCGTCGTCAGCGCGCGCCGGAGCAGGCGGAGGAGCCCGAAACCGTCTGAACCTCCCCGTGCCCGGTCCCACACCTCCAGGCCGGGCACACCCTCCCGCTGGGCTCGCTTCGCTTCTCGCGAAGCGGGCCCTGTTTTCATTTACCCGGCAGCCCGCACGTCTGCATTCCGGCTTCAGTCTCCCTCTTGCGGAACCCGTCGTCGTGCCATGGCCAGCAGCGCAGCGACGACGCATCCCGCGACGATCCCGAAGGTCAGGTCCTTGACCAGGGTCAGCCCAAAGGTCGCCAGGAGCACCAAGGCCGTGGGCCAGCTGCGGATCAGGCGCAGAAACTCCGCCTTCTCGGCCATGTTCCAGCACACCACCAGAAGGACGCCGGCGAGCGCGGAGAGCGGAACGTACCGTGCGAGCGGTGCCGCGACGAGCATGAAGAGCAGGACGAACAGCGCGTGCATCATGCCCGACAGCGGACTGATCGCGCCGGCCCGAATGTTGGTTGCTGTGCGTGCGATCGTGCCGGTGACGCTGATCCCTCCGAACAAGGCGGACACGATATTGGCAAGCCCCTGCGCAACAAGCTCCATGTTGGAGCGATGCTTGCGCCCGGACATGCTGTCGGCGACCTTCGCTGACAGCAGACTTTCGACGCCGCCGAGCAGCGTAAACGACAGGGCCGACGGCAGCAGCTGGAGAACCAGCGCCCACGACAGCTGCGGCGCCTGCGGCGTCGGAAGCCCACGCGGGATCTCTCCGAAACGGCTGCCGATCGTCTCTGCCGGAAGCTGCAGCCAGGCGGCAGCTATCGAAGCCAGGACGACCGCGATCAGCATACCGGGCCAGTTCGGCCGGAACCGGCGCACCACGAAAATCAGCGCGGCGCATCCCAGGCCGAGCACCGCGGCCGCGGGCGTCACCGTCGAAGCCGCGTTGCCCAGCCCCACCAGCTTGGGGATGAGGGGGCCAGGTTCCGCTCCGTCGAGATGAAGACCGAAGAGGTCCCGGATTTCTCCGGAGAAGATCGTCACCGCAATGCCGCAGGTGAAGCCCACCGTCACCGGATGGGGAATATGGCGGATCAATGAGCCCAGCCGCGAAAGTCCAATCAGCGTCAGCAGGGCCCCGGACAGCATCACGGTGACGAGGAGGCCGTTCAGACCGAATTTCGTCGTGGTCGCCGCGACCAGAACAATGAAAGCCCCGGCGGGACCCCCAATCTGATAGCGGCTACCGCCCAAGGCCGAAACGAGGAATCCGCCGATGATCGCGGTATAGAGCCCTCGCTCGGGCGACACCCCCGAAGCCACGGCGATCGCCATCGACAGCGGCAGAGCGACGATCGCGACCGTCACGGCGGCCAGCACGTCCTTGCGAAACGACGAGAAGGAGTAGCCCTCGCTCAGGACCGTGAGCAGCTTCGGCCGGAAGAGATGCGATGTCGCCGTTCCGTCAGGCATCGCTATGACGCCGACGCATTGTCCGGCGTGCGCCGCACGGGCTCGCGCAGGGTCGGGCTGGTGGGATCGCGCAGCCGGACGCCACGCCCGCCACTCGTGCTAACGCTGTTTTCCCGGATGAGTTCGATGCCCTCGCGTTCGAGCGCGTCGACCACCTTGGTCAAGGTGTCGACGACGCCCCGGACATAGCCATCGCTCGCCGCTTCCATCCGCTGGATCGTGGGAAGCGATACGCCGGCGCGCTCGGCGAGCGTGCGCTGGTCGATTCCGAGAAGCGCGCGCGCCGCGCGAAGCTGGGCCGGAGTGAGCATCGGCATGATGTAAAATACATCAGAAATGACGTCAAGGATCGCTTAAAAGCGTTGTAGAGTATCTATCATGCTATCCTAAACTTGCTTTCAGCGCCATCAAACTGCTAACGCTCAGGCACCCAAACCACCTTTTTAACCGCGCGCGCTCGACGCGACGCCCAGGTATTCGGAGAGTTTCGATGTCGGACGCCCTTATCGCTGAAACGCTGGCCGCCCCGACTCGCCATCGTCGCCTCGCCGCCTGGGTGGACGAGATCGCCGCCCTTACCAAACCGGACCGGGTCCACTGGTGCGATGGCTCCGAGGCCGAGTGGGACGCGCTTACCGCGCAGCTCGTCGCCGCCGGAACCCTGCGCCGCCTCGATCCCGCGAAGCGTCCCAACTCCTTCTGGGCCGCATCCGATCCACGCGACGTCGCGCGCGTCGAAAGCCGCACCTTCATCTGCGCCGAGGACGAGGCCGACGCCGGCCCTACCAACAATTGGCGCGCACCGCATGAGATGCGCGATACGCTCCACGGCCTATTCGACGGCTGCATGCGCGGACGCACCATGTATGTCGTGCCCTTCTCCATGGGGCCGATCGGCTCGCCCATCAGCGCGCTCGGCGTGGAGATCACCGACAGTACCTATGTGGTGCTCTCGATGCGCGTGATGACGAGGATGGGCGCACCGGCGCTGGCAGCCCTGGGCGATGACGGCGAATTCGTTCCCGCGGTCCACTCGGTCGGCGCTCCGCTGGCGCCCGGCCAGGCCGACGTCGCCTGGCCCTGCAACGAGACCAAATATATCGTCCATTTCCCTGAAACGCGCGAGATCTGGTCCTATGGATCGGGCTATGGCGGCAACGCCCTGCTAGGCAAGAAATGCTATGCGCTGCGCATCGCCTCGGTCATGGCCCGCGACGACGGCTGGCTTGCTGAGCATATGCTGATCCTCAAGCTGACCTCGCCCGAAGGCGGCGTGCATTATGTCGCCGCCGCTTTTCCCTCGGCCTGCGGCAAGACCAACCTCGCCATGCTGCAGCCAACCATTCCAGGCTGGAAGGCCGAAACGATCGGCGACGACATCGCCTGGATGCGCTTTGGCGACGATGGCCGGCTCTATGCCATCAATCCCGAGGCCGGATTCTTCGGCGTCGCACCCGGGACGAGCGCAACGACCAACGCCAATGCCCTGGCCAGCCTCAACGCCAACACGATCTTCACCAACACCGCGCTCACCGCCGACGGTGATGTCTGGTGGGAGGGCCTGACGAAGGAGCCGCCCGACGGGCTTACGGACTGGCGCGGCCAGGCCTGGTCTCCCGATCTCGGGACGCCGGCCGCCCATCCCAACGCGCGCTTCGCCTGTCCCGCCGGCCAGTGCCCGGCCATCGCACCCGAATGGGAGGATCCCAAGGGCGTCCCGATCTCGGCGATCCTGTTCGGCGGCCGGCGCGCGACGACCGCTCCGCTCGTCACCGAGGCCTTCGACTGGCAGCACGGTGTGTTCCTGGCCTCGAATGTCGCCTCCGAAGGTACGGCTGCGGCCGAGACCAAGATCGGGGATGTCCGCCGCGACCCCTTCGCGATGCTGCCCTTCTGCGGCTACAATATGGGCGACTACTTCGCGCATTGGCTCAAGCTGGGAGCAGAAGCAGCGGATCCAGCCAAGCTGCCACGCATCTTCTACGTCAACTGGTTCCGCAAGGATGCCCATGGCCGCTTTCTCTGGCCCGGCTTCGGCGACAACGCCCGCGTCCTCAAATGGATCGCGGACCGGCTCGACGGGTGCGTCGAGGCGGAAGACAAGGCCATCGGCCGCCTTCCCAATAGGCACGACCTCGATCTGCAGGGGCTCGATCTGTCGGATGACGCGGTCACCGCCTTGCTCGCCGTCGATGACGATGAATGGCGCGCCGAGGCCGAGCGCATCCGCCGTGACTATGCGCGCTTCGGCGACCGCCTGCCCGCCGCCTTGACCGCCGAACTCGGCGCGCTCGAAGCCCGTCTGGCGTGAAGGGCGCCATCGATCGTGACCGACGCAAACGACGACTATGTCTATGACGAAGCCTCTGGCGACTGGATCACCGCTGCCGAGGCAGCCGTGAATGCCCGGACCGCCGAGACGATCGAGGTCCGCGATGCCGTTGGCAACGTCCTCGCCGATGGCGACAGCATCATCACGATCAAGGACCTCAAAGTGAAGGGGGCGGGGCAGACCCTGCGCAAGGGTACCGTGATCAAGGCGATAAGGCTGACCGGCGACGCTCAGGAAATCGACTGCCGCTACGAAGGCATCAAGGGCTTGGTCCTGCGCGCGGAATTCGTCCGCAAGCACTGACATGGCTGGCGAGGCTTCGCCGACCGCTCCAAGGACGAAGCAGGCCGGTGCCCCGCGGCCCGATGGTCATGGAGCCTGACCGAGTTGCGTGGACGGCGTCAGAACCTGCGCCCATCGCCGTCCACGCGGCCGGTGATCATGCCCGACCACTTGGCGCCGCGCCCTTCTCGTGTCTGGCGCTAGCCGAGCGCCGCCCGGCATGACCTGACGGCGTAACGCCGCCGTGGAAGGCGCGCCGATGTCAAGCTGCGACGCAGGCCGTCCCCGACCATTTGGGCACCGATGAATGTCTGACGCGCGCTGCAGTCGTGCTGCCGGCGTGTCTCGCCGTGGCGGGTCCGTGTGAAGACCGTCCATGCCGCGCGCCTTGCCGATATCACCGCGGGGCCATCCGCTTGTCTGGATGAACGCTACGCCCGTGCGGGATCCCCGCAACCCGCCATTTTCCGACCGTGTTGAGGCCTGACGGCCTCTGCCCGCACCACTCGAAAAATGGGGGTTTCCCCGCGCTGAAGCGCAGGTGCGGTGCCCCCTCGATCACGGGCCTTCGCGATTGTTCATCCCAGCGGGATCGGCCCGCTGGCGTGAAACGCGAAAGGCATCAGGCCATGAACAAGGTTTTTCTCTCGGGCCGCATCACCTCGGACATCACCCGCTTCGGCACGGACAGCAAGGGCGGCGTCAGCTTCAGCCTCGTCACCTCGAAGCCGGTGATCAAGGACGGCCAGGTCCAGAAGGACGACAACGGCTACACCGAAACCTACGACGAGTTCCATCAGGTCAAGGCCTTCAACGGCCTCGGCAAGTCGGTCGCCAACAACAAGAAGAAGGGCGACAAGCTCCTGGTGGTCGGCGAGATCCGCTACAGCCGCAACGAGCGCGACGGGCGCACCTACTACAACACCGACATCGTCGCCGAGGAAATCGAGTTCCTCTGACCGTCTCCCGGGCGGTCGCTCGCGGCCGCCCTCCACCTTCCTTCAGATGGAGAGCAAGATGTTCACTCTCACCAGCTTCGACGACATCGCCGGAATCGCCCAGGGCGTCGAGATCACCAACCCCAACATGGTCGAGCGCATCCGCCGCGCGGCAGACAGCCTTAACCGCCACGAGATCGCCGCGCACCTCGGCCAGGCGATCACCGAGGCGACCGACGCCGCGCATGTCCGCGACTTCGAGGAAGTGCAGTTCGGCGAGGCGAGCGCCGATGCGATCGTCGATTGCGAATATTACGAAGATCTCGCCGCAGCCTGGTCGCTGATCGCCAGCGAGCATCAGCTGACCATTCCCCATTCCATCTTCGCGCACGACGGGTCGGTCCACTGACCCGTCACACGCCTTTCGAACGGAGTACCGTCATGATCAAACCTGCCCCTTCGAACACCGCCGCCGCCCATTGCTACGGCATCGTCCTTCACCATCGGCTCGCCTGGTGGCTGGTCGAATTTCCCGAACTCGACGCGGCGCCGACCGCCGCGCGCAAGCTTTCGGGCAAGCTCACGCCGGGCATGGCCGACTGGCTCCGCTCCGAGACCGGCGATGCCGGTCTCGCGGCCGACGTCGCTGCGCTCCATCCCCAGAGCCGGTGCTGGTCCGGCGAATTCTCCTACCTCCCCGCGGCCGGCGCCGCCGACCAGATCGACATCGATGCCCATCCCTGGGGCAGCGAAGCCGGTGAACTCGAGACCCGGCTCGCGCGCACGATGATCGATGCGACACTGCATCCGGTTCCCGCGGGCTTCATCTCAGTCTTCACGGGCCTACCGCCGGAGAACCAGCCCGTGCTCGCGATCAGGTTGAGCGGCTACACCTGTTCGACCTTCGAACTGCTCACCGCCCGGCATATGCCGACCTATCGGCCGCGGTCGCCCTGGCGCGACATCTCGGCCGATGCGGTCAGCGATAGCGGCAGCGACATCATCGGCTGGCAGCCGGCGGCCGACTGGATCAGGCCTATCTGATCCGTGCGGCGAAGCCGGCGAGTGTCGTTGGCTTCGCCCTGCCTTTCGCTCGAGCCTGACTATCATCTGCCCGCGCGAGCGCACAGCCGGGCGCCACCACCGCTGGTGGCGTTTTCCACTTGCCGTGCCCACCTCCCGGTGAAATCCGGACGCCGGCGGCTCCTGTCGTGACCCGGCTCTCATGCGTGCCGCAGGTTGTGCCGCGCCTTGTGCCGCGTGAGGTTCATCGCCCTGCCGCGAGCCGCGTTCACTGCGCCCGGGCCCTATCGCTCAGCCCCGTTCGGACATGCGGGCGCGAGCGTGTCAGCCGGCGATCGAACTGCCTCGCAGCCAGCTCCTCAATCCAGGTGATCGATACCGTGACGCCCCAGGACGTCAGGCACCGGGGAGGTTTGCGGTGACCATCCAGTGCCGGGCGGGCCGGCGAGGTTTTGCCCGGACAAGAAGAAGAGAAGAGGGTTTCGGCGCATCCCGCCCAACGCTTCGCGCCGGGCGGGACCGGGGCTCTATTCGCTAAGCCGCCGCCCGCGCGTACCGCACGTGCCCCGGCCAAGCTCACGGAGCCAGGCCTTCGGCCCGTCTCCGCCCATTCGGGTGACGAACCCGCTTGCGGGATTCCCCCGGTGAGGTTTGAAATCCCTATTCCTCTCTTGTGTCTGCCTAGTTTGGCATGCGGGGTTGGCAGTCCGTCGAGGATGAGCGGTCCCCCCAATTTTTTCGTGCGGCCGCTGCCGCGCCCACCCGAAAAAAATCGGTTCCCCCGCTCCCCGCTGGTGCGGCGTCAACCGGGGTCCGGCCGCGGCCGGCTTCCCGGTTAACGTCCCCGACCTCCCTGACCGCCGCATGTCCTGAACAAGGCCTCATCGCGTGGATGAGACATCCAAAAGCCACGGAGGCCAACATGTCCAAGTCCTTCTCGAACTTCGCCGATTTCGCCAGCTTCATCGCCAGCGAGACGGGAACCGACCAGCGTAGCCCGCTCTACGAAGCCGCCTTCATCGAGCATGACGAGCGCGCCAAGCTTTCGCCTGTCGACGAGAGCGAGCAACTGGAAATGCCCGATCCGGAACAGAGCCGAGCCGCCGTCGAAATGGTGATGGCGACGCTCTTCGATGTGTTCCGCGACACCCGCCTCGAACCCTTCGCGAGCGATCTCGCCTGGGGCTTCGTCAACAGCTTCCATGTGGTGGCGAAGCGCAT
The DNA here is from genome assembly GCF_018006725.1 of Rhizorhabdus sp. Lineage (GTDB taxonomy): Bacteria > Pseudomonadota > Alphaproteobacteria > Sphingomonadales > Sphingomonadaceae > Rhizorhabdus. The sequence continues at coordinate 27,080 of NZ_JAGMXV010000006.1, forward strand.
CAGCGACCGCGAGGACGATGCGGCCAAGGAGCTTGGCGAACTCGCGCGCAGCTTCGATCCCAGCGAAATCTACGCATCGCAGATCGAGGAGGCGCAGCTGCTCTGCCAGACGCTGCAGGGGTGCCGGGATGCCATGGAATGCATGCGCGACCACGCCGCCGACGTCTACCGGGTCGAGACCGGACGGCCCTATTCGCCGACGCGCGGCAGCCGGGTCTCGAAGGGCGTCACCGCCTCGATGATCGACGCCCGAGACTATCTCGCCGCCCGGATGCGGGAACGCCGTGAGCAGTTCGCTCCGGAAGGTCCGGTCGTTGCCTTCTCGGGCGGTCAGGTCTGGGAGGATCATGACATGCTCTGGAAGGGTCTGGACTCGATCCTGGCCCGCATCCCGGAGATGATCCTCGCCACGACAGCACAGACCAAGGGCTGCGATGCCATCGCGCAGGCATGGGCAGCAGCACGCGGCGTGAAGGTCATCATGTTCCGCCTCGACCGCCGGCTGGGGGCCAAGGCCGCCTTCGTCCGCAACGATCGGCTGCTCGCCCTCAAGCCGGTCGAAGCTGTCGTCTGCGAAGGCTCCGGCATCCAGATGAACCTCGCCCAGAAGCTGCGGCAGGCAGGCGTTCCCCTCCACATCGTGAAGCTCGAACCGTCAGCCAAGCCGCAGCCCGCCCAGCCCACCGGCAGAACCGCAAAGTCGCGGGACGAATTCGATCCCTGGACCCAGGACGACTATTACGCCGCCATGGTGAACGGCGGTGGTCGCCGTCGTCGGTGACGCGTCCGGGAGAGGCTCCGGCAATCGCCGGGGCCTCTCCTGCTTTTTCGCTGCGAGGATGCGGTGCGCGGGGGCATCGAACCCCCGCGCACCGCCGGGCGCTGGCGCGCGCCGCACGGACAATACCCGAAAGGGCCAAGGAAAGAGGGGAGAGGCGAGGCGCTTTCAGCCGAGGAGACCAAGCCCGTGTCCATCCTGTTCCGCATCACCGAGCCGGCCGACGATACAGCCTCGCCCAGCGCCATCATCACAGCCCGCAAGCTTGCGGCTTTCCGCCGGTTCCTCCGTTCCGAAGGAGATCGTATCGGCATCGCGCTGCTCGAACCCGACGAATATCTTGGCGACAGCTTCGAGGCGCGCGTCTGTCCACTCGCGCTCGCCGCGATCACGGGCATTTTCGACCACGAGGCCACTGTCATCGCAGTCGTCGAGGAGGCCCAGTTCAGAGGCAAGCGCATCGCGATCCATCACTGCCCGAGCAGCGCCGAGATCATCCTGCGCGTCGCCCTCACGTCCGATCAGGGCGTCGAACTCGATCTCGCCTACGGCAATGCCTACGCGCTGCTCGAAGCGCTCGCGATCGAGCCTGACAGCGTCGGTGACATCCCCATCGATCTCCTACGCGCCCGGCTGTCCGATCCGGCCACGCCGAGCCGCGCGGCGCTGCGCGGTGTCGGTCATTACCTGCCCCGACTAGAGCGTCTCGTCGCGAGCGCGCAGGAGCGCGAGGCTGCCCGCTTCGCATGGGCCTGACATGCGTTAGTCCCGGCAATTCTTCTCCGGCGGGATCCTGTCGGTCCTTCGACGCATGAGGCTGTCGATCGCCGCCTGTAAATGACAGGTCGCCATCTGCTCGCCAGCTTGCTCGAGCGCCGCCATCGCCTCACGCATCAGCACGACTGCGAGGGCCCGGCGGACGTTTGAATCGATTCCCTGCGGATCATATATGTCGATTGATTCCGGCGTGCGCGGTGCGGCTTTCGCGCGGCGGGGAACAATCTCTCGTCCCGAATTGGTCATCCCCAGGCTCCCCGCAATGCGCAAAGGTCGAACCCTTGCTCAAAACTCCCGCGCACGAGGCGCGGGAGCCGGGGCTGGTAACACGTCGAGACATGCGCCTACGCTTTTAGCACCAAGGCACCTGGACATATGCGCAGGCACCCCGGCGTGAGATCACACCGAGCTGCCTTTCTCGACGGGATTACCAGTCCCGGCGCCACGGCCTTCGCGGCGCAAACAGCCACCTATCACAGACATGGGAAGACACCAAGGTGGGTCGTCTGAACAGCGAGCCACAGTGCCTTGCCGGCAGGCACGGACACGTGCCTAAGATGGGAGACGGGACCCAAGCTCTCTCACATCTCGGCATCAGACGAGGCTTCATCGCCAAAGCATGACGCTGGGTGTCGATCGGCCGTCAAGGATCAGCGGTCCCCCCAATTTTGCCGGCCGGCGCGCTGCGCTTCCCGGCGACAAAATCGGCTCCCCCCGCTGCCCGCTCACGCGGCGGCCATGCCGTCCCTGACCGCCTCAACACCGCGTCCAGATGAGCCCATCCTCATCGATGCGAGATGGGGAGCGCACCATCATCAACGGAGGCTTCGATGGACAATCTTCACCACTCCCTGCGCACGCTGTTCAGCACCCCATTCTGTCCAAACTGCACGACCCTCTTCGACGCCGAGCAATATGATCATGTCGACGAACGCGCGCGCTGCTCGCACTGCGGAACCGTCTATCGGATCCCCGACGACCATGTGCCGGACAATCCGGATGACGACATCGACGACGTCCGGCCGGATACCGCCCATATTGTCCAACCGCACGAGCCGGGCTACTGGCCAGCGCAAGCGACTGGCTTCCGGCTCATTCGCCTGCTCGAAAGATATCTCGCACTTACCCAGACCTGCGGGCGCTTAGTCAGCGTTGCCCAAACCTCCACCGAACGGGATTTCTTCAGGGCCGAGCATGACCGGCTCTACCGCCTAACTTGCCGCATCGCACGCCAGGTCGCCCGATCGAACGGCTACGCGATCCTTCGAGCACTCTCGGACGATAGCCCGGCCTATCGCGTGGTGATCCAGAACCAGCCTATCGCTCTATCCGGGGGTTCGTGCATCAAGGAGACGCCGCAGTTTCTGACCCTCGAACAGTTGCGTGCCGACGCGGAACGGCTCGCCGAAGCGGAGATGCGGGCCACCGCCGGCGCGACGTACGAACTCTACGCCCGCCAGTTCTCCACGGCCTGTGCACGCGCCATCAACAAGCTTGATCCGGACCTGCGCCGCTACGCCGTCAAGATCGCCAATGACCACGGCTACATCGCGGGCGAGGACGAGCGATATGCCGACTTCGGACCCGGCCTATGCTCCCTGACCGGCATCGACGAACACTATTGCCATTGCGGCCGTCACCCCTGACGGCAGCCGGGACCGGGCCACGCGCTCGGTCCCGTTCTTTCGACGAGATGGCTCGATGCCCCGGCTCGCTCGCGTGCCATGCGGACCCTTCGGTCCGCACGTCGCTACGCCTCGGCCGAGGTCTCCCGACGAGAGGGAACATCTCTCACAGTCTTCCCATTCTGTCAGACGTCCGAGGCCGCCTCAAGGACGGCGGGGCCCCACGATTTTCTTCGGCGGATCGAGGGGAGGCGCTCGTCCTTCGGCGTGGTGGCCGCCGAAGAAAATCGTGACCCCCACCGCCGCTTCGCGGCCCGCTTCGCGGGTCCTTGACCCGGCCTCGGCCGCCTGACGCGCCGCTCCTGTCATTCAAGACAGACAGGAGCGAATCCATGCAGATGATCTCGACCAGCGCCGCCGCCGACAACGCCGCCTTCTTCGCAGCCATCGCGAACGCCGAACGCCGCGCGCTTCACAGCTACTTCGACCAGCACGTCGTGGCGGACGACGAGGCGGGCTACATCACCATCGACGAGGGCGATTACGGCGCGCTGCCGATGACGATCATCGACCGGATCGTCCACAGCGTGCCGGGCGGACTGCTCGACGAATATTGAGGCAAGACGGGGAGGGGCGCGCACGCGCCTCTCCCTTTTTTTGTGTGGCGATGTTACGGGCATGGGGGGCATCGAACCCCCCATGCCCGTGCCGCGACAAGGGTCGCGGCGGGGGCTGTTCAGGCCGTGAGGCGCTTTTCCACTTCGTCGATGCCGAGCGACCGGATACGGGCAACGAGCCCACCCAATCGCTTGCCGTCGAGCTTCAGCAGGCCGGTCTTCTCAAGAGCCTGGATCGCGGCCTCGCGTTCCTTCTCTTCCAGCCGTTGCCGTCGCTCCTCGAGCTTGCGGCCTTCCTCTTCTATCGCTGCTCTTTCCTGTTCCAATGTGCGTGCCATGAAGGGCCTCTCGGTTCACGCTGATCGGGCTATGAACAGGCCCACTATAAGCGCTCACCGGCCATGCCGGAAGCACGGAATGCGCGCCCGCCAAGCGGTTGGTCAACTGCCGCAACCATGGCTTTCCTTCCGTCCACCGGACGGCCTGGCGTCCCGCCGGAGGCGCTTCCCCATGCCATTTGATCGCGTCACAAGACGCCCCGGGGAGTGGATCAGCCCTGGTGCAGAGAAGCACACCGAACGCACCTCGGTGCATTGGGTTCTGGAACAATTCCAGCGACTTATGGCGGTCTTGGTGCGTGTGCGGCTGTGGGACAGGATTTCGCTGCCCACAAAACACACGAAAATCGGCCATTTCAGCGTGTTACACGAGAACACGCTCCGCGCCGCGCATGCGATTTTCTTGCTCCACCGACACGATTGCGCTATAAGTCGGATCGGTTTCTGAGACCCCACCAGCCTCCCTGCTAGGAGGCTCGGTTTGACCATTCCCTACAAGCATTGCTCGGTCCGGCTCGACCGGAGCAAATATGATCGCCTCGTAGCGCTCGCCGCGGAGCGCGGATGCACGCCGTCCGACCTGCTGCGCGCGGCCGTCGATGCCTTCCTGGGATCCGGCCAGCTCTTGACCTCAAGCCACCGTCGGATCGCCCGCATCAGCGAGTTCCAGCATCTCGCGCTCGACATCATCATCCGCGAACAATTCCCCGAATATCGCGACCGCATCATCGCGGAAACCGACAAACGTCTGGAGCAATATCATGGCGCGTGAGGACATCCGCACGGACGGGCGTCCCGTCCCGCTCACCCATCATTCGGCGCGCGGCCGCGTGCAGCGCAATGCCGGCAATTTCACCCGCGGCAGCCAGCTACTCACCCATGAGATGCTGATGTGGTTCTCGGGCGCCAAGCTGCCCTTCATCCTCTGGTTCTTCGCCTTTCTCGCCGCCTGGTTCATCATCATGTCGCTCAAGCTCGACGAGCATGGTTTCCAGCTCGTCTGCATGAAGGTCTATGCGACCCTCTGGAACTGGATCGACCTCAATCCGAACAAGCGCGTCAACGTCACGCTGCCGAACGGCGACCTCATGCGCACCGTGATGAAAGCGGTGCCCTATATTCCCGAGGTCATCACAGCCTGGGCCGTCGCGATGCGGGGCCTCATCGGCGCTTTCCTGATCTCGGTCTTCATCACCATTCCGGCCGCCATCTGGTTCGTCGACATCTCGCATCGGCGCGGCCGTTCGATCCTTCAGGAACGGCATGAACGCGGCGCCATGCTGGTTGATCGCAGCGTGCTTCTGGTGGAGATCAACGAGCATAACCGGGTGAAGTTCGAAGAGGAGGCGGCCGACCTCTTCCCCGGCCTGTCCTCGCGGCAGGTTCTCGCGCTCCCGTTCCGAGCGCGCAAGGAAGCCGGCATCCATCATCCCTACACGCTCGCGGGCATCCCCTTTCCGCACCGCACCGAACAATCCCATGCGATGCTCATCGGCACCACCGGATCAGGCAAGACGACCGAGCTCAGAAGCCTCGTCACCCAGATGCGCGAGCGCCAGGACACGGCCGTCATCTTCGATCTCACCGGCGCCTATGTCGAAGCCTTCTACGATCCCACACGCGACACGATCCTCAATCCCATGGACGCGCGCTGCCCGGCCTGGTCGATCTTCAACGATTGCCGCACCCACAGCGAATTCACGGCCGCCGCGGCGGCGCTAATCCCTTCGGATGGCGGTTCGTCCGAACCCTTCTGGGCGCTCGCAGCGCGCACCCTCTTCATCGAGATGTGCATTCGCCTGATGGAGCGGGGGCAGACCAGCAATCTGGCGCTGTCCGAGAACCTGATGACGGCCGACCTGAAGCGCGTCCACCGCTTCCTCGCCAACACCATCGCCGACCCGCTCACTGCCCCCGAAGCGGCCCGCATGGCGGAATCGATCCGCGCCGTCTTCAACACCAATGCGCAGGTCCTTCGCTTCCTTCCCGACGAGGGCGAATCCTTCTCGATCCGCGACTGGATCACGCGGGACAAGAAGCCCGGATCGATCCTGTTCGTGACGTCGAACTATGTCGATCTGCCGATGAACCGGGCGCTGCTCACGCTGTGGATGGATCTCGCGATCAACCGGCTGATGACGCTGCCGCGCACCCGCAGCTTGCGCACCTGGTTCATGTTCGACGAGCTTGGCGCACTGCATCGCCTTCCGGCGATCGAGAATGGTCTCCAGACGGCGCGCGCGTTTGGCGGCGCGATGATCCTGGGCATCCACAGCTTCGAGAAGCTGGTCGAAGTCTATGGCGAGCAAGGGGCACGCAATCTCGCCTCGCTCGCCCGCTCCAAGCTCATCCTCGCGACGGCCGATCTCGACACGGCCGAGCAGTGCGCGCGCTACATCGGCAACCGCGAGGTTCGCCAGATGGATGAGGCCTATAGCTACGGCTACAATAACACCCGCGACGCTTCGACCCTGACCCCGCGCAAGCAGGTCGAACCACTCGTCATCGCCGATGACATCACCAACCTGCCCTCGATGCACGGCTTCGTGAAATTCCCCGACGGCTTCCCCGCCGCGCGCATCCTGCTCGAGTGGAAGGACTATCCCCAGGTCGCCCAGGGCTTCGTCCAACGGCCCGATGTCGGGCCGGTACGCTCAAGGCGCGGAGAGGAGGTGTTCGAGGAAGACGGGGCAGGGGAGGCGGGCGGGCGCGACGGCTCGTTGCAGGTCGTGGAGGAAGTGGCCGAGATCACCAATCTCGCCCGCGATCTCGCCGCACGGATCCTGTCGGCCGAGGTCGAGGAGGAGGACGATGCCGCCCGCCGCGCGGCGCAGCGGGCGGACGACCGGGACGAACAGGCGACGCCTGGCACGCATAGCGCGGACAGGGCGCAGGCGGCGCGCGCCAGCGGCGAGGAACAGCCGGTTTCCGCGCGCGACCGGGACGATCGTCGTGATGGCCACCGGCACGGGGAGACGAGCCCACAGGTCGAGGACCAGACCCTGATCGAGCTGCGCCACGACTTCTCCACCGGCCGCGAGGATGACGGCATGGACATGGGCATCTGATGCTCTCGGTCGCCGGCGTCCGCTCCGCTTCCGGTGCCGCGAACTATTTCGCGAAGGACGACTATTACACGGTCGAGGGCTCGTCCGAGATCAGCGCCTGGGGAGGGGAGGGCGCCGAGGCGATCGGCCTGTCCGGAGAAGTCTCGAAGGACGCCTTCGAGGGCGTGCTGAACGGTATCCTCCCAAGCGGCGAAGCGGTCGCCCAGGTCGAGAACCGGCGCGCCGGCTACGACCTCACCTTCTCCATGCCGAAGTCGGCTTCGGTCATGGCCTATGTCGCCGGCGACAAGCGCGTGCTTGACGCCAATATGGCCGCGGTCAAGGCGACCATGGCCTGGGTCGAGAAGAACCTCGCGGAAGGGCGTCGCGACATCGAGGGGCGCAAGGTCCCGGTCCAGACGGGCAATCTCGTCTACGCGCTCTTCCAGCACGACACGAGCCGGGCGCTCGATCCGCAGGCCCACATCCACGCCGTCATCGCCAACCTCACCCGCATGCCCGATGGCAAATGGCAGGCACTCCACGCCGACAAACTCTGGAGCCACAACAGCATCATCGGCTCGATCTACCATGCTTTCCTGCGCGCCGGGCTCGAGCGGATCGGCTATCAGGTGGACCTCAAGGGCAAGCATGGCACCTTTGAGATTGCCGGCGTTCCCAAGGCGGTCATCGGCGAATTCAGCCAGCGCCGCGAGGAGATCCTCGATCACGCAACGCGGCTCGGCATCAAGTCGCCGGAGGGCCTGCGCGAAATCACCAAACGCTCGCGCGATCCCAAGCTCGACGTCGAGGACCGCGCCGCGCTGAAGCAGGGCTGGATCGACCAGGCCGCTGCCCACGGCTTCGACGGCAAGGACCTGCGGGCAGCAGCCGAGGCGCGCGCCGGGATGGCGTCTTCGGAAAATGCTCTCGAGCGCGGCTACCGCGCCATTGTCGATGCCGTAACTGGTGCCCGCCAGACGCTGGGTGCGCTGCTCCGCCCCCAGGACCCTTTAGTGGACAATGCGCTCGCCCGCGCGGTCAAGTCGCCAGCGGAAGCGCGCGCGCAGCTCGCGGTCGCGTCCGCCGTCCGGATCCTCTCCGAACGTGAGGCCGCATGGCCCGTCAATCTGCTCGGCAAGACCGCGCTCGATCTCGGTCTCAAGGGCGTCACCGTCGACCTGATCGAGAGGCGGATCGACCGGCTCGTGCAGAACCGTCAGCTCATCCCGGGCGTCGCGACAGCCGCGGACCGGACTGGCCGCATGGTGACCACGCAGGAGGCGCTGCGGACCGAAGAGAAGATTCTTGCCGCCGTCGAGGAGGGGAAAGGGAAGTCCGAGCCAATTGTGGCGGCCGCCGATGCGCCGCAGCGATTGCAGGATGCCGCCGAACGGCCGCTCAATCCTGGGCAGCTCGCCGCCGCGACGATGATCCTGTCATCCGCCGATCGTACCGTCTCGGTGCAGGGCGCCGCCGGCACGGGCAAGTCCACCATGCTCCAGGCGGTCGCGCGGGTCGCCGAGGAGGAGGGCGCCCGGATCACCGGACTTGCCTTCCAGAACAAGATGGTCGCGGACCTCGCCGAAGGGGCGGGCATCAAGGCCCAGACGATCGCTTCCTTCGTGCTCGCCAACGAGCGGTTCGTGACCGAGCGTGACACGCTGGGATATGAGGCTGCGCGCGAGAAGCTCGCCGGTACCATGCTTCTCGTCGACGAAACCTCGATGGTGTCGTCGAACGAAATGCTCAAGCTCCACCAGATCACAGCAGCCTTGGGCGTCGACAAGCTCGTTCTGGTCGGTGACCGGCAGCAGCTCTCTTCGATCGACGCGGGCAAGGCCTTCGCCATGATCCAGGCGGGCGGCGGCACGATGGCGCGGATGGATCAGAATATCCGCCAACGCACCGACCAACTGCGCACCGTCGCGGCGCTCGCCAATATCGGCAAGGCCGGCGCGGCGCTGAAAGTGCTGGGGGACCGTGTCGTCGAGGCGGGGGAGCCGGCCGCCGCTGCGGCCGACATGTGGCTCGAGCTCTCCCCTGGCGAACGGGAGGCGACCGCTGTCTTCGCTTCGGGCCGCGACGCGCGCGCCGTCATCAACCAGCGCATCCAAGATGGCCTGATCGCGGAAGGGAGCGTCAAGGGCCAGGCGATCCATCTCACTGTCTTTGAGCGGGTCAACACCACGCGCGAGGAGCTGCGCTATGCCTCGACCTACCGTCAGGGCCAGACGCTCGAGGTCGGCCGCGGCGGCGCGCAGGACGTCGGGATCAAGGCGGGACGCTACGACGTCCTCAAGGTCCACGCCAACGGGAAGGTCGAACTGTCGGACGGTCGGCGCAGGATACGCTTCGATCCCCAGAAGCTGTCGCCGACCGAGCAGCGCGATCGCCTGCAGCTTTCTGAAAAGAAGGACCTTCAGCTGCGCGAAGGGGACCGCATCCGCTGGACGGCCAACGACAAGCAGCGCGGCCTGCACAATGCCGCGCTTGCGCGCGTTGTGGGCGTCGATGCCGATGGCGTGAAGGTTGAGACTGCGGACAAGGTGCTCCTCACGCTCAGCCTCGGTGACCCGATGCTATCTCGGCTCGACCTTGCTTATAGCCTTAATATGCACATGGCCCAGGGGATCACCACCGACAAGGCGATCACCGTCATGTCGTCGCATGAGCGCAACCTCTCGAACCAGCGCCTCTTCAACGTCGGGGTCACGCGCGTGCGCGACGAGCTGACAATGGTCGTGGACGACAAGGAGAAGCTCGCGCGGCAGCTCGACATGAATCCCGGCAACAAGACCTCCTCGCTCGAGACGCTCGGCCGCCTCGATATCGACGGCAGGAAGGGGCCGGGCGCGCAACCCCGCGAGAAGTTCGATCCCGGTCCGATCGACGGCGTCAACCTGTCCGATCTTGCTCCCGTTCCAAGCGATCTGCCGCCTCTGCCCGATGGCGCGGCATCTGCGCCGGCCGCGAAGGCCCCACAAGCGCCGCCCGATCTGAAACCCGATCGCGGCGATCCGCTGCCACCGCTGCCCGAGCGCAGCCTCGGGCTCGACTTGTGAATGGAGAAGTCGCCGGCGTGGTGCCTGCGGCGAAGAGAAGGAGACGAACGATGGGTTGGGAATTCGATGAGGCTGGCAAGTTCGGGAGCGAACGGGCAGCCGAAGACTATGCGAAGCGCAACAACATCGATCCGCGTGATGTCCAGCTGACCCGCAAGGGTGAGGAGGTCGAACTCAACATCCGCCGGTCGGCCCTCGATGGCCGTAAGCTGCGCGACAATGGCGAAGGTCGCCGGGACGGCTGGGGCTGAACGGAGGGCTACAATGAGCACATTTGAATTTCTCGCCTCGCTTCTGCTGGTGGGCGTCATCGTCGCGCTTGGCTGGTCGAAAATGTCCCGAGGCTTCACTCCACAGAAACCGCTCGACCCAGTGGCGCGGCCATTCATGACGCAGCGCGAGCAAGCCATGCTGGCCGCGCTCGAGCACATCCTGCCCATGTACCGCCTCCATGCCCAGGTCTCGATGGGAGCCCTCCTCAAGGTTCCATCGGTGCCGGGCCGGCGGCCGACCCCAGCGGACTGGAATCGCTTCCAGCGAAAGATCATCGACTTTGTGGTCGAGGATCCCACGACGGGAAGGGTGGTCGCCTTGATCGAGATCGACGATCGTTCGCACGATCCCGGCAAGGATCGGGAGCGTGACGCGATGACCGCCCGGGCCGGCTATCACACATTGCGGATCCCCGCTGGTGCAAGCCCCACGGTACAGACGGTGCTCGGTTTCGTGGGTGACCTTCGCGACGGTGCGGCGAGCGCCGCATATCAGGGATAACCGGCATGGGGCTCAAAGATCGCGACTATATGCGCGAGCGCTATCGCGCGCGCGCGAAGGGAACCCGATGGAACGATCGGGCCGGGCGCGTCGAGGGCGCCTGGTTCGATCCCGTCAACCGCGGTTTCGATTATCAGCGCGGCCGGTTGAGGGGATCGCGCGGTAATGCCGGCGGGATGCTGCGCTGGATGTCGCTCGCGTTGAGCCTGTTTCTCATCGCTATCCCGGTGTGGCATTCGCTGAAGCGGGAAGGCTGGCTGGCGGATAGTGAACCCGGATTACCCTTCCCCGAAACGGGCAGCGTGACGGTCAACCCCGCATTGGATCCGGCCGGGGCGACATCGCGGATGGCAGTCACGACCTCCGATGCGAACGCCGTCGTTCAGCTCTTCGACCCTCAAAGCGGGCGGCATGTGATCTCGGTCTATGTCCGCAAGAACGATCGGGCGATAATCGCGGTTCCACCTGGAACCTATCGGATGAAAGTGGCGGAAGGGCAGCGTTGGCACGGCCCGGTGGACTTTTTCGGTTCGTCAACGACCTATGACGCCGTCGTGCCGCTGATGGTGTTCACCAGACAACGGGGCAATGGCATCGACCTGCACAGGCGTCCGAACGGCACATTGCCGACACGGCCCAACTGGCGCGGTCCAGCGCCCCTGTAACGAACGATCATGCGGAAGCGCGGCCGAAGACCCGGTCCTATCGAGCGGCGGGCGCCGATACCTCTTCGGTTTTCAGCGCATGGGCAATTTCGAAGATATGAAGAATGATCGGGTCCTTCTCAGCAGATCGGATCGCTGCCTGCAACAGAATAGGAGGCGGTGACTGATCGAAAACGCGAACGATCTCGCCACTAGATATCTTCTCTCCCACCATGTTGAGAGGAAACAAGCTTACGCCGCCGCTGGACACGATGATATCGATCAGAGAATGCAGGTCGTTGCAGGTGTTTATCTTCCCGTCATGATATCCCAGTCCACCCAAGGCATCATGCATGATCGCATGCATGGGGGAGCTTCGTGCCAATGACCAGAACAGCAGGTCTTTTGGGGGCACGAGTCGCTGCTCCAGCATGTTCGCGAGGCTGGGAGACGCGAGCCATATCAACTCGACCTCGCCGATCCGCCGCGTCTTGATGCCGGGCATTTCAACGGGACCGATCGCGAAAACCAGATCGGCCGCGCCACTTAGAAGTCCATCGATCAGTTTCGATGTCAGGTCGATTTCGATCTCCAGTGAAAGCCCTGGCATCTCCTGACGGATCGCATTCACGAAAGCGGACAGGCAACTGGCGGCCGCAATTTCACCCGATCCGATACGGACGATGCCGGCCACGCTGCTGAGGTCCACCGGATTGAGCAGGGCCTGTTGAAGCGACGGCCACACCTGCTCGCATCGGCGCACCAGTTCACGGCCCTGGACAGACAGGATCATGTTACGCCCTTGTCGCGCGAACAACGGAATTCCCAGGTGATTCTCAAGTTCGCGTATTCGCGCGGAAATGCCCGGTTGCGTGGTGTTGAGGCGATTCGCTGCCGCGCTGAACGAGCCAAGGCGGTTGATCCAAAGCAGGGTTTCCAGATGGTAGAGCGCGATCCGATTCATCACCATTGGTTATACATACATCGAATGAACTATGATTTGAACTGATGTGACATTTATCTCATGGCCAGACCCCGAAAGCGCAGCAGGCAGGGGAAGGGAAGGGTTCGTGGCCAAAGAGCAGCATGTGAAGGCAGAGAGCCGAGCCGGGCCGGCAAGGCGGGCTTCGGTTTCATCTGGATCCGCCTCCAATCGCGAACGTCCGGCCGAGCCCGTCCGCTATCAGGCGACCAATGCGGAGATGCTGGAACTCTACCGCCAGATGCTGCTGATCCGCCGTTTCGAGGAAAAGGCCGGCCAGCTTTACGGCTTCGGCATGATCGGCGGCTTCTGCCATCTTTATATCGGGCAGGAGGCCGTCGCCGTCGGCCTGCAATCGGCTATGAGGGTGGGCAAGGACAGCGTCATCACCGGCTATCGCGACCACGGCCACATGCTGGCCTACGGGATCGATCCCAAGGTCATCATGGCAGAGCTGACCGGCCGCGCTGCGGGCATTTCACGCGGCAAGGGCGGGTCGATGCACATGTTCTCGGTCGATCATGGCTTCTATGGCGGCCACGGCATCGTCGGCGCGCAGGTGGGGCTGGGCACGGGCCTAGCCTTCAAGCATAAATATGCGGATGATGGCGGCGTCTGCCTCACCTATTTCGGCGACGGCGCGGCCAATCAGGGACAGGTCTACGAAAGCTTCAACATGGCGGAGCTGTGGAAGCTGCCGGTGATTTTCGTGATCGAGAACAACCAGTACGCCATGGGAACCAGCGTCAACCGCGCGTCGGCCGAGGACCAACTCTATCGGCGCGGCGAGAGCTTCCGCATCCCCGGCATCCAGGTGGACGGCATGGACGTGCTCGCTGTCCGTGGCGCTGCTGAGGAAGCCCGGCAGTGGGTGCTGTCCGGCAAGGGGCCGATCCTCCTGGAATTGAAGACCTACCGCTATCGGGGCCATTCCATGTCCGATCCGGCCAAGTACCGCTCGCGCGAGGAAGTGCAGGCGGTCCGCGACAAGTCCGATGCCATCGAGCATCTCAAGCAGGAGTTGGAGGCGGCCGGCGTCACCGAGGATGAGTTGAAGGCGCTGGAGAAGGAGATCCGCCAGATCGTTCAGGAAGCCGCCGACTTCGCCGAGCAGGCCCCGGAGCCCGAGCTTGCCGAACTCTATACCGATGTGCTGGTGGGGCAATATTGATGGCGATTGAACTGAAGATGCCGGCGCTTTCTCCCACCATGGAGGAGGGTACGCTCGCAAAGTGGCTCGTCAAGGAAGGCGATGCGGTGAAATCCGGCGACATCCTCGCGGAGATCGAGACCGACAAGGCGACGATGGAATTCGAGGCAGTGGACGAGGGCATCATCGCCAAGATCGTCATTCCTGAAGGCACCGACGGCGTGAAAGTGGGCGCGGTGATCGCGCTGATCGCTGGCGAGGGTGAAAGCGCCGTGACGGTCCAAGCCGCCGCCCCCGCTCCCAAGGTCGAGGCACCCGCGCCCAAGGCGGCGGAGCCGGCCCCGCAGCCGGTTGCGGCGCCTGCGCCCCGCGCGGCGGTTGCCGATCCCGATATTCCCGCCGGCACCGAGATCGTGAAGACCACGGTGCGCGAGGCGTTGCGCGACGCCATGGCCGAGGAGATGCGCGCCGACGACCGCGTCTTCGTGATGGGCGAGGAAGTGGCGCAATATCAGGGCGCCTACAAGGTGACGCAGGGCCTGCTGGAAGAGTTCGGCGATCGCCGCGTCATCGACACCCCGATCACCGAGTATGGTTTTGCCGGCATAGGCACAGGCGCGGCGATGGGCGGCTTGAAGCCGATCGTCGAGTTTATGACCTTCAACTTCGCCATGCAGGCGATCGACCACATCATCAACTCGGCGGCCAAGACCAACTATATGTCCGGCGGCCAGATGCGCTGCCCGGTGGTGTTCCGCGGCCCCAACGGCGCCGCCAGCCGCGTCGGCGCCCAGCACAGCCAGAATTACGGGCCCTGGTATGCTGCCGTTCCTGGCCTGATCGTGATCGCGCCTTACTCGGCCGCCGACGCCAAGGGGCTGCTGAAGGCCGCGATCCGCTCGCCCGATCCGGTCGTGTTCCTGGAAAACGAGTTGCTCTACGGCCAGAGCTTCGACGTGCCGAAGCTGGACGATCATGTCCTGCCGATTGGCAAGGCCCGCATCGCCCGCGCGGGGCGTGACGTGACCCTGGTGAGCTACTCCATTGGTGTCGGTGTCGCGCTGGAAGCCGCCGACAAGCTGGCAGATGAAGGTGTTGACGCGGAGGTGATCGACCTGCGCACGCTCCGCCCGCTCGATAAGGAAACCGTGCTGAAGTCGCTCGCCAAGACCAACAGGATGGTGGTGGTGGAGGAAGGCTGGCCGGTCTGCTCCATCTCCTCGGAGATCATCGCCATCGCCATGCAGGAAGGCTTCGACGACCTCGACGCCCCGGTGCTCCGCGTCACCAACAAGGACGTGCCGCTGCCGTATGCCGCGAATCTGGAAAAGGCCGCGCTCATCAAGGCGGATGACGTGGTCGCGGCGGTCAAGCGCGTCCGTTATCGCTGACGCCTGCGGAGTTTCGAAAATGCCGATTGAACTCAAGATGCCCGCGTTGTCTCCCACGATGGAGGAGGGTTCGCTCGCCAAATGGCTGGTGAAGGAGGGCGATGTGGTGAAGTCTGGCGACCTGCTGGCCGAAATCGAAACCGACAAGGCGACGATGGAATTCGAGGCGGTGGACGAAGGCATTATCGCGAAAATCCTCATCCCCGAAGGTACAGAAGGCGTGAAGGTCGGGACCGTCGTCGCCATGCTTGCCGCCGAAGGCGAGGATATCACCGCTATCGGGGAAGGGGCTGTTCCCGCGCTTCTGCCGGCCCCCGAGATTGCCGACAAGGTCGCTACATCCATTCCCGCCGCTGTTCCTGTCGCGTCGTCAGCCGCACCCGCAATTGGTGCCAGCCGTATCAAGGCCAGCCCGCTTGCCCGTCGTCTGGCGGAGGCAAGCGCCATCGATCTTTCTACGATAAGAGGCTCCGGGCCTAATGGCCGCATCGTCAAGGTTGACATTGATGGCGCGACGCCTGCCTCGATGCCGGCCGTCGCTCCGGGGGTCCCCGCGGCGTTTGCCGCCGCAGTACCGTCGATCGAACCCGACATTCCACACGAAGTCGTCAAGCTGTCAAACATGCGGAAAGTCATTGCCCGACGGCTCACCGAATCGAAGCAGCAGGTTCCGCACATCTACCTCACGGCCGATATCCACCTCGATCCATTGCTGAAGCTTCGGGCCGATCTCAACGACGGGCTTGCCGAACGCGGTGTCAAGCTCTCGGTCAACGATCTGCTGGTCAAGGCCTTGGCGGCCGCCCTTATCGAAGTGCCCAGCTGCAATGTGCAGTTTGCCGGCGACAATCTGCTGCGGTTCAGCCGCGTCGATATTTCGGTGGCGGTATCGATCCCCGGCGGCCTGATCACGCCGATCATCGCGGGCGCGAACGCCAAGGGCGTTGCCGCAATCTCCAGCGAGATGAAGGATAGGGCGGAGCGCGCGCGCAACGGTAAATTGCAGCCGCATGAATATCAGGGCGGCACCGCCAGCCTGTCGAACATGGGCATGTTCGGCATCAAGCAGTTCGAGGCTGTCATTAACCCGCCCCAGGCCATGATCATGGCGATCGGCGCGGGCGAAAAGCGGCCTTATGTAGTGAACAATGCGCTGACCGTTGCCACGGTGATGTCGGTAACCGGCAGCTTCGATCACCGCGCGATCGATGGGGCGGACGGTGCGCAACTGATGGCCGCTTTCAAGCGCATCGTTGAGAAGCCGCTGACACTGTTGGCCTGAATCTCAAGGAATTTCCGAACATGGCTGATAGTTACGACGTGATTGTCCTTGGCTCAGGCCCCGGCGGCTATGTCGCCGCGATCCGCGCCGCTCAGCTCAAGTTGAACACGGCGATTGTCGAGCGCGAGAATCTAGGCGGTGTCTGCCTCAACTGGGGTTGCATACCCACCAAGGCGTTGCTGCGCTCGGCGGAGGTTTTTCGCTACATGCGGCATGCCAAGGATTATGGCCTGGTCGCGGAGAAGATAACCGCCGATCTGGATGCAGTGGTGAAGCGCTCACGCGGCGTTGCCAGGCAGCTTAATCAGGGTGTCTCGCACCTGATGAAGAAGAACGGGATCGCCGTTTATATGGGTGAGGGGAAGCTCACCGGCAAAGGGAGGCTTTCTGTCACAGCGCCGGATGGTAAGACCAGTGAGTTGACCGCGAAGAATATTATCATCGCCACGGGCGCGCGTGCTCGCGATCTGCCGTTCCCGAAAGCCGATGGAAAGCGCGTCTGGACCTATCGCCACGCGATGAACCCGCCGGAAATGCCGAACAAGCTGCTTGTTATCGGCTCGGGCGCGATCGGCATCGAGTTCGCCAGCTTTTACAACGACATGGGCGCGGAAGTGACAGTCGTCGAGATGCTGGACAGGATCGTTCCGGTCGAGGATGCAGATGTCTCGACCTTCCTGGAAAAAGCGTTGGTGAAGCAGGGCATGAAGATCTTGACGGGTGCAGGTGTCCAAAAGCTCGATATCGGTGCCACCGGCGTAACAGTCGCGATCAAAGCCCGGGATGGCAAACTTGTTTCGGACGAATACAGCCATGTCATCGTGGCAATCGGGATCGTCCCAAACACCGAAACCGTTGGGCTTGAGGCACTGGGTGTGAAAACGGAGCGTGGCCACATTGTTACCGATGGCGCATGCCGCACCAATGTCGAGGGAATCTGGGCGATCGGAGACGCCACGGCGCCGCCTTGGCTAGCGCACAAGGCCAGCCATGAAGGTGTTATCGCGGCAGAAACCATAGCGGGTCAGCATCCGCACGCAATGGACCCCAGGAACATTCCCGGCTGCACCTATTGCCACCCGCAGATCGCTAGTGTCGGCCTCACCGAAACAAATGCGAGGGAAGCAGGTCACGAAGTGAGGATTGGCACCTTTCCCTTCATCGGCAATGGCAAGGCTATCGCGCTCGGCGAGCCAGAAGGCTTCGTCAAGACGGTATTTGATGCCCAAACTGGCGAGCTGCTGGGCGCACACATGGTCGGCCCGGAGGTGACCGAAATGATCCACGGCTTCACCATCGGTCGTACACTGGAAACAACCGAGGCGGAGCTGATGGAAACGGTTTTTCCGCATCCGACCATTTCCGAAACGATGCATGAAAGCGTGCTTGCTGCCTTCGGGCGCGCAGTCCATATTTAGGCTATCTTCCATATTTGGGAGAGATCATGCCTCCTTCTGCTGCCGAACCACGAGCGGCGAGGCGTCAAGGTCAGCTACGTACTCTTGAAAGAACCCGTGCGGCGACATTGCTTCGCACCGCGAGCTTTCTACCGTAACGTAGCGCGGTTGTCGGTGAACTCCATCGCAGCGCCTGCGCAATGCCGGCTCCGTCCTCTCCGGCGGCGAAGAGGTCCTGGGTCAGGCCAACGCGCAGCGAATGTGTGGACAGCGCCTGAACCGCATCGGCCAGCTTGCTGGCGCTCAGGTTGACCAGCCCCATTTCGTAGGCGGCACTCGCCACGCGCCTGTAGATCCCATTGACCCCCTGCCGACTGAGGGCCTCCTTGCCGATGGTGTAGGTCGTTCGGGCCAGTGCCGTTTCCGGATCGGAGCCGCGCGCGCGCCGGCGATAGACACCAACCCTGCGAAACAGCAGCCCGTCCTCGATCGCGCTTTCGGCCTGCCACAAGGCGACCCTGCGCATCGTCTCGGCCGACAGCCACGCCCACGCGCCTTCCTGCTCCTGGTCGGTTTTGGAGAAGGGGATGAACAAGGTCGCCGAGCCGTCGTCCTGCGCATCGATATGCGTGGCTTCAACCCTAGTGAGCTCGCTGACCCGGAGCCCTGCGTCATAGCCGAGCGAAAGCAACGCCGCGTCCCGTAACCCCTGAAGATCGCCGCCACACGCTTCGAGTAGCGCAGCCAGGGTGAAGCCTTTGGCGGCGTGGTGATCCAGCGCCTTGCCTAACCGCAGAGGCGCAGCCTGACGCTGAAGTGCGCCTCTCTGCCGGCGGATGGCCTTCAGCGCGGCGCGAACCATCGGGGCGTCGGTCGGCGCGGCGGGCGAGGCCAAGCCCAGCATGCGGTGGACCGAGGCGATGCTGGCGATGCGCCGCGCCAGCGTCGCGGGCTTCCTGCCTTTGGCGTCCAGCGCGTTTACATAGCGCACCATATCTTCGGGATCGGCTGGCAATGGCCTGCGGCCTTCTTCACCGCACCAGTCGCGCCAGCAGTCGAGATCGGCGGCTATCGCCGCCTTCGTCGCGTCGGCCATCGCCGCCAGGGTCGTCTCGAGACCGAGCTGACTGATCGGCGGTAGATCGGTCGGAATGATTTCCCCGATCGTGCGCAGCAGCCGCACATCGACGGATTCGGCGTCTGTCTTGCGCGATCGTGTCGGCAGAGCAGTGTCGTTCGTCCTGACGACGATGATTTCCATGGGGGAGGATTTGGTGGAACTCTCGGTCATCGTTCGCTATATGTCTTCCCGGAGGATATGATGCAGCTCAACTCGGCAAAAGCTCTGGCCCTTGGCCGGGAGGTCCGCGAAACCTTCGGCAGCTGGAAGAAGGCACGCGAGGCGGCCGTCCAGCGCGATGGCGTCTATGTCATCGATCGGGCGAAGATTCGTGCTGAAAAGGCCAAGAAGCTCGCCAAGACGGCCTGATCTCGAATGACATTCGGCTACGCGCTGCTTGGCGCTCTGGTTCTTCTGCTTCCCGGGTTTGCGGGTTATTTCGGTCTTCGTATTGGCGAGGCGAGTGATTTTGTGTCGCCGCGGCCCGACCGGCCCAATTCCAATCTCACCATTTTCCTGATTGTGCTGCTGGCGCTCGCTGCGCACACCGCCGGGGCGGGAATTTTTGCCTTCAACGAAGCGATAGCGGCGTGGAAGCCGCTGATCTCGCTTCCCTATGATCCCAATCCCTACAAGGCACTTCTGTCCGGCCAGGTCCCATCGGGGCTTTCCGCGCTCGCAATCGAACTGGAACTGCTGTTCTGCCTGGCGCTTTCCTTTGGGACCGGCTGGGTCTGCGAGAGAATGGCGCGCGCCAAGCCGATTACGACCCGAACCGCGCCCTTGCGCTTCGGATGGCTCCTGCCGATCGTCGAGAAGGTCGAGGCCGGTGGCCATGTCGCGGTCGGTTATGTGCGCACGACGAGCGGCCACAACGGTGCCTGGGTCGCCTATGAAGGCAGCATCCGGCGCCTGACGCTCGACGATGACGACGGAATCCGCATGGTGGTGCTCGAGCAGTGCGATCGCTTCATTGTCCGGATGACGGACGACAAGATCGAGCGGGTCGACATGGACAGCGCGCCGATCGCCATGATGCATCTTGCCGCCGACCAGATCGCCGATTTCGCAATCGAACTGTTCGAGGTTCCCGAGATCGGCGCTGACTGAGGCGAGCGGCGGCGTTCTGCTCAAAACATGCGGCACAAGGCGCGACACATCTGTGCCGCATGGTTTTTCCCCGTTCGTCATCATCCGCAAAATTTGCCCTTCCCTGCCGTTCCAGCAGCCCTGTACTTACCATAATCTCCCATTATGGTAAGTGAGAAAATCACGCGGGGAGGGCGGTTTACGCGGAGAATCGGCCTTGCACATCCCGCCTGGCCGGATAGCGGATTGGCGCCGTTCTTGTTTTGATAACGCCGAAGCGCTATATGCGCTGAACGATCCACGAGATCATGGTACAGGTTAGAAATGGCAAAGGCGGTAAGCTTGGTGTTGGCGACGGTGAACGCTCCTTATGGGGCGAACCTTTCCGCGCATCAACTCGCTGCGCTGATCGCCGACCCAAAGAGCGCGAGCGATTTCAACGCGCCCGTGTTTTCCTTCTTCTCGGAAGTAAGCCCGGCTCTGCAGCTGCAGTTCGTCGAGGAAATGGGTGTCGACGCCGACAAGGTCTGCGCGGTCGCCGACCAGTTCTCCCACCTCTCGGGCTACGCGCTCCCGCTGGCGGCGTAACGCATGGTCGAGCGCGGCCCAAGCCAGTGGCCGGTCCTGTTCGATCTTGCGATGGAAATCTTCGCCCAATTCGAGGAGAACGTCGGCTTCGTGCCCTCGTGGAGCTTCGGCGGCGGGACGGCGCTCATGCTCCAGATCGATCATCGTGAAAGCCACGACATCGATATCTTCCTTGATGATCCGCAAATCCTGCCTTTTCTCAATCCAGAGATCCAGGATTTCGCAATGACCCGTCGGCCGGACGAATATAAGAGCGACGGGACGCAGGCGCTCAAACTCGCCTTTGACGAACTGGGTGAGATCGACTTCATTTGTTCGTCCGCCATCCTCGATGTTTCCAGTGAGCGCCACGATGTGAGGGGGCGGACGGTCGACCTTGAAACTCCGGCCGAGATTGCAGCGAAGAAAGTTTACTTCCGGGGCTGGAACTTGCAGCCACGCGACATGTTCGATCTTGCTGCCATCGCCGAGCACCATGGTGACGACTATGTCGTGTCAGCATTGCGTGAATGCGGCCATGAGCGATGCCGCAAGGCGCTGGAAGTCGTCGAGAAGGTCAACCCGAAGGCTGTCGAGACGGTGATTGGCCAGCTGCTGTACAGGGAAAAGAACAGCCATCTGGTCGCAGAGGCGCAGGCGATTACGCACCGAATTTTAGGGGCTTCACTTTCCGATTAAGACGGTCGCAGCACGGGCGCGAGGAGCCGTTCGGCACGAGCCGAACCGTATTCCTTCACCGCACGCGCGAGCTGCGCGCTATTCATCTCCCCTGCCTTGGCAAGCGCACGCGGCAGGATGGCCACCTTGTCCTCGGGCAGCCTGTCGATGTTATGGAGGAGGTCGACAAGCAGGACTTCCTTGGACAGCCGCCTGGGCACCGACGGCCGCATCCGGAAATCGTACATCCGGCCATCCAGTTTGAACCGGCCATGGCGTTTGCGATTATAGACCACGGGCTCGTTGTGGAGCTGGGTCGTGCACACGCCAAGCCCATTGAATGCGCTTGGAGAGACCAGCAGGAACCGATCGTCGCCGAGAAATGTGAAGCTGCGATCCTACCGCGCCGCAGCCGCTCGAGGCTGAGCGTGTGCGCCTCGTACATAAGGCTGCCGCCGGTTTTCGCTGGTCACGATGCTCGGCTGAAGCGCGGCGCGGACCGCATCCGTGACCGTATAGACCGCATGACGCTGCGCACCGCGGTTCTCATGGTCCACGAAAAAGCCCTGGTAATGCCGTCTGATCAGTCCTGCCTTCACCAACTCCGACACCGCCCGGCTGATCGCCGTCATGCCGGTTTCGCGGATGCGCTCGCTGAGTTCCGCGTCGACGCGGCGCGCGGCCTCCACCGGATCGCCCGGCAATTCTCCTTTGGCTGCGAGCGCAGCCCGGACCTTATCGGCGGTGGCCCGGCGCTGGTGGTGACGCGCGCCGCTCGGCGCAATCGCCGCGGCCAGCCATTCGCGGATGGGCACCAGAACCTCGCCTTCTCGAACCAGAGGCCCCGCCTCCCCGTTCGTCCGGGCGGCCCTGGCGATGAGATCGAGCACCATGAAGGTGTAGCGCGGCCGACCCGAGTGCTCCGCGATGATGCGCACGATATCCGGCAGGCCAACTACTGGTGCTGGCGCCGGGGTTGGGATCGATGGCGCGAAGAGATCGAACTGAAGCATGGAACGAATCAAGCACAAAGCACGACTCTTGTGAATCCCCCAATCGCTCACAGAAACGACCGAAAGACGTTTTGCCATCCGTGTCACTTTACCCGACCGGTACCTGAAGGGTAAAGTGACGCAGCCGTCATTGATCGATGCATCTGCCCCGTGGCCACAATCATTGACATTTTGTGGCCACGCCCTATAACCATCGTCATTGGCAGCGAAGGTTGGTTGGTATGGACGTGCAGCTTCTAGCCGGAATCGAGAGGATCTGCTCCCTTCCAGAGCATCAGCTAGAGGTTGAACTCGGCAAACTGCTCGAAGGTCGGGCTCCGATGGCCACTATCACCATTCGCGCCGCGCGTGACAGCTTCACCAAGCTGCTTGCGCGTGCGCGTGACGGATCGGTTCAGCTTGTCGGCAAAGACAAGGGAGAGCAGACCGTGATCCTCTCGGTTGCGGCTTTGGCGAATGTCATTAAGGCAGCCGCTGGCGGTATTTCCGCCGGAGAATTTCTTGCCGCCACGCAGTTCCAGCCGTCACGCGGAAAGCTCGTCCATGTCGAGAGCGACGACGACAGCAGCCAGGAATTCACTGTCCGATCCGGAGAAGCTTCCTGGCAGCAGGCCAGCGCCTAAGCGGCCATGTATCTTCTTTCGACCCAATGCCTGCTTGACCGGATCACGGGTCAGGCGCCGGCCTCGATCGATGCGCTGCCTGCCCGAGAGATCCACCTGAGCGCGGTTTCCCTCGGGCAGGCGCTGCTGGCCATCGAGCAAAGCCCGGCGGGTGAACGCCAAGGCCACCGCGATGCGCTGCGCGGCTATGTCGGCATGGTGCGCAGCTTCGATAATATCGTGCCGTTCGACGAAAAGGCCGCCATGCTGTGGCCTGGTCTGCGGGCTCAGAAGCTGATCGCCACCAACCCGGCCGGTGCCGTGATCCCGGTCAGCGAGGCGACGACGATGGTCGTTGCCTCGGCTCTCGCTACCAATCTTGTCTTCGTCGACTATCCGCAGCCCTACCATAGCGGCGTCAGCGGGCTGACGGTGGTGAACCCTTGATATGACCGAGAGCGACGTCGGGATCAGGGAAGGTGCGCGCGCGCAGCCGGCCAAACGGTTCCGCATTCTGGCGCTGACCGGAGGTGGGTATCGTGGCCTCTTTACCGTTCGGATCCTCGAACAGATCGAGCGGACGATCGGAAAGCCGATCAAAGACCATTTCGATATCATCGCCGGCACTTCGATCGGCGGCATCGTGGCCATCGGCCTGGCCCAAGGCATTCGCCCAGCCGTGATCGGCGCCGCGTTTGAGAAGCACGGCCAGGCGATCTTCCCGAAGCGGGGTTTACTCGGTCGCTGGGGGCTGGCGCGCTCGCGCTATGACGCGGCTGGCCTCGCGCAGACGATCGACGCCGTTCTTGGCGAAGCGGGAAAGACGCCCCTGTCCGGCCTGAAGACACCCCTGATCGTGACCGCGGTCGATTTCGGCGCCTGGGCGCCGGCAATATACGAAACCACTGGCATGTCACCGAAGCTCGAAGGAACCTCGCTACGGGACATTGCCCTCGCCACCTCCGCGGCGCCAACCTATTTCCCCGACCATGTGATCGACGGGCATTCCTATGTCGACGGCGGACTGATCGCGAACGCTCCGGATAGTATCGCCCTGATGCGGGCGCTTGGGCGCTATGGGCGCACGCCCCAGGAAATCGACCTCATCAGCGTCGGGACCGCAGGAGAGCTGCGATGGGATGTGCCGCGTGCGCCCAGGCGCCGCGGCGGTGTGATGCTGATCGCAAAAGACGAGCTCGTGTCGAGGACGATGAAGGCGCAGGAGAGCCTGTCGCTCGACCTCGTGCAGTCCGTCCTGGGCTCGAGCTACGTCCGCATCGATAGGGTGCCTTCGCTCCAGCAGCAGAAGGAACTTGCGCTCGATCGGGCAACCGAC
Organism: Rhizorhabdus sp.; assembly: GCF_018006725.1. GTDB lineage: Bacteria > Pseudomonadota > Alphaproteobacteria > Sphingomonadales > Sphingomonadaceae > Rhizorhabdus. Next base: position 51,352 of record NZ_JAGMXV010000006.1, read on the forward strand.
AAAGCGGCCGAGATCCTGGGACAGCTCGCGCGCGACGCCTATGCGGGAGCCTCGGCGAGCAGCACGTTCAAAGCGATGCTTCGATAGGGGACGGGTGGCGGACTGACCAAGCCTTACGTTCCAGAAAATGCTGCCTGTCCGTCAAGCATCTGCCCAACATGACCTCAACACGGATCTACTCTGACGATGGCGAAGAAAACGACCAAAAGAACGCCGAAGGTCTTCCTGGATGCGAACATCGTCATCAGTGCCGGCAAACCACCAGGCGGGCCTGAAATCGCCCGTGTCGTCGATCTTGTCGATGCCGGTCTGATAACGGTGTTGACCACCGATCTCACCATCACCGAGGTTGCCAAAAAGTACATCCAGAGTGATTTCGACGCGATCAAGGAGATCAGCCAGCCGCATTTCCGGAAGATTGTCGAGGGAGCGACCGGCGTTGCGCTTCCCGCGCTCAAGCGGCCGGAGCTTCGCGCAAAGCTGAAATCGATCTACGATGAGTCGACTACGCAGATGTTCGATGCGCTGGAGGCCAAGACGCTCCAGATCGACGAGGTGAAGCCGTCGGCAGTGTTCAGCGCCTATGCGGCAGGGGAAGGTTTCTTCTCAGGCGACGGCAAGAAGGACCAGTTCCCCGACGCCTTTGCCTTCGAGTGCCTCAAGAAGGAGGCGTCGAGAAATAGCCCGGTGATCATCGTTTCGAACGATGGCGACTTTGATGGCCCGGTCGGGTCTGCGAAGCATATTTCGCTGGTGAAGTCGTTGCCCGAACTGTTCGCGGCGCTTGGCCTCGAGATGGCCGCGCCGCAACTCGATCCCTTCCTGGAGACGCAGGAGGAACAGATCGTCGACCTCGTCAGTCAGGAACTTACGAATTGGGGACTGCACAGTAGCGACGTCATGGATGCGGAGATCGACGAGATCACCGTCAATTCGGTCGAAGTGAAAAAACTCACCGCCTTCAAACCAAGTGAGGCAGGTAAATCAATCCTTGTGGTCGGCACGATCGAGGTCGCAGCATTGGTGTCTTTCACTCATCCCAACTGGGATGAAGCGATGTATGATTCCGAGGACAAGGTGCTTATCCCGTTCGAGGATGAGAGCGGGGAGACCGAGATCGAGCTTACCATCGACGTCGCCATGTCGATCGCGGTCGACGAGGCAGGCAATCCCGAGGAGATTGAAGCCTTGCGGTTTCGCAACAGCGATTTTCAGTATGTGACGCTCTATCCACCCGACATGTACAAATAGGGTCCGTGGATGAGACGATTCGAGGTCGAGAAGCAGTTCTGCGACATGGTCAGCCGGATCACATCGTTCAGGTCGAGTCGGCGACTCTGTTTCGGGTAGAAAAAAGCCGCCCACAAGGAGGCGGCTTGATAGTTGGGAGAGGATGCCTGAAAGGCCCGTCTCTTGTGCATTGCATCATAGAATATTGCAACTGCGAAATTCGCAACTATGGACACGCCTGATACCGGCGTTTGCCACTAGGTGCCGGCAAAAACTATCGCTCATGGCCTGTCCGGCCAATAAGCCGGAATCCTTCAATGTGGATCGGCGTGCAAAAAGGACCCCGTTAGCGGGGTGATCGGCGTCTAAAAGGGACCCCTCATTTCGATGGTTTAAGCAGCCGGCTGGATTTTCAGGCGGCGAGATCGGGATGTTGATTTTGGAGACAGTGGTTCGGATTCGGCGCGAGTATGCCGGCGGCAAGGCGATCAAGGCGATCGCGCGGGATTTGCATGTGTCGCGGAAGGTGATCCGCAAGGCGATCCGGGCGCCGGAAGGCGCATTCGACTATCAGCGCAAGGTTCAGCCACTGCCTAGGATCGGGCCGTTTCAGGATCGCCTGAACACACTGCTGGAAGAGAACGAGGTGCGCGGCAGGCGCGAGCGACTGCGGATGACGCGGATACATGATCTGCTGGAGCGCGAAGGTTTTGAGGGTTCCTACGATGCCGTTCGGCGCTACGCGGCGCGCTGGAAGGCCGACCGGCGCAAGGATGCCGGCGATGGTGTCACCGCCTTCATCCCGCTGATGTTCAAGCCGGGCGAGGCCTACCAGTTCGACTGGAGCCATGAGGATGTGGAGATCGCCGGCAAGCCGATGCGCGTGAAGGTTGCGCATATGCGGCTGTGTGCATCGCGGGCGGTCTATGTCCGGGCCTATCCGCGCGAGAGTCAGGAGATGCTGTTCGACGCGCATGCGCGCGGCTTTGCTTTCTTCGGCGGCGTGCCGGGCCGCGGCATCTACGATAATATGAAGACGGCGGTGACGAGCGTGTTCACGGGGAAGGAGCGGGTCTTCAACCGGCGGTTCCTGATCATGACCGACCATTATATGGTCGAGCCCACCGCCTGCTCGCCGGCGGCGGGATGGGAGAAGGGCCAGGTCGAGAACCAGGTGCAGACGATCCGGGGCCGCTTCTTCCAACCCCGGTTGCGGTTCGCCAGCCTCGACGAGCTCAATGGCTGGCTGGAGGCCGAGTGCCAGCGCTGGGCGGAACGACAGGCACACCCGGAACAGGGCGAGCTGACCGTGGCGCAGGCGCTGGAGATCGAGCGATCGGCACTGCAGCCGATGCTGGGACCGTTCGACGGCTTTAACGAGAGCGAGCATGCGGTGACGGGCACCTGCCTGATCAGCTTCGATCGCAACCGCTACTCGGTTCTCTCGACGGTGGCGCGGCGGACGGTGCAGGTCCGGGCCTATGCCGACCGCATTGTCGTGCGCTGCGGCGAGGAGGTTGTCGCCGAGCATCCCCGCTACTTCGGGCGCAACCGCACGATCTATGACCCCTGGCATTATCTGCCGGTACTGGCCCGCAAGCCCGGAGCGCTGCGGAACGGCGCGCCCTTCCAGGACTGGGATCTGCCGCCGGCGCTGGCGCGCCTGCGCCGCAAGCTTGGCAATGGCGACGATGCCGACCGCCGGTTCGTCCGTGTGCTGTCGGCCGTGCTGACCGATGGTCTGGAGCCGGTCGAAGCGGCCGTCCGCGAGGCATTGGCGACCGGCACGGCGAGCGACGACCTGATCCTCAACATCCTGGCGCGGCGCCGCGAACCGCCGCGACCGCTCACCATCATCACCTCCGAAGACAGCGCCTTGCGCCATCCGCCGATCGCCGACTGCGCCCGTTACGACCAGCTGAGGACCTTCGATGCAGCGGCATGACATGATCGAGGCGATGCGCGGGCTTGGGCTCAAGGGCATGGCGGGCGCGTTCGACGATGCGGTCACCACCGGCCTTCAGCGCCAGCGCACCACGATGGAGATACTGACCGACCTTCTGCGCGCGGAAGCAACACATCGCCATGCTGCCTCGATCCGATACCGGATGGCGGCCGCCCGGCTGCCGGTCGTGAAGGATATCGATGCGTTCCGGTTCGAGGGCACGCCGATCAACGAGGGGCTGGTGCGTTCGCTGCACAGTGGCGCGTTCCTGCCCGCTCGGCGCAACATCGTCCTGGTCGGCGGCACGGGCACCGGCAAAACCCACCTGGCCATCGCCATCGCCGCCAATGTCGTTCGCTCGGGTGCGCGAGGCCGCTACTTCAACACCGTCGATCTGGTGACCCGCCTCGAAGAGGAGGCCAGGATCGGCAAGAGCGGCGCTCTCGCCGCCCAGCTATCCCGCCTCGACCTGATCGTGCTCGACGAACTGGGATATCTGCCGTTCGCCCGCTCGGGCGGCCAGTTGCTGTTCCACCTGATCAGCAAGCTCTACGAGCAGACCAGCGTCATCATCACCACCAACCTCGCGTTCGGCGAATGGCCCACCGTGTTCGGCGATCCCAAGATGACCACCGCGCTCCTTGATCGCGTCACCCACCATTGCGACATCGTCGAGACCGGCAATGACAGCTGGCGCTTCAAAAACCGCAGCTGATCGCCCCCACCGACCTCCGATTAAAAGATGCTTTGCGCTGCGCGCGCCTCCGGTCGGGCTCCGCCCTCCCTACGCCGCGCGCAGCGCAAAGGCGCGTGTCCGATCAACCTTGCGCCATCGTGAAAGGGGGTCCCTTTTGCGCGCCGATAGGGGGTCCCGTTTGCACGCCGATTGACATTCCTTTCGCCCGCTCGGGCTCTCTTCAGAAA
>NZ_JAGMXV010000386.1 GCF_018006725.1 Rhizorhabdus sp.
GGCTAACACATAGCTGCACGCTGGGCGGGGCGCTGTCTCTGCCGTTCGCGGCGATGATGTTGCGTCGTCTGCGGTCCCTGATGATCGAGGCTGATGATCGCCTCGCAACCTATCTGCGCTGGCGGGTGGGTCAGCCTGCCCGTGGGATCAATCGTCAGCGCGTCCCCTCCCGCTACAGGAGGAAGGCGCGATGATGCCGTTGAAGCGGGTACTGCCCGCCCTCATCCTCGTTGTCGGCCTGGCGGCTTGCACGGAAAGCAAGCCGCCAGCCCCGCCAACGGAGCAGCAAATCCATTCGTCCGACAGCGCCGTGGCGACCGGGGAAATGGGGCGCCATCCCTATCGCTGTTCCGACGGGGAACCGCTGTTCGTCGACTACAAGGACAACGGCCTGCAGATCGATTTGCGGCGCTCCAGCAGCGCCGTGCCCATGACGCTGACCGCGCCAGCGCAGGGCCTCCAATATGTCGGCGAGACAGCCACCGCGACCTTCAAGGGGTCGCAGCTCACCGTCGTGGATGGCGAGGGCCGCACCCGAATCTGCGAACGGGAGGGCACCCGATGAACCGTCCTGTCTTCCGACACGTCGCACTGGAACGGGAGAGAAACGATGTCTGACACGTCGATCTCGAATGTGATGGCCATTCGGGCCGAAGTGATCGCGCGAAGCCGCGCTTTGCGTGCGGCGCAGCCGACGGCACCGCCCGGCGTGACGCCGACCGCTCCGGCGTCGAACTTTGCCGACACCCTCAATGCCGTGGTCGCGAAGGTCAACGAGACCCAGGAGCAGGAGGATGTCGTCACCGAAGCATATGAGCGTGGCGAAACCACCGACATTGCAACCGTCGCGCTCATCCAGAGCCGCGCATCCATTACTTTCGAGGCGACCCTGCAAGTCCGGAACAAGCTGCTGTCCGCTTATCGGGACATCATGAACATGCCGATCGGATGACGATTGCTAAGAGATTTAGGGCGTAATTGATATGATAGTCGGCGCGAGGCCACGTTTTAGGCAGATCATTATCGAGGTTTGGAAGCCTCTCACGATCCTGTTCGTGTGGGACGTGGCGGTGACGGCATTCCACATGATGACCCCGATCAAGGAACCGCCTTTGCCGACGGCGCTGTTCGGCACTGCCATCGCGCTCTTCATGGGGTTTCGGACCAACGCAGCTTATGCGCGCTGGTGGGAAGCGCGAACCCTTTGGGGCGCGCTCATCAATGCGTCGCGCAGCCTGGCCAGGATCACACGCAGCCTGACCAAGGGGGAACCCGAGGGCAGTGAGACGCGGCACAACATCATCCTGCGGCAGATCGCCTTCGCGCACTCGATGCGCTGCCAGCTTCGCCGACAGTCGCCCTATGAAGACATTGCCCGGATCGCCGGAACGGACGTCGCCGATATGGCGGTCGCTCGCCTGAACCCTGCCAACGCGCTCTTGGAGGACATATCGGGCAATTACGCCGACGCGCTCGCGGAAGGTCGGATCACCGAGATCCAGCAGGCAACTGTAGAGCGCGTCCTGATCGACATCGCCAATGCGCAGGGTGGCATGGAGCGGATCAAGAACACGCCGCTGCCCAATGGCTTTCGGTTTTTCCCGAACCTCTTCACGCGCGTGTTCTGCGTGCTGCTTCCGATCGCGCTGGTCGAATCCCTGGGCCTTGCCACGCCGATCGGATCGACGCTGATCGGACTCGTCTTCCTCGCGGTGCTGAGCATCGGCGAGGATCTGACCGATCCGTTCGCCAATAGCGTCCACGATGTCCCGCTCACGGCCATGTGCCGCACGATCGAGATCGACCTTCTTCAGACGGCGGGACTACCGGCCCCTGAGCCGCTGACGCCCGATCACGGCGTGCTGTGGTGAGGGCGGTGCGCGCCTTGCGGCACCTGCCTGGCCTGACAGCCGCGCGCATCGGCGCCGTTCTGTTCGCGGGTATGGTCGTAGGGGCGTGCAACCCCGCTCCAAGCCAACCGGCCGAGCCGGCGCATGAAAAGCATCTGACGCCTCGATTGATCGCGCAGCGCATCATGTATTGCGACGATGGATCGCGCGCCGATGTCGACTTCATCGACGACGGCCTGAAGATGGGTGTCACCTGGCTGCCCAAGGGCAGAACCGAGATCCTGCACGCGCAACGGACCGGCGAAGAATTTCGCGGCGACCAGTCGCGGGCAGTCGTGGCGGGCGGGTCGATCGCCTTCACGCAGCGCGGGAAGATCCGCGTCTGTCATCGAACACCGGAGGAATCATAGGATATGCAGGCATTGCTCTACACGCTTGCGCCTGTGTTGGCGGTCGTGCTCGGCGCGATCATCGCGAGCCGCACAAAGTTAAATCCTGGCCTCGTGGCGGGGCTACAGCATCTTGCTGCCGGCGTCGTGTTCGCGGCGGCAGCGACTGAAATCCTGCCGCAGGTCAAGCATGAGGCTTCGCCCAGCGCGACGTTGATCGGCGGGGCGGCGGGCGTCGTAACGATGCTGGGTCTCAAGGCTTTCGAGGCCCGCTTCAAGGGGCCGATGGCGCTGCTCGCCGCGATCGGCATCGACATCCTGGTCGATGGCCTGGTGCTCGGCCTTGCGTTCGTCGCGGGCGAGAAGGCGGGATTTCTGCTGACGATCGCGCTGACACTCGAAGTGCTCTTCCTGGGTCTGACACTGACCAACGAGCTGGCGGAAACCTATCGCTCGCGCCTGCGCATCATCGTGATCGTCTCGGCCTTGGCGCTGCTGCTGCCGATCGGCGCGCTCGCTGCCGTTCCTGTCGCCACGCTCTCGCCGGTAATGGTCGCTGGCTTCCTGAGCTTTGGGCTGATGGCGCTGCTCTACCTCGTCACGGAAGAGCTGCTGGTTGAGGCGCACGAGAAGCCTGACACCCCGCTCATCAGCTCGATGTTCTTCGTAGGGTTCCTCGCCCTCCTGACGCTCGAGGAGATCATGGGATGAATGCGAGCAACGACAACGCGGGCACGCAGGAGCGTCGCACGCTCTGGATCGTGCTGCTGCTGAACGCAGCAATCGCAGCGGGCTTTTTCGTATCCGGCGCGTTCGCCGATTCAAGTGCGCTCATCGCCAACGGCGTCGACAATCTGTCCGACACCGCCGTTTACGCTCTCAGCCTCGTCGCGCTGACCCACGGTAAGACGTGGAAGACGCGCGCCGCGATCGCATCGGGGGTAATGCTGCTGATCTTTGCGGGCGGCATCCTGATCGATGTCGGGCGACGCTATGTGCAGGGGAGCGAGCCGATCGGACCTACCATGATGGTCATGTCCGCGATCGCCGGCGTCGTGAATTACCTCTGCCTGCGGCTGCTCCAGCGCCTCAAGGATCCGGACGTCAATCTCCGGGCCGCAACCACCTTCAGCTTCAACG
>NZ_JAGMXV010000143.1 GCF_018006725.1 Rhizorhabdus sp.
GGCCAGGGCTGGGTCACCGCCGAATATGGCATGCTGCCCCGCGCCACCCACACCCGTGGCAGCCGCGAGGCCGCCAAGGGTAAGCAGTCCGGCCGCACGCAGGAAATCCAGCGCCTCATCGGCCGCTCGCTGCGCGCCGTGGTCGACATGGAAAAGCTCGGTGAGCGCCAGATCGTGATCGATTGCGACGTCATCCAGGCTGATGGCGGCACCCGCACCGCGGCGATCTCGGGCGGCTGGGTCGCGTTGCGGCTGGCGGTCGACAAGCTGCTCGCCTCGGGCGCGCTGACCGAGGATCCGATCACCGCGCAGGTCGCGGCGGTCTCCTGCGGCATCCATCAGGGTACGCCCGTCCTCGACCTCGACTATATCGAGGATTCGAACGCCCATGCCGACGCCAATTTCGTGCTGCTCGACAATGGCAATATCGCCGAGGCACAGGCGACCGCCGAGGGTGCGACCTATGACGAGGAAGCGCTGCTGCGCCTGCTCCGTCTGGCCCGCATCGGCTGCGGCGAAATCTTCGCTGCACAGCGCAAGGCCACCGGCCGGTGACCGCCGCGGCCGACATCGTTCACCGCAAGCTGGCGCCCGGCAAGCTGGTGATTGCCAGCCACAACAAGGGCAAGCTGCGCGAGATCGCCGAACTGCTCGCGCCGTTCGGAATCGAGACGGTGTCGGCCGGCGCGCTGGGCGTGCCCGAACCCGAAGAGACGGGCACCACCTTCATCGCCAATGCCGAACTCAAGGCCCGCTTCTCGGCCGATCTCACCGGGCTGCCGGCGCTGGCCGACGATAGCGGCCTGTGCGTCGAGGCGCTGGGCGGCGAGCCAGGCATATTCTCGGCGCGCTGGGCGGAGCGCGAGGATGGCAGCCGCGACTTCGACGAGGCCATGCGCCGCGTCCATGATCGTCTTGAACAACAAGGCCCCGAAGCGGGCCGCGATGCCCACTTCATCTGCGCGCTGTCGATCGCCTGGCCCGACGGTCATGTCGAAAGCTTTGAAGGCCGGGTCGACGGCCTCCTGATCTGGCCGCCGCGCGGCGAGAACGGCTTCGGCTATGACGCGATGTTCCAGCCGCTCGGCCATGACATCAGCTTTGGCGAGATGGAGCCCCAGGCCAAGCATGCGATGAGCCACCGGGCCGATGCCTTCACCCAGTTGGTCGCGGCTGTCTTCCAGCCGTGATGCGAGCGCGGTGACCGACCGGCTCCGGCCGATGGAGATGGGCGAGAGTGATCTCGCCCTCTACATTCACTGGCCCTTCTGCGTTTCCAAATGCCCCTATTGCGATTTCAACAGCCATGTCCGGTCGCATGTCGACCAGGACGAGTGGCGCGAGGCGTTGCTCGCCGACCTCGCGCATGAAGCATCCCTGCTTCCCGGTCGCCGCCTGACATCGATCTTCTTCGGCGGAGGGACGCCATCGCTGATACCGCCCGCGACGGTCGCAGCGCTGATCGAGGCCGCTGCCGATCATTGGGCGGTCGCGCCCGGTCTCGAGATCACCCTCGAAGCCAACCCCTCCTCGGTCGAGGCCGCGCGCTTCGGCGATCTAGCGGCAGCGGGAGTCAACCGCGTCTCGCTGGGCCTCCAGGCGCTCGACGATCGGACACTCGGCTGGCTGGGCCGCGCCCATGGCGTCGCGGAGAGCCTGAAGGCGCTGTCGACCGCCCAGTCGCATTTCGGGCGGGTCAGCATCGACCTGATTTATGCCCGCCCGGAGCAGAGCCTCGACGACTGGCTGGCCGAACTCGAACGGGCGCTTGCCTTCGGGACCGAACATGTCTCGCTCTATCAACTGACGATCGAACCCGGCACCCAATTCGCGACGCGCTTCGCGCGCGGCGAACTGGTACCGCTCGACCCCGATAGCGCCGCGCTTCAGTTCGAAGCGACGAGGGCGCGAATGGCGGCGGCTGGTCTGCCCGCTTATGAGACCTCTAACCATGCCCGGCCCGGTGCCGAGAGCCGGCACAACCTGACCTATTGGCGTTATGGCAATTATGCCGGGATCGGCCCCGGCGCGCATGGGCGCCGCGACGGGATCGCTACGGCCCGGCGCAAGAAACCCGAGAACTGGCTGAGGCGGGTCGGCGAGATCGGGCATGGCATAGAGGTGGAAGAAACACTGAGCGGGCGCGAGCGGGCGCAGGAGGCGCTGATCATGGGACTACGCCTCGTCGAAGGCGTCGATCTCGCGCGGATCGCCCGCCTTTCCGGTCTGTCGGTCGAGGCGCTTGTCGACGACCGCGCCGTCGCCCGCCTTGACCGCCAGGGGCTGGTTACCCTGAACGGCGGGCAGTTGCGCGTGACCGGCGCGGGAGCGCTGCTGCTCGACGGCATATTGAGCGAGATCGTCACAGCCTGATTGCAGAAAATGCAACCGCGCCAACTTGTTACGAAATTGCGTCGAATCGATGACATGCATAGAGCGCGCTGCACCGCACAATCGCATGTGCGAGATAACAAAACACGTTCGCAGGAAAAGAAAAAATGCGTTATTTTGAAGGTGCCACCACTGCGCTCCTCGCGATCGCAGCACAGGCGCTCGCGATCGGTGTGGTCGTCGCGCTCTGAATGCAGGACGGCGGCGGACGATGCCCGGCATTGCCGCCGCCCTCAGCATCCAAACCCACTTATGCCAATTACTCCTTGAAGCTGCTCGGCGCCGGCGACACGGTCTTCACGCCGGCAGGGCTCGCTTCGCCCACCTCCAGCGCGCGTTCGGCCACGCCGTTCATTCCGAAACGGAACGCACCGTCGACGCCGACGAAACCGTCCTTGTCGCGCAAGGCGCCCACGGGAAATTTCGAGCCGACCTTCCAGTCCGCCGCGATCTTCACCACCAGCAACATCGAATCATAGCCCAGGCTTGCAAGACGGAACGGCGCCTTGCCGAACTGGCGGCGATAGGCCGTCGCGAGCTGGCGATAGCGCGCGTCCGAAACACTGGCGAACCAGGCCCCAGAAAGCGCGGGTGCGGTCAGCGCCGATTGTTCGGCCGCCCACAATTCGGTGCCCAATATCTTCGCCTTGGCCGGCGAGACCTTCCGCAGCATCGGAACGGCGCCCGCCGCCAGCCGCGCATTGTCGGCAACGAGAACCGCATCCCATTCCTGCTGGGTCCGCCCGAGATCCGCTACCGCCTTCTGCAATGAAGCGCTCGTGCGTTCATAGCTCTTCATCGCGACGAGATTGCCATCGGCACTCTCGACCGAATGGATGATCGCGGTGGATGCGTTGCGCCCATATTGCCCGGTCGGAATCAGCGCGGCGAAGCGTTGCATCCCCTTGGACCGGGCAAAGCGGATGACCCGGTCGATCGACTGGGTGGGCGAGAAGCCCATGACGAACACGCCATTGCCGGCAACCGCCACGTCGTTCGAATAGGAAATCACCGCGATCCCTGCCTTGCGCGCCGCCGGGGCCACCGCAGCCGCATCCTCGGACAGGAGCGGCCCCAGGAACAGGACATTGCCGTCCGCGATCGCGCGGTTAGCTGCCGCCACCGCTCCGCCGGCCGTGTCATAGGTCGTCATCCGCAGCGATTTGTTGCCGGTGTCGATCAGCGCCATCGTTGCGGCATTGGCGATCGACTGCCCGACCGCCGCATTGGCGCCGCTCAGCGGCACCAGCAGGGCGACGCGGTGCCGGGCACTGTCCTGCGGGACGTCGCTACCGTCCTCCTTCTCCACCGGGACCGGTGTGGCCGGGCCCGGCCGACCCTTGGGTACCATGCCCTGGCAGCCCGCCAGCAGGGCGGCCAGTCCGAGCACCGCTCCCTTGAGCCATGCATGTCCAGCTTGCCTATGTGCAACAGCCTCTGCCATCAGTTCCGCCTTATGAGCCAGTTTGTCGAAACGGACGCGACCGATGCCCAGGCATCCGAAGCACCCCTCCCCCCAGGCCTCTATATCGTGGCCACCCCGATCGGCAACTTGGGTGACCTGTCGCCGCGCGCCGCATCGATCCTATCGCGCGTCGAAGCGATTGCGGTGGAGGACAGCCGGGTCACCGCGAAGCTGCTCCACCATCTCGGCATCAAGCGGCCGATGACCCCCTATCACGACCACAACGCCGACAAGGTGCGTCCCGGACTGGTCGAGCGGATGGCCCATGCGCCGGTCGCGCTCGTCTCCGACGCAGGCACGCCGCTGATCTCGGATCCCGGTTACAAGCTCGTCCGCGATGCCCGCGCCGCCGGTATCGCCGTCACCACCATCCCAGGCCCCTGTGCCGCCGTCGCTGCACTGACGCTCGCCGGCCTTCCCACCGATCGCTTCTTCTTCCTCGGTTTCCTGCCGTCCAAGGAAAAGGCCCGTGCCGAATCGATCGAGGAGGTGGCATCCATCCGCGCGACGCTGATCCTCTACGAATCGGGCTCGCGCCTCGGCGCCACCCTCGCCGCCCTCGCCAAAGGCCTGGGCGACCGCGAAGCCGCCGTCGTCCGGGAGATCAGCAAGCGCTTCGAAGAGAGCGTCGCCGCCCCGCTGCCGGTCCTGGCCGATCGCTATGCCGAGGCAGGCCCCAAGGGCGAGATCGTGATCGTGGTCGGCCCGCCCGGCCCGACACCTGCCGCCACCCAGGACGACGCCGAAGCGCTGCTCCGGACCGCCCTCCAGCACCTCCCCGCCGCCAAGGCAGCGGGCGAAGTCGCCCGCGCAACGGGCCTCAACCGCCGCGACCTCTACGCAAAGGCGATGGCGATGAAGGATGGACGAGATTGAACCGGCAGGCGGCCGAACGCCAGGGCCGCCATGGCGAAACCGCTGCCGCCTGGTGGCTCAGACTACACGGCTGGAGAATCGTGGGGCGTCGCGTGAAGACGGGTCGCGGCGAGGTCGATCTCATCGCCCGCCGCAGCCGCACCCTCGCCTTCGTCGAGGTCAAGACGCGGGGGACGCAGGAGGCGCTGGATCTCGCCATCGACGAGCAGCGCCTGCGGCGGATGGTCGCTGCCGCCCATGCACTTCTGCCCCGCTATGGCAGCGGCGCCGAAGAGGTGCGGATCGACGTCATCCTGTTGCGGCCCTGGCGGCTGCCGATCCATCTGCGCAACGTCTGGCATGGCTGACGCCCGGTGGGGGTAGCGGAACGACCTGCAAACCCCTAGATGAACGGCGCAACTTACGGAGCCCGCCATGACCCTCGCCGTCGCCGTCCAGATGGACCCTCTGGAGACGATCAACATCGCGGGCGATTCCACCTTCGCGATCATGCTCGGCGCGCTCGAGCGCGGCCACAAGCTCTGGCATTATCAGGCGGGCGACCTCTGCTACCGCGACGGTCGGGTGATGGCGCCGGCGCGGCCGATCCTGAAGCTGCAGCGCGTGGCGGGGGACCATTTCGCGGTCGGTGAGGTCGAGGTCATCGATCTGGCGGACGATGTCGACGTCGTCCTGATGCGGCAGGACCCGCCGTTCGACCTCGCCTATATCACCGCCACGCATCTGCTCGAGCGCATCCAGCACAAGACGCTGGTGGTCAACGACCCCGCCTCGGTGCGCAACGCCCCCGAAAAGCTGTTCGTGCTCGATTATGCGCGCTTCATGCCGCCGACGATGATCACCCGCCGGCTGGAAGATGCGCGCGCCTTCCATGCCGAGCATGGTGAGGTCGTGGTCAAGCCGCTCTACGGCAACGCCGGGTCGGCGGTGTTCCATGTGGGCCGCAACGACGCCAATCTCGCCGCGCTGACCGAATTGTTCGGACAGGTGTGGCGCGAGCCCTTCATGGTGCAGGCCTTTCTTCCCGACGTGTCCAAGGGCGACAAGCGGATCGTCCTCGTCGACGGCAAGGTGACGGGCGCGATCAACCGCCTGCCCAAGGCCGGCGAGATCCGGTCCAACCTGGCGGCTGGCGGCCGCGCCGATGCGACCGAACTGACCGCGCGGGAGGAGGAAATCTGCGCCGCGCTCGGCCCCGATCTCGCCGCGCGCGGGCTGATCTTCGTCGGGATCGACGTCATCGCGGGGCACCTGACCGAAATCAACGTGACCTCCCCCACCGGGATCGTCGCGATCGACCGCTTCAACGGCACCGACACGCCCGCGCTGATCTTGGACGCGATCGAAGCCCGCCTGCGCGCTCGCTGACCCGCCAGAAAAGGTCCGAATGAGCGACTGGATACAGCGGCTGATAGCCGATGGCGGCTATTTCGGCCTGTTCCTGCTGATGCTGGCGGAGACAGTCTTTCCGCCCCTTCCGTCCGAAGTGATCATGTCGATGGCAGGGCTGCAGGCGGCGAAGGGCATCCTCTCGTTGCCGGGCGCGATCCTGTCGGGTTCCGCCGGTGCGATGCTGGGCAATCTTCTCTGGTATCTGGCCGCACGCTGGCTCGGCATGGAGCGATTCCGGCCGCTGATCGAACGCCATGGCCGCTGGCTGACGCTCGATTGGACCGAGGTCGAGCGCGCCGAGCGGTGGTTTTCGCGGCACGGCTATCTCGTCGTTTTCGTCGGGCGGATGACGCCGACTCTCCGGTCGCTGATCTCGGTGCCCGCCGGCCTGCTGCGCATGCCGCTTCTGCCCTTCATTGCCTGGTCGGCCCTCGGCACGATCGGATGGTCGGCGATGCTCGCGCTGGGCGGCTGGCTGCTCGGCACCCGCTTTTCCGAGATGGAGGTCTGGCTCGATACAGCCGCGACCATCGCGCTAGTGCTCATGGCAGGCCTGTATCTATGGCGCCTCGTCCGCTGGCGGCGTCCGGGCTGAACCTCAGTCGGAGGCGCGCAATACCAGCATCGGTTCCATCACCACCGAGTCGCATTCTTCTCCGCCGATCCGCCGGAACAGCCGGTCGACCATCTCGAAAGCGCCGCGGCGAATATCCTGCCTTATGGTGGTCAGCGCCGGGCTGAACTGCGCGGCGGTCGGCACGTCGTCATACCCGATAACGGAGACATCGCCGGGGACCGACAGGCCGCGATCAGCCAACGCGCGTACCGCCGCCATGGCGATGACGTCCGAGGCCGCGACGATTCCGTCGGGCGCGCGGTTCTCCGCCAGATGATCGACGAACAACTGATAGGCGCCTTCGGGAGTCAGCGACGCGGGCAAAACGCCCGCCGGCTCGATCCCCGCTTCGCGGTGCGCGGCGAGGAACCCCTCATAGCGCGCACTGATCTCGGGCACGTCGGCATGGCCGGCGAACAGGATATGGCGGCGTCCCTTTTCGATCAGGTGCCGCGCCGCGATGCAGCCGCCTGCGACATTGTCTGTACCGACAGAGCAGTATTTCTGTCCTTCACTGAACTCGCCCCAGACGACCAGCGTCGAATAATTCTCGGCGGCCTCGGCAAGCACGTCCTCCTGATTCGACTGGCCGATCACGATCACGCCGTCGAGGCGCCCCGAATTGGCGAGCGAATCCAGCCACAGCTTGTCGGTGGGAATTACGCGGGTCAGCAGCAGATCATAGCCGCGATCGGTCACCGCATCGGCGACATGGCCGAGTATGGTGATGAAGAAAGGATCGGAGACGTGCTGGCCAACCTCATGACCGAGCGGAAAGACGATCCCGATGGCGTTGGTCCGCTTGAGCCGCAGGTTCCGCGCCATCTGGTTCAGGCGGAAGCCATGCTCGCGGGCCAGCGCATTGATCTTGGTCCGGGTGTCGAGGCTGATCATCTTGCTGCCGGCAAGGGCCCGCGACACGGTGGAGGCCGACACGCCGGCAAGGCGCGCCAGATCGGATATGCTGCTTACGGCGCTCTTGCCTCTGGCTCCGGACTTCACGTCATTCGGCATTAACAGGCCCCTTGGCGGCCGACCTGGCCGCGACTCCCCCCGACCTTCCTTAGAAGGCCCGTTCGAGCCGGTCCAGCAAGCTGAGTGCGGGGCTGACCGCAGGGCCCGACAGATCGGGGGCATCGCCTTCCAGGCGACGAACGCGGGCATAGAGATCGAGGCTTGCATCGACCAGTGCGCGAGCCTGCGTCGGCAGGCTGTCGAGCACCGCCCGCTCCGATCCGGCAGCGTCGCCGAGGCGCCGGGCAGATGCCTGCGCTTCCTCGTCGCTCATCTGGCCGAGTTCGATCGCCCGTTCGGTCAACAGCCAGGCGAGGACGTGCATCAACCGGGTCGTGACCTTGAGTGATTCGCAGCTCATCGTGACCCGCGAGAGCGGGTCGAGTGCGTCCCGGTCGTCACGGCCGCGATGCTCGAAATAGGCGCGCGCCTCGTCGGCCAACAGCATGGCTTCGGTGTAGAGGCTCTCCACGAGCCTGCCGCGCAGCCGAATCTCCCGGGGACCCTGGTTCATTGCAACAAGATGCCATGGGTCCGGCGCGCCCGGAACCGAAAAGAGGGTTAATATCGGTCCCTAGCGCGCCGTTAACCACGAATGTCCGGAATTCAGTTACATTTGCCGTCGAGCTTCACCGCAAAACTGCGCAGTTCGGCCATCTTCGTTTCGATCGCCTCGCGCTGACGCTGCAGTTCGTCTTCCTTGAGCTCGCAATAGCGCTTGGCCGCCTGACGTTGTGCGGCGCCGTTGTCGCGGGGATCATAAAGGTCGAGAAGCTCGCCGATTTCGTCGAGGCTGAAGCCGACCGCCTTGCCGCGCAATATCAGCGACACACGACGCCAATCGCGCCGCGAATAGATGCGGGCTGCACCTTCACGACGCGGTGCAATCAGCCCTTCCTCTTCGTAAAAACGCAGCGCGCGCGGGGTGATTTCGAAAGCGCGGGCCATTTCGGAGATGGTGTAACTGTCGGGAACATGCGCGTCCGTATCACGGACGGCGGGTACGGGGTTGGAAGCCAATTCTATTACCTCTTAAGACTATGGCTTGCCCTTACGGCAGGGGAGCCAGGCGTCGCAATCACCGATGCTCAAACGATTGCAACTTTAGTCTAAAGTGCTTCACTTTTCTGGTGAATGAACGCGATGAAGCGTCTCGCCATCGCTTTCGATGCGGCGATAAAAGCAACTGCGCTCGCCGGTGTGACAGGCCGGACCTGCCGGTTCGCAGCGCAGCCAGACGGCGTCCTGATCGCAATCTATGCGGGCTTCGACGACCCGCATCACATTGCCGCTCGTCTCTCCCTTCTTCCACAGCCGATTGCGCGAGCGGGAAAAGAAGGTCGCCTCGCCCGAGGCCATCGTCGCCTGCAACGCCTCTTCGTTCATATGGGCGAGCATCAGCACTTCACCGCTTCGATGGTCGGTGACGACCGCCGTAATCAGCCCGGTGGCGTCAAAGCGGGGGAGCAGCCTGCTGCCCTTTTCACGATCCTGGTCCATGCCCGAGGCGATGGTCGAAAGCGCGCATCGAGGCAAGAGGCCACACCGATTTCGACATCGGCTGCAATAAACTTGTGACAGTGGGGCGACAAAGCCTCAGTCGGTGACTATATGCGCCGCTATCGGCCACCGCGATGGGATTCGCGATGCTCACCACGCATCCATTTGACGACGACAAGCTGCGCGAAGAGTGCGGGATATTCGGGATTTGGGGCGCCGATACGGCCTCAGCCATGGTTGCTCTGGGGCTCCACGCCCTGCAGCACCGGGGGCAGGAGGCTGCCGGCATCACGAGCTGGGACGGCCATGCCTTCCACACCCATCGGGCAATGGGCCATGTCGCGGGCAATTTCGACCGTGACGAGGTCATTCGCAGCCTTCCCGGCCGTGTCGCCTGCGGCCATGTTCGCTACTCGACGACGGGCGAGACCGCATTGCGCAACGTGCAGCCGCTGTTCGCCGAATTGTCCTCGGGCGGCTTCGCGATCGCGCATAACGGCAATATCTCCAACGCGATGAAGCTGCGCCGCGACCTGGTGCGTGGCGGATCGATCTTCCAGTCGACCAGCGACACCGAGACGATCATCCATCTCGTCGCGATGTCGAAATATCGCACATTGCTCGATCGCTTCATCGACGCACTGAAGCAGGTCGAAGGTGCCTATTCGCTGATCTGCATGACGCCCGAAGGCATGATCGCCTGCCGCGATCCACTCGGCGTGCGTCCGCTGGTCCTCGGCCGCGTCGGCGATGCCTATATCTTCGCGTCGGAAACGGTGGCGCTCGACGTGGTCGGCGCAACCTTCCTGCGATCGGTCGAGCCCGGTGAGCTGGTGATCGTCTCCGAACAGGGCATCCGCTCGATTCGCCCGTTCGCCGAGATGCGCCCCCGCCCCTGCATCTTCGAGCATGTGTACTTCTCCCGGCCCGACTCGATCGTCGACGGTTCGTCGGTCTATTCGGTCCGAAAGAGCATCGGCGCGCAACTCGCGATCGAAAGCCCGGTCGAAGCAGATCTGGTCGTTCCGGTGCCCGATTCAGGCACGCCTGCCGCAATCGGCTATGCTCAGGAATCGGGCATCCCGTTCGAGCTGGGCATCATCCGTTCGCATTATGTCGGTCGTACCTTCATCCAGCCCGGCGATCAGGTCCGTCACCTCGGCGTGAAGCTGAAGCATAATGCAAACCGCGCGCTGATCGACGGCAAGCGGCTCGTCCTGATCGATGACTCGATCGTGCGCGGTACGACCAGCGTCAAGATCCTGCAGATGCTCCGCGACGCCGGCGCGCGCGAAGTGCATCTGCGCATCGCCAGTCCGCCGACGCGGCACAGCTGCTTCTACGGCGTCGATACGCCGGAGCGGGCGAAGCTGCTGGCGGCGCAGATGAACGTCGCCGAGATGGCATCCTATATCGGCGCCGACAGCCTGGCCTTCCTCTCGATCGACGGTCTCTACAAGGCGCTCGGCGAACCGTCCCGCGACGACAAGGCACCGACCTATTGCGATGCCTGCTTCACCGGCGACTATCCGACCCATCTTACCGACCATGAGGAAATGACGCCGACCGACCAGCTGGCGCTGAACGGTGAGCGCGTCGTCGCCTGAACCGACGGACATTCGCATGACCAAGCCCCTTTCCGGGAAGACCGCGCTCGTCACGGGCGCTTCGCGCGGCATAGGCGCGGCAACGGCTGAAGCCCTCGGGGCCGCCGGCGCCCACGTCATATTGGTCGCGCGGACGGCCGGCGGCCTCGAAGAGGTGGAGGAGCGAATCCACAAGGCGGGCGGAAGCGCTACCATCGCTCCCGTCGACCTGGCGGAGAATGACAGCATCGCCAGGCTGGCCGAAGCCATTGCCGGACGCTGGTCTTCGCTCGACATCCTCGTGCTGAACGCCGCGATGCTGGGCACGCTGGCGCCGGTTGCTGCGATCGACGCGAAGGAGTTCGCCAAACTCCTGACGCTCAACCTGATGGCCCAGCAGCAGATGATCGCCGCCTTCGACCCGCTGCTGCGTGCCAGCGAAGCCGGCCGCCTGATCGGCGTGACAAGCAGCGTGGGCGCTGCGCCGCGCGCCTATTGGGGCGCCTATGGCGCGTCCAAGGCAGCGCTCGACACGCTACTGATCGCCTATGGCCAGGAAAATGCCAATATCAGCCCGGTTCGCGTCGCGATCGTCGATCCGGGCGCGACCGCCACCGCAATGCGCCGCAAGGCCTTTCCGGGTGAGGACCAGTCGACGCTGAAGAGCCCCGAGACTGTTGCGAACGCGATCCTGACTCTGGCCACCGAGGGTTACGAGACCGGCAAGCGTATCCGCGTCGAAGCTTGAGATAGAGGGTGGCCGGTCGCCCTCCCTCCCCCCGGCGGCGATAGAACAGGCTCAGGGCTTGACCAGCGTCACCTGCACGACGTCGATCCCGCCTCCCGCGAAACCGCCTTCGCAATACATCAGATAGAAGCGCCACAGCTTCACGAAGGCCTCGTCGAACCCCTTGGGCAACGTGTCGGCGGCAACCGCACGGTCGAAGCTTTCGCGCCAGCGCCGCAGCGTCTCGGAATAATGCAGCCCGAAGCGGTGCAGGCTTTGCTGCTCCCAGCGCAGCCCCGCCTTCTCGGCGGCCGCGCGAAAGCGGCTCTCCGAGATCAGCATGCCGCCCGGGAAGATATAGGTCTGGATGAAGTCGGCGTCGGTCCGGTAGCTCTCAAAGATCGCATCATCGATATCGATATACTGGATCGCCGCCCGCCCGCCCGGCTTCAGCGCACGGGCGATGGCCTCCATATAGGCCGGCCAATATTCCTCGCCGACGGCTTCCACCATTTCGACGCTGGCGACCGCATCGAACTGGCCAGGGACATCGCGATAATCGCAGATCTCGAAACGGGCCCGGTCTGACAGGCCTGCCGCAGCAATGCGCGCATCGGCATAGGCTTTCTGCTCGACCGACAGGGTGATGCCGGTAACGTCGGCGCCATAGCAAGCCGCAGCGATCTCGGCGAGCCCGCCCCATCCGCAACCGATCTCCAGAAGGCGCGACCCTGGATGCAGATCGAGGCGATCGAGCAGTGCCGACACCTTGCGATGCTGGGCGGCTTCGAGGCTCTCGCTCTCCGAGATCGGCTCGGCAAACAGCGCCGAGGAATAGCTCATCGTCCGGTCGAGCCACTGCTCGTAGAAATCATTGCCCAGATCATAATGGAAGGCGATGTTCTTGCGCGCGTTGGCGCGGCTGTTCCGGCGGAACGCGTGCAGGACAAGATTGAACAGACGCAGCGGTCCCTGCGCCCGGCCGAGTTCGCCGAGCGGGTGCCGGTTGCGCATGAACAGGTCGAAGATCGGAACCGGATCGGGGCTGGTCCACTCGCCTTCGGCCCAGCTGCGATACCAACCTACCGATCCGGTCGTGACCAGGCGAACCAGCGGGCGCCAGCTTTTCAATTCCACCACCGCCACCGGCCCCGGCTTGCGACCGCCGAGTACCCGAAAGCTTCCGTCCGGAAGGGTAGCCTCTATGGCGCCTTCCTCAAGCC
>NZ_JAGMXV010000387.1 GCF_018006725.1 Rhizorhabdus sp.
CCCATTGGGTGAACGGCTCGCAGGTGACCGGCCATTGGTCCGCCAATCCCATTGCGCTACGCAGGTAGGCGATATCCTCCGGCGTTGTTACGGGCGTGATCCGGTCCACCATGGCATTCGGGAAGCTCACGTCGCTCTCGATCCACCGCGCGAGATCGGCGTCCTGCTTGTGCGCGAACGCCAAAAGCATCTTGCGCGTCATGTCGCCGTTGTGCTGAATGTTGTCGCAGGACTGAATGGTGACGGCCGGGAGTCCCAAGGCGCGGCGTTTCTTGAGCGCGGCAGTGAGATAGCCGAACACCGTCTTCGGGCTGGACGGATGCTCCAGATCGTGTCGCACATCGGGATTGTCGAAGTCGAACTCGCCCGTGGCGGGGTTGAAGTTGTAGCCTCCTTCCGTAATCGTCAGCGAAACGATCTTGGTGTCCGCGCTGGCCATCCTGTCGATGACGGCGCCTGGATCGTCGCAGGCCAGCATGAAATCGATGAGTGAACCGATAATGCAGGTTTCGACCGTTCCCTGGGGATGCTTCACGATCAAGGTGTAGAGATAGTCCTGCGCTTTCAGGATATCGCCGATCTTGCGGTCTGCATCGCGCAGGCCCACGCCGCAGATGCCCCAGTCGGACGCCTCGGAGTCGCTCAGCAGCGCATCGGTGTAATACGCTTGGTGCGATCGGTGGAATCCGCCGACCCCGATATGGACGATGCCGGCTTTGACTTTGCTCCGGTCATAGGATGGACGAGTGATTTCGTCGGCGAGGCGGTGAAGGTTTTCCTGCTTGAGTTGAACGGGTTCCGTCATGACAAACTCCCTATGAGCCTTATCTCTATTTTCTCAGGCTATTTGCTGAGCGCTTTGGTTTGATGTCGCTCACAATGTCGTCAGATCTTCGGGCAGCAACGGGGTTGCACCCTTCTGCGAGCAGACAAACGAGGCGACCCGGTTGGCAAACGCATTCACCCTGCTCAGCGGCCAGTCTTTCAGCACGCCCATGCAGAGCGACGCCGTGAATGAGTCCCCGGCTCCGACCGAGTCCACCGCAAGTCCCGCCACTCCCGGGGCGACATCTACTTCGTCGCCGCGTACCAGCACGCTTCCATCCGGGCCGCGCGTGTAGGCCACCAGATCCAGGTCAAACCGTTCACGCAGTTCATTGAGTTGATCCATTACATCGCCGCGCAGGCCGAAATAGCCGGCCAGCACCGGAAGCTCCTCGTCGCTGAGCTTCAAAATCGACGCAAGCCGTAGCGAGTCCTCAACTTGCTCCTTCGAAAAATAGGACTGGCGCAGATTCACGTCGAAAATCTTCAGCGCCGCCTCCGGCATCTGCCGCAAGAAGGCGTGGATGCTTGCACGCGAAACCGGCGAACGCTGCGAAAGCGATCCAAAACACACGGCGTCGAGGGTCGCCGCCAGCGCCTTGAGCCCGCTGGTGAACGCAATATGATCCCATGCCACATTCTCGAAAATCCGATAGGAAGGTTTGCCCTCGTCGTTCAGGGTCACCTGCACCGTTCCGGTGGGGAAGGTGTCGCTTTCCAGCACATAGCTGGCATCCACCCCCATTTCCCGCAGCTTGTCGCGAATGCCCAGTCCCAGTTCATCTGTCCCCACGCAGCTCACCGGATAGGCTTTCGCGCCGAGCTGGTAACAATGGAACGCAAAATTGGCCGGGGCGCCGCCGAGACGCTTGTGCTGTGGAAACACATCCCAAAGCAGCTCGCCGATTCCCGCCACTGTAAATCCCTTATTCATCCCCTCTCCTTGAACCATCGGTCCTCAACACATCCAGGCGCCAGCGCCGACATTGCGGGCGTGGCGTCACCCCATCCCGGTCGCTGGGGCCCCGCGTCCTTAAACTGCGGGCTTTGCCGCCCCCGGCAGCGCGGATCTATGAAACGCCTTCGAACGCTGCAAACCCCAGTAGGCAAAAACAAAGTAGATGAGCGTGCACCAGATGGTCAGGTCATAAAACAACTCACGATTGACGTAGTAGTCGTAAAGATCCGGGCTGTTGAACAGGACACGCCATGCGAGAATAGCCGGCAGTACCAATCCGATCAAAATCCACACCGCCTGAATTACTTTCGTCAAAACGGACGTGTCTTTGACATGTATATGGTGTATATGGCTTTCCTGCGCCGCCAATTGGGCATGATACTCTTCGACTTTTCTAGCGAATTCCTGCTCTCGTTTCTCGGCTTCAGGATAGCTCTGATCAGCGCCGGCCTTCTTCGCCAAGATGGTGTAGAGGATGATCGAGAGAGCCCAGGTTGGCAGGAACAGATAGACGTACGGGATGATATTCAGGGAGTCCAACCCAAAGCCGAACACCAGGCAGATCGCCCAGGTTATGAGCGCCGGCTTGTTGTCCTTGACGCCTTTCAGGCGGTGCCAATTGGTCTTGTAGCCGAGCCGGGGGAAGATGAATTGTTCGGCGAATACCATGCCGCCGATCGACACAAGGACAAGTCCCGCGTAGGCAATAAGTGGCAGGATGCTGCGGAAGATGAACGGGAAACAGCTGCCGATCACCACCACGGTCCCGACGGCAAGCGTGACTTTTTGGCGTGCGACGTTAGGGAATACCGCTTGAGCCGCGAGACCTGCTCGATAGAGGTTGGGGTTGGCCGTTGTCCATCCCGCGATGATGACGATCACAAAACCGGTGAGACCCAGCGCGTAATAGGCAACATCACCGGGGTCAACAACAGCGATACTCAATTTCATGATCGCCGCCGTCGCCGCCCCCATGAGCGCCGCAGAAATCCAGGCGATGTAGTGGCCGAACATCATGCCGGTTGCGGTACACAGGCCATAGATCGGTTTCTTGGCGTAGCGCAGGAGCGCCATGTCAATCAGGCCAAAATGCGCAAAAGTGTTCGCCGCCCAGGCGAAGCCGATCACTTCCCACAATCCGATGCCGGGCTCCCCTTGAGCATTGATGCCGGTAAACACGGTGGTTCCCGCCAAACTCACGAAATCCGAGAAACTCGCCAAAGTGGTGTAGCCGGTCAGCGCTTCGTTCAACGCCGGGATCAGCACCATGCCGCCCGCCGTGAACATCACCATCAGCCAGGGTGTGCAAATGGTGCCAAACTCGGCCACCACATTGAAACCATAATAGGCCACCACCACGGCGATCACGCTTGCCGAGGCGGCAATGATTATGAAGTAGATGCTGGTGGGATACGGATAGATCTGTGGAGGAATGTCAAAGAGCACCCGAATCGCCGTCGCCGACACGGTGATCATAGCGGCCGAGATGGCCACGAAGATCAGCACATTGGCGCCGTTATAGAGCCGCGAGAACAACTCGCCCATGTTGTAATCGAGATAGGTGTAGAGAC
>NZ_JAGMXV010000388.1 GCF_018006725.1 Rhizorhabdus sp.
CATCATGCGTTACCTCGACCGACATACCCACAAGGACGGCTTCAGCCCCACCGCTTGATCCTACCGGCGTCAGCCGGTCAGTGATTCAGAGAGCAAGTCAACGGGCCTGACAGCGACCACCCCGAAAGGCTATTGCGACGCACTCTCAAATCACCTATTGCGTTGGTGAGAGAGATTCGCAAAAGGGTCAACGGTGAGAAATCTTGGTATTGGAACTGCACTCGGCTTCGGGCTGCTCACCGTCCCGGCAATGGCTCAAGACCAGTTCCTGCCGGGACCCGGCAGCACCTCGCAAACGATCATCGTGACTGGCGTCCGCGACGGCTATCAGATCGATGCGACCAGCACCGCCACGCGCACACCGACCGAGCTCAACGATGTCCCCCAAGCGGTCTCGATCATCACGGAAACGCAGATCGACGACCAGGCGATGCGCTCTATTGCCGATGTACTACGCTATGTCCCCGGCGCCGTAATCTCTCAAGGTGAGGGACACCGCGATCAGATCATCCTGCGCGGGAACAGCAGCACCGCAGACTTCTTCGTCGATGGCTTGCGGGACGACGTGCAATATTATCGCGGCCTCTACAATGCAGAGAGGATCGAGGTTCTGAAAGGTCCCAACGCGATGATCTTCGGGCGCGGCGGCGGCGGGGGCGTAATCAACCGCGTCACCAAGCGCCCTGTCGCCAACGCCTTCATCAGCGGCAGCGGTTCGGCGGACACATATGGCGCATGGTATGTCGACGCCGACATCAGTCAGCCACTCAGCGAGTCCGTCTCCACCCGGATGAACGCCGTTTACGAGGAGTTCCGAAACAATCGCGACTTCTATGACGGGCGCCGGGTTGCGATCAACCCGACCGTCGCGCTCTCGCTCGGCGGTGCGACTCGGATCGATCTGGGCTTCGAATATAACAGCGACAAGCGAACGATCGACCGAGGCGTCCCCTCGGCCGTTCAGGGCTCGCTGACGAGCCCGTCACGCCCGCTCACCGGCGCCCGCGACACCTTCTTCGGTGTGCCGGGATTCAACGTCAGCGATTTCGAGGCCAAGGTCCTGAATGGGCGCGTCGAGCACCGCTTCAGCGACAATCTGACCCTGACCAGTCGGGTCCTGTATGGTGATTACGACAAGCTCTATCGGAACGCCTTTCCGGTCACCCCGGTCACGTCGCGCGGCGGCGTCCAGAGCGTCGGCCTCGAAGCGTATAGCGATCCCACGACACGCAAGAACCTGCTCAACCAGAACGACCTTGTTTGGAGGGTCACCACTGGACCCGTCCGCCACGTGCTGCTCGCTGGCTTCGAAATTAGCGACCAGCGCACGCGCAACCAGCGGATCAACGGCTTTTTCGGGGGTGGTGATATCGTCAACGGGGGGCGGCGCGTCTTTGTCGGGTTGGCCGACCCGATCACGGTGCCGCCGGTCACGCTGCGCACCACTCCCAATACCGGCTACCGGTCAATCCGCACGAACGCCGACGCCGCCGCCTTCTATGTGCAGGACCAGATCTCGATCGGCGACCATGTCGATCTGATCGGCGGCGTTCGCCGCGACCGCTTCACGCTTAACGTCGACGACCTGGTTGCCGGGCAGAGCTATCGCCGGACCGACACGCTTTGGTCTCCCCGAGTGGGCGTGGTGCTCAAGCCGGTGCAACCTGTCTCGATATACGCCAGCTATAGCCGGTCCTTCCTGCCGCAGTCGGGGGATCAATTCTCATCGCTCGATGTCACCAGCGCCGCGCTGGAGCCGGAGAGGTTCGACAATTACGAGCTTGGCCTCAAATGGGATATCCGCCCGACGCTGAACCTGACCGCCGCCATCTACCAGCTTGACCGCACCAACACCCGCGCGGCCGACCCCAATGACCCCGCACGGACGGTGCTCACGGGCGCGCAGCGCAGCAAAGGGCTCGAACTCGGCCTTAGCGGCGCGATCACACCCCAGTGGCAGATCAGCGCGGGCTATGCGCTGCAGGACGCGACAATTCGCAAAACGACGAGTGCCGCCCCGGCCGGGCGCGAGGTTCCGCTGGTTCCAAAACAACAGGCTTCGCTCTGGACGCGTTACGACCTCACCCCACGCTTGGGGGCCGGCGCCGGTGTCTACCACCAGTCGAAAAGCTTCACGTCCATCAGCAACACCGCCATCCTGCCCGCCTTCACCCGCGTCGATGCCGCCGCATTCTTCAAGCTCACCCCCCAGATCGAGGCGCAAATCAACGTCGAGAATCTGCTTAACAGCGATTATTTCTCGTCCGCCTACAACGACAACAACATCATGCCCGGCGCGCCGACGACGGTGCGCGCAACGGTTAGAATGAGATTATAACGGTGTTGGCCAACTTGGTCGGGTGCGGATCAAGCCGCCCTCGCAAAAGTCGGTGAGACGCCGCTGGCCGGTTTAGAAACCAGTCTTCGCCGATGGATCACAGGACTGGCGCATGAACTCCAGGGCATCACCGACGCGGCGCACCGCGTCGTTGTCCCCGACGAATATATCGAGACCCTCGTAGGGCTGCGCGCCCCCTTTGATCTCCACCGACGCCTGGGGCGCGTTGGCCGAGTAAAGCGGTCGGATCGCAACCACCTGATCTAGTTTCACGCTGAGGGCGCTTTTGTCGGCGAGCGTGAGCGTAACGAGGCAACCACCTTTCACTCCTACGCTCGTGATCCTGCTGTTCCGCACGAAACCCGGCCAAGGCTTTGCGACGGCTGTGCCGCGGGTCAGCATGTCCTGGACGAACTTCGACGCACCCGCGGCGGTTCGTGGTTTGGCGGGCACCACCTGCTGAGCCGCCACGGGCGCTGCGCTTCCGAGCGAAAGTGCGTAGATCAATAGGTCAGGACGATGGGGCATCAGTGAACTTTAGCCGACCTTAGTCCTGCGTGGCGATAGGCGGAGGCGGCGCGGGCGCCTGATGCCGGGCGGGAAACAACGGCACGCCACCCCTATGATGGCCGTAGCCGTAATCACCTACGTCGAGCTGGAGAAGGCAATTCGCATAGCTCTCCGTTCCAGGCTGGAAGCCGTAGCTCGCACACGCCGCCCGATGGCGAGCGGCCATTTCTCGCGGACTGACGCAGCCAGAAAGCACGAGCGACGTCGAGATGGCGAGAAGCTTGAAAGCGTCACGCACCATTGTCCTGGTCCAAACACGGGCGGAACCCAAAGGGAAGAGCGCCGCCCTAGGCGCAGAATGAACCAGTCCGCAACAAAAGCCAAATGCCATTGTGGCCGGGACTCGCGATGGGAAAGCGGTCGACGACAACGCCACATTAACCTTCTTCCTTCACGGTGGAAGCCGGACCAACCCCGACGCGAGCGTGCATGTCGCTTTT
>NZ_JAGMXV010000389.1 GCF_018006725.1 Rhizorhabdus sp.
GCGTAGCGCACGCCCATCGCCACCGAGCGCAGCAGCAAGTCCATCGTCCGGTCCCAGCCGGCTGCATCGATCTCGTCGACAGATCGATCTTCGGGGTTCATCGTTGCCAAAAAGATGAGATTTCGCGGGATGCGAACTCGCCTTCCTGATGGAAGATAGAAATCGCGATTGCGGAGCGAACCCTCCATGTACGTCATCGTCTCTCCGAGCACTCTGGCGGGGTCAGCTCGGCTAAACTCGTCAATCACGAGGACAACTGGTCCTTCCTCGTTCTTTGCAATCTCGGCCATCTCAAGCATGTGCTTGTCTGCGAGGCGGAATCCCTGCTTTCCATCCGGAACGTACCCCTCAACAAAGTCTTCATACTGATAGGATGGGTGAAATTGTACTTCGCGGATGCGGCGTTCAACGCCACCCGTTAGCTTGATCGCAATTTCCCGCGCGTAGAAGCTCTTGCCGGTACCAGGTGTCATTCGGCCTGCAATATTGACCCCCTAAGCCGGGGGATCGGCGTCCAAAATTGACCCCCTAATGTTGGTCTGTTGCGCTGCCTGCTTCTTAACAAAGCAGGTGGTCGGAGATGCTGATCGTGGAGACGATTGCCCGGATACGGCGCGAGCATTTCATCAAGGGCAAGACGATCAAGGAGATCGCCCGGGACCTGAAGGTATCTCGGAACACGGTGCGGAAGGTGCTGAGGTCGGGCGAGACATCGTTCGAGTATGAGCGTGCGGTTCAGCCGCGTCCAAAGCTGGGACGATGGGCAGCAGAGCTCGACAGGGTGCTGGCGGCCAATGCGACCAAGGCCGCTCGCGAGCAACTGACGCTGATCCGGATCTTCGAAGAGCTGCGCGGCCGCGGTTACGACGGTGGCTACGATGCCGTGCGGCGTTACGCCAGACGATGGAGTACGGACCGTGGACAATCGACGGCTGCGGCCTACGTCCCGCTGAGCTTTGCGCCCGGCGAAGCCTACCAGTTCGACTGGAGCCACGAAGTGGTTCTGCTCAATGGCGTGACGGTGATGGTCAAGGCGGCCCACGTCCGGCTTTGCCACAGCCGCATGCTGTTTGTGCGGTGCTACCCGCGCGAGACGCAGGAGATGGTGTTCGACGCCCACGACCGGGCGTTCGCGCTGTTCAAGGGCACCTGCGGTCGCGGCATCTACGACAACATGAAGACCGCAGTCGAGACGATCTTCGTCGGCAAAGGCCGTCTCTACAATCGCCGCTTTATGCAGATGTGCAGCCATTACCTCGTCGACCCGGTCGCCTGCACGCCGGCGTCAGGCTGGGAGAAAGGCCAGGTCGAGAACCAGGTAGGGCTTGTCCGCGAGCGCTTCTTCACACCGCGGCTGCGGTTCAAAACCCTCGACGAGTTGAATGCCTGGCTGCTGGACAAGTGCATTGCCTACACCAAGGCCCACCGTCATCCGGAACTGACCGAGCAGACGATCTGGCAGGTGTTCGAAGCCGAACGGCCAAAGCTCGTTCCCTATGCGGGCCGGTTCGATGGATTCCATGCGGTGCCGGCATCAGTCTCGAAGACCTGCCTGGTCCGCTTCGACAACAACAAGTACTCGGTCGTGGCCAGCGCCGTTGGGCGGCCGGTCGAGGTTCATGCCTATGCCGACCGCATCGTGATCCGCCAGGACGGACGTGTCGTTGCCGAACATCCGCGCGCCTTCGGCCGCGGCGAGACCACCTATGACCCCTGGCATTACGTGCCGGTGTTGGCGCGCAAACCCGGCGCTTTGCGCAACGGTGCTCCCTTCAAGAACTGGGTGCTGCCGGCCGCGATCGAGCGCATACGGCGCAAGCTTGCCGGCGCCGAGGATGGCAACCGTCAGATGGTCGACATCCTCAACGCGGTTCTGACCGACGGTCTGCCCGCTGTCGAGGCGGCCTGTGCCGAGGCGATCGCCCAGGGCGTCCATTCCGCCGATGTCGTGCTCAATATCCTGGCCCGGCAACGCGAGCCCGCCCCACCCGCCAACATCATGACGCCGGCTGCGCTGACGTTGCGCCACGCTCCGATCGCCGACTGTGCCCGTTACGACAACCTCAGGAGAACCATCTGATGGAACGTACTCAACTGTTCGACCTCATGGGCGAACTCAAGCTCTACGGCATGAAGGCCGCCTTCGACGAGATCATGACGACCGCCGTCAAGCGTCAGCACGAACCCCAGCGCATTGTCGGCGACTTGCTCAACGCCGAGATCAACGAGAAGCAGGCCCGCTCAATCAAGTACCAGCTCACCATCGCCAAGCTACCGCTCGCCAAGGATCTGGACGACTTCCAGTTCGTTGGCACCCCTATCAACCAGACGCTGGTCAATGACCTCGCCGGCGGCGGCTTCATCGCTCAGCAACGCAATGCCGTCCTGATCGGCGGCACCGGCACCGGCAAGACCCATCTGGCCATCGCCATTGCCCGAAGCTGTATCCGATCCGGCGCGCGCGGGCGCTTCTACAACGTGGTCGACCTCGTCAACCGTCTGGAGATCGAGACCCGGACCGGACGGCAGGGCCGGATCGCCGAGCATTTGACCCGGCTGGACTTCATCGTTCTCGACGAACTCGGCTACCTGCCGTTCGCGCAATCCGGCGGTCAGTTGCTGTTCCACCTCGTCAGCCGGCTCTACGAGCGCACATCCGTCGTCGTCACCACTAATCTGGCGTTTGGCGAATGGCCCAGCGTGTTCGGCGACGCAAAGATGACCACCGCGCTTCTCGATCGCCTGACGCACCACTGCGACATCGTCGAGACCGGCAACGACAGCTGGCGCTTCAAGAGCCGCGACGATGATCATGCCACCCGCGCTCGTCTCGTCTCCGCAATCCCGGCCAGCTCCGACGAGACGAGCGCTACCGCCAAACCGAGCCGCTCAAGGGGGTCAAAATTGGAAGCCGATACGGGGTCAAATTTGAACGCCGATTGACAGTCTGGCTGGCGATCCCGGTGAGGATCGGAGAACACCTTGCCACCGGCCCTGCCGTAATACCCTCCGGCGTCGGCTCCCGACGACGCCGAGCTTCATGGTCGGTCAAGGCGGCGAACACGCGGGCGGGCGACGCCTTTAGAAGGCGTTCCACCCTGATTGTGTCGCAAATCATTTCGGGGCTGTTCGACATACTAGACTCCTCAATGTTGCCGGTCGTGATCGAGATACGATTCAAGAGCATTCAGGCGCGCTTCCAGGAGCGCGCGGCGGTCGGAAAACCAGTCTTCAATCCGGGCCATGACTTCCGGATTGATCGCGCAAATCCGAACGCGCCCCACTTTCTTGCTTGTAATGAGGCCGGAGCGCTCCAGAACGCCGAGATGTTTCGTAAAGGGCGGCAA
>NZ_JAGMXV010000390.1 GCF_018006725.1 Rhizorhabdus sp.
CAATACCGGCGCGGATTGTGAAATCGCCTAGCCGTTCACCCGGTTCGCGTTCGCGGGCATAGCGCCCCAGCACTTCGTCCAGCACCTCGAGGATCACCGCCTCGCCCACGTTCTCGCGGATCATCCGATTGAGCCGGTCCCCGTGAAATCCACCGCCGAGATAGAGATTGTACTTGCCGGGAGCCCGCCCGGTCAGCCCGATTTCGGCGATGTAGGGGCGCGAACAGCCGTTAGGGCAACCGCTCATGCGGATGGTGATCGGTTCTTCCGACAGTCCGTGTGCCGCAAGGATCGCCTCGATCCGGCCGAGTAGCGAAGGAAGGTAACGCTCGCTCTCCGCCATGGCCAGCCCGCAAGTCGGCAGGGCGACACAGGCAATGGCATTGCGCCGAAGCGTGGACGCCTCGCTCCCGTCGGGCCAGTGCTCGGCCAGCAGCGCTTCGATTGCCGCGCGATCCTCCGCCCACACCCCGGCGATGATGACGTTCTGGTTGGGAGTCATGCGGAAGGTGCCTCGATGAATGCGGGCGACATCACGAAAGGCATCGAGCAGCCGCGTATCGAGCCGGCCGTTCTCGACGAATATCGTGCGGTGGAACCGGCCGTCGGGGGTTTCCTGCCAGCCAAACGTATCGCCGTTCGAGGCGAACGAGAACCGTCGCGCTTCTTCGAAGGATGCGCCCATCACGCGCTCGATCTCGGCCTTGACCCAGTCCAGCCCCTTGTCGTCGATCGTGTACTTGAACCGGGCGCGCTGCCGGTCCTTGCGGTCGCCATAGTCACGCTGCACGGTCATCACTGCGTCGGCGCAGGCGATCACGCGGTCTTCAGGCACAAAGCCGATCAGGCTCGCCAGACGCGGATATGTTTCGGGTGCCTGGTCGGTCCGTCCCATGCCCCCGCCGATTACTACGTTGAAGCCTTCGAGCCCCCCTTCGCCGCCGATCGCGATGAACCCCAGATCCTGCGCATAGACGTCGATGTCGTTCGACGGCGGCAGAGCGAAGCCGATCTTGAACTTTCGCGGCATGTAGGTCCGGCCATAGAACAGCTCTTCCGGCGCGGACGAGGCAACGCGTTCATCACCGTACCAGATTTCGTGATATGCCCGCGTCTTCGGGATCACATGATCGCTAACCCGCTTGGCCAGGGCGGCTACTTCAGCATGAAAGCGCGATGCCTGCGGATCGACCGTGGACATCACGCCGCGGCTGTCGTCGCCGCAAGCGGCGATCGTGTCGAGCAGGGTTTCGTGCAAGCCCTGGATAATCGGGCGCAAGCTGTCCTTCAGCACCCAGTGGAACTGGAATGTCTGGCGGGTAGTGATGCGCAGCGTCTCTCCGCCATGCGCGCGGGCCAGCTCGTCCAGCTTCAGCCACTGCGCCGGGGTGCAGACCCCGCCCGGCAGGCGCACCCGGATCATGAACTGGTAGGCCGGTTCCAGCTTCTGGCGGCGGCGCTCGTCGCGCAAGTCCCGGTCGTCCTGCTGGTAGATGCCGTGAAACTTCATCAGCTTCACGTCATCCGCCGATGGGACGGCCCCGGTGATGCGGTCGAGCAGGCCTTCGGCGATGGTCCCGCGCAAGTAGTCGCTGGCATCCTTCATCCGCTCGTCGGCGCTTAGCCGGTCGAGCGCTTGCGAAATGTCGTGGCTGCGGTCGATGGTCTCGGTCATGCTCGGCCCCTCAATAGACATCGCGCTGGTAGCGGTGGTCGGCCTGAAGCGAACGGATATAATCTTCGGCCGCCTCGCGCCCGATGTGCGCCTCACACGCCACGACGTCGATCAGCGCCGCGTGAACATCTGGCGCAAGATGGGCAGCATCGCCGCAGACATAGACGTGCGCACCGTCCTCCAGCCAGGCAAACAGGTCGCGCGCCTGTTCCTTCATGCGATGCTGGACGTAGACCTTGTCACTCCGGTCGCGCGAAAACGCGACGTCCATCCGGCCCAGCGTTCCGTCCTTCAGCCACGCCTGCCATTCGCTTTGGTAAAGGAAGTCGGTGCGAAAATTGCGCTCGCCAAAGAACAGCCAGTTCTTGCCGCCGGCGCCGTGCGCCTCGCGCTCCTGCATGAAAGCGCGGTAAGGCGCGACGCCAGTTCCCGCGCCGATCATCACGATGGGCACATCGCCGTCCGGAAGACGGAAATGGGGGTTGGCCTGAACATAGACCGGCAGCACCGCGTCAGGTGCGGCGCGGTCCGCCAGCAGGCCGGATGCCACCCCGCTGCGCGCCTCCCCGTGCAGCGCATAGCGCACCGGCGCGACCGTAAGGTGCGCCTCGTCCGGCGCGGCGGCCAGGCTCGATGCGATTGAATAGAGCCGGGGCTGCAACGGGCGCAGCGCCGAAACGAAGCTTTGCGGCATCACCCCTGCCACCGGAAAGCGGCGGACGATATCGACGATGTGGTGCGTGCGCAGGAAGACTGAGCGCTCGCCCGAACGGTCCTCTTCGCGCAACTGCTTCAAGGCGCTACTGTCGCTCAACATGGCCCAGTAGTCGAGGAACCGGGGCGTTGTGAGCGTGATCTCGAAGCGGTGAGTCAGCGCCTCGCCAAGGGTGGCCTGCCGCCCTTTGATTTCAAACGCGGCGTCGGGCGAAAGCGCGAGTGCATCGAGCAGGTCCGCCACCACCCCTGGATCGTTCGAGGCCGCGATTCCCAGCGCATCGCCCGGCTGATAGGTCAGGCCCGATCCCGCCAGCGAGAATTCGACATGGCGGGTTTCCTTGCTCGACCCCCGGCCAACGATGGCGATGTTCTCGATGATCGCGGCCGGAAACGGATTGCGCTTGTCGTGGACTGTCGCCGGCACGGTTTCGCCTGTCGCTGCAGCTACCGATACGGGCGTGGCGGCCGCTTCACTGGCGAGGTGTTCAACGACAGCTGTCGTCCACGCCGCAGCTGCATCGTCATAGTCGATATCGCAATCGACCCTCTCAAGCAGACGTTTGGCGCCGAGTTCCTCGAGCCGGCGATCGAGCCGCTTGCCGGCTTCGCAGAAGTATTCGTAGGTGGAATCGCCGAGAGCCAGGACGGCAAAGCGCAGGTTTTCCAGCCGGGGCGCCTTGCGCCCTTCAACGAATTCGAAAAAGCCGGTTGCCGGTTGCGGCGGATCACCTTCGCCATAGGTGCTGACCACGATCAGCAGGTCTTCTTCTTGCGCCAATTGCCGCATCTTGTAATCGGCCATGTCCGCCACCGTTGCGGCCATCCCTCTGTCCCGGGCCGTCGTCTCCAGTGCGCAGGCGAGTTCGGCCGCGTTGCCGGTTTCGCTGCCATAGAGAATGGTCAGGCGCCGCGCCCCTGTCGCAGGCGTTGCGGCAGGGGCGCGGCGCCTGACCA
>NZ_JAGMXV010000391.1 GCF_018006725.1 Rhizorhabdus sp.
CTACACGGGTGATTGCTACCATCAGGCCTGCGATGCCTGGGGTCCGGACTGGAATCTCGACGGCGCGGTGCAGGATATCGAAGCGATGGCGATCATCGGCGACGAACTGGCGCGATCGCGGCGTTGGCCGGGTTGGAAGACCGGTTCCGAGTTCAAGGCTATCCGCGAGGCGAGCGACGCCGACCGTCGTTAGGCGTCGCCAGCTCCGTCGTTCACGGACCGAATGTCCAGCGCACCAGCGGGAAGCTGTCGGCGGCGCGGAAAGGCCTCCGGCATTTCCTGTGCGATAAAGGTCAGCAACGCCTCGCGGACTTCGCAGCGCAGGTCGAAGGCGTGGCCCGCGTCGCGCGCCGTGACGAGGACGCGGACCTGCACCGCATCGGGTGCGGTCTCGGTCACCTGCAGATTCCAGAAGCGGCGATCCCAGCGCGGATTGGCCTCGACGATCTCGCCGGCTTTCGCGCGCAACCGCGCGAAATCGGTGGCGGGGTCGAGATGAAGGATGACCGACCCCATCAATGCCGAAGTGGAGCGGGTCCAGTTCTGAAAGCTCTCCTCGAGAAACTTGGAGACGGGCACGATCAGCCGGCGGTCGTCCCAGATGCGGACGACGACATAGGTCAGGCGTATCTCCTCGACGCGGCCCCATTCGCCCTCGACGATCAGAACGTCGTCGATCCGGATCGGCTCGGTGAAAGCGAGCTGGATGCCCGCGATTAGATTCTTGAGCGCTGGTTGTGCGGCCGCGCCGACCGCGAGGCCGGCCAGACCGGCCGAAGCGATCAGCGTGACGCCGACATTGCGGACTCCGGGGATGCTCAGCAGCATCATGCAGATGGTGAGGAAGAGGATCAGGAAAACGGCGATCCGCACGAGGATCACGAGCCGTGTCTGGCGTCGGCGCGCTTCCAGATTGTCCTCGGCGGTGAGGTCGTGGCGCGTGGTGAGGATATCGCTGGTTGCGCGGACGAGCGCGATGGCGAGCCAGCCGATCAGGCCGGGAATGGCGAAGCCCGTGAGCTGGATCCAGAGGCGGACGGCCCAGTCGGGCAGGTGCAGCGCCGGCTGGACCATGCCGAGCGCGACAAGGAGGAACATCCAGCGGGCCGGCTCGCGGACGCGCGCTACGATCAGGTCGTCCGCGCCGTTGCGGGTGCGCGCCGCTATTCGGACGAGCAACGCGTGGATCAGTCGGTGGGCTATGGCCGCAACGATGATGGCGAGCGCGACGATGATGAGGTCCGCAGCCAGCGCAGCCAGCGCGGGCGGAAAGGCCAGATGGCCGATCAGCAAATCTTCCATGCCCGACCAATGAGGGGGTGGGGCTAGGGTTCCTCGACCGATCCCTTCTTGAACGCGCTTCGTCGCGCGCGGCCGGTCG
This sequence comes from Rhizorhabdus sp., assembly GCF_018006725.1. Classification (GTDB taxonomy): domain Bacteria; phylum Pseudomonadota; class Alphaproteobacteria; order Sphingomonadales; family Sphingomonadaceae; genus Rhizorhabdus. The sequence continues at coordinate 1,382 of NZ_JAGMXV010000391.1, forward strand.
TTGCAAGTGCGCTCCGATGCCCTATCTCTGTGGGCAGATACGGAGATCAAATATGGCGAAGGAAATCGCGACGCTGGCCGGAGGCTGTTTCTGGTGCGTCGAGGCAGTGTTCGACGACATCATCGGCGTCGAGTCGGTCGAGAGCGGCTATATCGGCGGGCAAGTTCCCAACCCGACCTACAAGCAGGTGTGCAATGGCGACACCGGCCATGCCGAGGCGATCCGCATCGCGTTCGACAGTGACGTGATCAGCTATGGCGAATTGCTCGATATCTTCTTCCACGTCCACGACCCGACCCAGCTGAACCGCCAGGGCAATGATGTGGGGACGCAATATCGCTCGGCCATCTTCCCGCATTCGCCCGAGCAGGAGGCCGAGGCAAAGGCGGCGATCACCCGTGCGCAGGCCGACTGGTCTGGTCCGATCGTGACTCGGATCGAGCCGGATGCGCCATGGTATGTCGCCGAGGATTATCATCAGGAATATTTCGCGCGCGAGGGAGCCGGCAATGGCTATTGCGTGATGGTCGTCGCGCCCAAGCTGGCGAAGTTCCGCAAAAGCTATGCCGCGCGTCTCAAGGATAGCGCGAAGGTCTGAGGCCCGGCCTTAGCGCGGCGCCGCCGCGCGCCGCAGCCGGTCGTTGATCGCGATGCCGAGCCCGACGTCCGGGATCGGCGCGACGGCAATGGCCGGCGCGGCGGCGGCATCGGCTGCGTACAGCAGGTCGAACAGCCGCGCTGCCGCTTCGGCGAGGTCGCCGGATCGCGACAGCGAAGCATCGCCTTCGATCGCGCCGTAACCGATAAGATATTCGTCATCCCGGCGCTCCGCAGCATCGAGCCGCACCGCTTTCGACGGCGCATAATGGCTGAGCATCTGCCCTGGCGCCTCGATCTTGCCATTGTCGTGCAGCGACAAGGGCACGCCGCTCGTCTCTGCAAGCATCTCAGGCGTCACGCTTCCCGGCCGCAGCAGGCGTAAGCGCTCATCTTCGACCGCGACGATCGTCGATTCGATCCCGACCTCGGTCGGCCCTCCGTCGAGCACCAGTTCGATCCGCCCGGCGAGCGACTGCGCGGCATGTTCGGCGCGCGTGGCGCTGATCGAGCCACTTGCATTGGCAGAGGGCGCCGCCAGCGGTCGGCCGCAGCGGGCGATCAGCGATCGCATCACCGGATGCGCCGGCATACGGACTGCGACGGTGGACAGGCCTGCCGTCGTCAGCCGCGCCACCGGTGCAGCCTCGGCAAGCGGGAGGACGAGCGTCAGCGGACCCGGCCAGAAGGCGTCGGCCAGCCGACGCGCCAGCGGCGAGAAGATGGCGATGGTCTCGGCCATGGCCATGCCGTCGACATGGACGATCAGCGGATTGAAGCTGGGTCGGCCCTTGGCCGTGTAGATGGCGGCGACGGCATCGCCGCTGGTAGCGTCCCCTGCCAGCCCATAGACCGTCTCGGTCGGAACCGCGACCGGCCGGCCGCGCCCGATCGCTTCCGCAGCGGCGGCGATACCGGCTTCGTCGGCAGGGCTGATCCGGGTGTCCATGACCCGCGCGCTATAGCGATGAACGGGAGCGGGCAAGCCCCCGCAATGGCTCAGCCTTCGACGCGGTCGAGCAGGTCGGCAGCGTCGATGTGCAGGCGCCGCATGGTGCGGACGACGCGCGGCCATTCGTCGCGCAGGAAGGCGGCACGCGCCTCTTCGCGCAACCGGGCAGTTGCGCCTTCGGCGACGAACATGCCGACACCGCGCTTGACGGTCACGAAGCCTTCGTCCTGAAAACCCTGATAGGCCTTCGCGGCGGTCAGCGGGTTGGCGCCATGCTGCGCAGCAAAGACCCGGACCGAGGGAAGAGCGTCGCCGTCGCCAAATGTGCCGTCCAGGATGGATTCGGCGATGGTATCGCGTAGGCGGAGATAGACGGGACGGTCCTGGCTGCTCATGGCGTCACACTGTGCTAACAC
>NZ_JAGMXV010000392.1 GCF_018006725.1 Rhizorhabdus sp.
ACCGTGCGCCGCGCTCCTATCTTGGTGGCTCGCGTCTGGGCGATCCTTGCGCGCGCCGGCTGCAGTACGAGTTTCTCTGCCTGCCGCGTGATCCAGATGGTCGCTTCAGCGGGCAGAGCCTGCGCATCTTCGCGGTGGGCCACAGCCTTGAGGACCTGGCGGTTGAATGGCTGCGCAAGGCCGGGCTCGACTTGCGAACCCGAGATCGCGCCGGCGATCAGTTCGGTTTCTCGGTCGCCGGTGGGCGCGTGCAAGGTCACATCGACGGCGTCATCGTCGCCGCCGCCATCGACATGGCGCTACCCGCACTTTGGGAGTGCAAGACGGCGAACGCCAAGAACTGGCGCGAGATCGTCAAGCGGGGTGTGGTAGCGGCAAAGCCCGTCTACGCCGTTCAGATCGCTCTCTATCAGGCCTATATGGGGCTGACCGATGCGCCGGCCCTGTTCACCGCGATCAACAAGGACACGAGCGAGCTCTGGCACGAACTGGTGCCTTTCGACGGCGCCCTCGCGCAGGCCTGCAGCGACAAGGCGGTGCGCATCCTGCAGGCATGCGACGCAGGCGAATGGCTGCCGCGCATCGCTGCTGAGCCGGGCCATTTCGAGTGCGCCTTCTGTGCCTGGAAGCAGCGGTGCTGGGTATGATGGCGCAGGAAACCGTCCCGCTGCCTGTCGCCCCGGACGCGGTCAGCATCGCCGCCTATGTCGAAGTCGTGTTTGGCTATTGCGATGGCTGGGTCGCGGTTCGCGCACTTGCCGAAAAGGGGGCGAACGACCGGCCGCCGCACACGCCTTTCGTCGTGGCCGATAAGGAGCTGGCGTCCAAGCTCGCCGTTCAGGCGGGCTGGGCAAACGAGGCCGGCATGGCGCTCTTCGTCGTGCCCGGCACCGTCGCTGCTCCCGGCGAGGCGAAAGCCGAGGACATCGTCCAGACCCAAGTGGTGCTGGTCGATCTCGATCATGGGGACATTGCGGCCAAGCGCGATCACCTGCTGCGGCACCTCGGCGCGCCGACGCTCGAAGTCGCATCCGGTGGCGTCACCCCGGAAGGCCAGCGCAAGCTCCATCTCTACTGGCGGCTGACCGAGCCCGCTGAGGGCGAAGAGATCGCCAAGGTCTGCCGTCTGCGCCACGCGATCGCGGTCAAGGTTGGCGGCGATCCGTCATTCCGCTCGGCGCATCAGCCGATCCGCGTTGCGGGCTCGGTGCATGCCAAGGGCGGCATCAGGCGCGCCGTCGAAATCCTCAAGCGGACCGACATCGAGTTCGATCTGCGCGATCTGGCCGAAGCGGTGATGGCCATGCCGCCGCTCGAAGGCGAGGCGATTTCCGAGTTCGATTTCAACGACGCCAGCGCCGGCAAGGGGGCGGTCCCGGAACTGTTCGGGCGCCGGATCCGCGAGGGCGGCGTGGACGGCACGACCCGGTTCGACGCGCTGTCTCGGGTCATCGGCTATTGGATCCGGCGTTGCCGCGAGGGGCATGTCACCCCGGCGCAGGCGTGGGACGAGATCGTCGCCTACAACGAAGCCAGGATCGATCCGCCTTGGCCCCTCGACAAGCTCCAGCATGAAGCCGAGCGGCTGTGGAAGCGTGACGCCGAGCGCGGTGGCGGAGCGCTCGGAACCCCGGGCGACGTGCCCGGCGACGGCGGTCCCGACGATGAAGCTCCGCCGCCGCAATTCACCGAGGATGCGCTCGCTCTCGAGTTCACGCGCCGATACGGCGAGGACTGGCGGTTCGTGGCGGCCTGGGGGCAATGGCTCGTCTGGACCGGTACTTACTGGCGTCATGAGACCACATTGATGGGCTTGCATCTTTCCCGACTGGTGTGCCGGGAGGCGGCAGGACGCTGCACGCGCGCACGCCTCGCGGCGAAGCTCGCCAGTGCCGCCACAGTGGCGGCGGTCGAGCGGCTGGCCCGGGCGGATCGGCGGCATGCCGCGACGGCCGAGGAATGGGATCGCAACCCTTGGGCGCTCAACACGCCGGGTGGGATCGTCGATCTGCGCTCGGGCGCGCGACGCGATCACGACCGGGCGGATCGGATGACCCGGATCTCCGGTGCTACCCCCGAGGGCGATTGCCCCACGTGGAAGGCGTTCCTGGCGACCGTTACCAACAATGACGCCGATCTACAGGCCTATCTTAAGCGCATGGTCGGCTATTCGCTGACCGGGCTCACGATCGAGCACGCGCTGTTCTTCCTCTATGGGACCGGCGCCAACGGCAAGTCGGTCTTCTGCAACGTAGTCGCCGCCATCCATGGCGACTACGCGACGACAGCGCCCATGGACATGTTCATGGCCACGACCGGCGATCGGCATCCGACCGATCTCGCGGGGCTTCGCGGCGCGCGCTTCGTGTCCGCCGTCGAGACCGAGCAGGGGCGCCGCTGGGCTGAGAGCAAACTGAAGCTCATGACCGGCAGCGATCCGATCAAGGCGCGCTTCATGCGGCAGGACTTCTTCGAGTTCATGCCGCAATTCAAGCTTGTCATCGCCGGCAACCATAAGCCTTCCATTCGAAACATCGACGAGGCCATGCGGCGGCGCTTTCACATGGTGCCGTTCACCGTGACTATCCCGCCGGCCAAGCGTGACAAGACGCTCACCGACCGCCTCCTGGCCGAGCGCAACGGCATCCTCGCTTGGGCGATCGAGGGCTGTCTTGAATGGCAGCGCATCGGGTTGAAGCCGCCGGCGGCGGTGCAAGCGGCGACCGACGAATATTTCGACGACGAGGACGCCATCGGGCGGTGGATGGCGGATGCCTGCGTCACCGGCCCGGGCTGCACCGAGCTGGTCGCCACGCTCTACGGCGCCTGGAAGGTGTGGGCGGAGGCGGCTGGAGAATATGTCGGCTCGATCCGGCGCTTCTCAGAAAACCTGACCACCCGTGGCTTCGAGAAATGGCGCGAGCCCGTGAGTACCCAAAGGGGATTTCGCGGCATTGCGCTCAAGGCCGCAAGTCGATCCACCACCGACATGGAGTTCTGACTACGATGCAGCCCCTGCAAACGCGCAAAAATACTCGCCTGACAGATCTGACAGATCGACCCCTTATAGACGTCACGCGCGCGCGTGCGCGCACGATAACGGTGCAAACCGTTTCATCTGTCAGATCTGTCAGGAGCCCCGATTCCGGCCTGCCTGTGTTGCTGGCCCTCGACCTCGGCTCGACCCTCGGCTGGGCGGTGCGGTTGCCTGACGGCGCCATCACGAGCGGCACCGTCGAGTTCCGGCCCGGCCGCTTCGAGGGCGGCGGCATGGCGTGGCTGCGTTTCCGCAGCTGGCTCGATGGCATGGTGCGCACGGTGGGCTCGATCCAGACCGTG
>NZ_JAGMXV010000393.1 GCF_018006725.1 Rhizorhabdus sp.
AATACGGCATTGGCGGGGCAGCAGTCGGGTATCATGCGCGATTCTGCCGCGATACTGACCGGCGCCGCGAAACACGGGTTTGCACGGTTCGACGGGCAATGGGAGACGCTGGCTCGCGATTTCGGGTTGGCCGGCGGAAAGACGGGCTATCGGGATCTGTTTCGCACCGGCAAGGAGCGCACGGAGGCTATTCAGCACTCTCTCGACCCCGACTGGTGGACCAAACGGCCGTGGGGGAAAGTGCTCACCGCCAATGGCTTCATCGAAAAGCCGGCCATCCTGGCTGTCGATAGGGGGGTTCGCCCCCTGTTCCAGTGGCTCAGTGACTACAACTATGTGATGGAGAATTCCGTTCGGCTGGCCGCCTACAAGGCCGGGCTGGACAGCGGGATGAGCAAGGAGCGCGCGGCAAGCATTGCCAAAAACCTGACGGTGAATTTCAACCGCAAGGGGGCGGATGCGCAGCAGCTTGGCGCGCTGTATGCGTTCTTTAACGCATCCGTTCAGGGCATGGCGCGGATGGTAGACACGCTTCGTGGGCCGGCAGGCAAGCGCATCATCTACGGCGGAATCCTGATGGGTTCGCTGCAGGCTCTGGCCCTCGCCGCGGCGGGGTTTGGCGATGACGAGCCGCCGGATTTCGTGCGCGAGCGAAACATCATCATTCCCATCGGCGGCGGTAAGTATGTGACGATCCCCATGCCGCTCGGATTCAACGTGCTGCCCAATATCGGCAGGCTGATCACCGAGACCATGCTGTACGGCAAAACCCCTGAAAAAGCAGGCGCGTTATTGGGTGTGATCGCCGATGCGTTCAACCCGCTGGGCGGATCAGCTCCTATCGCGCAGATTGTTTCACCGACGATCACCGATCCGCTGGTTGCGCTGGGGATGAACAAAGACTGGACGGGCAAGCCGATCGCTCGTGAGGACTTCAGCAATCTGCACCCAACCCCAGGGTTCACGCGCGCTCGAGACACGGCCAGCTATCCGGCCAAGTGGGTGGCAGAGGCGATCAACACCCTGTCGGGCGGAACTGCCTATACCCGCGGCATTGCCAGCCCGACCCCGGACCAAATTGAATACCTGATTGGCCAGATCACCGGGGGCGCTGGGAGAGAGGTGGGCAAGCTGGCCACAACGGCGAGCGCGATCACCAGCGGCGAGGAGTTGCCCGCCTACAAGATACCGCTTGTCGGGCGCTTCTACGGAGAGGCAGCCGGCCAGGCGCCACAGGCAAATCGGTTCTACAACAACCTGCGCGACATCAATGTGCAGTCAGGTGCCGTCAAGGGGATGCGCGAGGACGGGCTGGATTACGCCAAATACGTCGCGGATCACCCGGAGGCGCGGCTCGGAAAGATGGCTGGGCTGTTCGAACGCCGGGTGCAGATGCTCAGGCGCAAGAAGCGCGGTCTGATTGAAGGCGATGCCGATCGGGCCGCTGTTCGGGCGATCGACGACCAGATCACCGAGGCGATGACGCGATTCAACGAGCGGGTCAAATTAGCGCAGGATCGTCCATAGCAGCGTTGCTATCAGGGGGACGACCCCAAACAGAAACAACATGACCAGATAGAAAATGAACGGCGCCAGACCGCTGTCCTTCATTGCCGGCCCTGCCAATCTGGTGCGCAAACCGCGTTAAGGCTCCAGCCAGTCATCATCATACGGGTCAATATAGTTCGGTGTCCCGTCGCCATCAAAGTCCCGATCGCCCATGTCGATGAGCTGATCATCGTCGAAGGGATCGATGAAGTTTGGCGTCCCGTCATGGTCATAGTCGGATGAGATATTCCCTGCACGGTCGTTGTAGCTGTCGGCCTCGATCGCGTCTCGGTGACGGATGATGTAGTCGTCCTCGTCTGCGACGACGCCTGCGGCCAGTATGAGCAACGAAAGCGCCAATACTCTACTCATGTGTTTTCCCTCGGTATATGCGGCCCTTCCCGGACGCCTGAATCGCACGTCTAAACCGGTTCATAACTCGAAATGCGCATCAACAAAATCAACAACTTACAATCTGATTATTTTGAATCGTTTTGGACGTAAGGGCGCCCTGCCTTAACGAAACGCGCATGAATCGCGGATCGCACATTTTGTCCCAGAATTCATCGGTAGAAAGAAAGCTAACCTTCACGTCACCCCCCATCATCCACCTCCTCGTTGTTCTCGAATCCAAGCAGTGTCCGAGCACGACGCACCCATCCATATTGCTGAAACGTCTCGCCTACTTTGCAGCCGTGCTCGTTCTCTATCGCCATACCTGCTTCTGTAAGCACTTCAGCAAGCACGGGCCCCCAAATCCCACTAGAGATCAGCAGGGCGTCCAGATCCTCTTGGGTGCAGAGTGGTGGCGGGTCACTCGGGGCCGCGAGTCCCATTGAGCAGCGCGGGCAGGGCTGTCCGGCAATGTGATAAACGGGCGCGCAATGACTGGCGCCCATACAAATCGCAAATGAAATCAAAGGCTCGATCAGATTCTGGCGCTTTTCATCCGCCGATCTCGCCTCCCAAAGTTTGCCCCGTATGCCGCATTTCGGGAGCCAGCCGTTATAAGAGCGTTCAGCGTCGCAATCTACTCCGTACATGTGCGCATCGGTGCTGCGGGCCAGTGCCCTTACGCTTGTACTGATTATTTTAGGGTGCATGCATGTGAGAAATGCGGTGCTGGTTTCCTCCTCGCGCGAATGTTTGCAGTCCTTACAATATCGTGGTTCGTTCATCGCTTCTCCTCCTCCTTCGCCGATTCGAGTAGTCTTTTCTTGCACTGCTCCATAAGCCACAGCACCTCCCCGCCGTCGGACATGGTGCTGGCAAAATACAGGTCCCCGTCTTTGTCCCACGCCATGATTACCAGCGCGCTCAACTCGCCCATTGCGCCGTGCAGCACTTGGTCGGGGGACAGGTCAAGATGCGTCACTTTGCCCAGCGGAATAACATTACTCATCACTCCCCCTCGCCAGTAGGTCTTCAGTAGTAACGTGCTTCTCTCGCGTCTCGCTAACACAAATCCAGTAGTTGTCGGGGATCGCGTTCCGATCGATCCATGCCCACACAAAATTTTCCAGTTCTTCCGTCGCCGCTCGCGTCACTGGCGGGCAGCCGTCTGGGCAATAGTCAGCCGTGTCGAAAAGGCGCTCGGCAATGCTTTCGGTAAAATCCTCTGCCGAGAACAAATCCTTTGGCTGTATGCGACGAAATTCCATCTCATGATATGTGGCTCCTATTTTCAGCAGGCCCTCGTCCTCCAGTACGGAAAGCACTTCGGCCTTGTCACACAAGTCAAAGTCAGTTCCGTTGATGCTATAGCAAGTTTCCATCACTCC
>NZ_JAGMXV010000394.1 GCF_018006725.1 Rhizorhabdus sp.
CTTGAGGCCGCCGCGCATATCGCGCAGCGCCAGTCGCCATGCAGTCCTCATGCGGCGCGACGATCTGTTACGATGGCGCCATCGCGCATCTCGACCACCCGCGCGCAGCGGGCGGCAAGCGCGGGATCATGCGTGATGACGAGCAAGGTGGTACCCGTATCGCGCTGTCGGGCAAAAAGCAGGTCCATGATCGCCTCGCCGGTCGCGGCGTCGAGATTGCCGGTGGGCTCGTCGGCGAACAGCAGGGCAGGGCGGGGCGCGATCGCCCGGGCGATGGCGACGCGCTGCTGCTCGCCGCCCGACAGCTGCGCCGGATAATGGTCGAGACGATGGCCGAGACCGACCGCCGTCAGTTCGGCCTGCGCCCGCTCGATCGCATCGGGGGCGCCCGCCAGCTCCAGCGGAACCGCGACATTCTCGATCGCGGTCATCGTCGGCAGCAGGTGAAAGGCCTGGAGGATGATACCGATCCGTCCGCGCCGGGCGGCCGCGAGCGCGTCCTCGTCCAGTGCTCCGAAATCGAGCCCGTCGACCAGCACCCGGCCCGAATCTGCCCGTTCGAGGCCGGATAGTACCGACATGAGCGAGGATTTGCCCGATCCGGAAGGGCCGAGCAGAGCGACGGTGTCGCCCCGGTCGATGCTGATGTCTATCCGCCGCAATATCTCGACGCGTGCCGGAGGCTTCCCCAGCGCGAGAGTGACGGCGCTGGCGTCGATGATGGCGGCTGTCATGCGGGTGTCGGTTCCTCGGACATTGTCATACGCAACATGTGGCCCGCCCTGTCGCAGATCAATGGCGGGAACCCAAAAATGCCCTCTGGCATGTCCGTCATCGGGGCGGGGACATGTTCATCATGTCTGAATGCATCCCGGAACAGCTGGCAAGACAATAGGCCCGCCTCTCGCGAGACGGGCCTATGAATGTCTTCAGTCTATCAAAAGCTCAGGCTTTGACCTTGGCCTTGGCGCCGCCGCCCTTTTTCGGGCGCTTGGGCGCGGCGGGGACGATTTCGAACGAGAGGGCCTCGTCCTTCATCTTCACCTTGACCTCGCCGCCATGGACCAGCTTGCCGAACAGCAGTTCCTCGGCCAGCGGCTGCTTGATCTTTTCCTGGATCAGGCGGCCCATCGGGCGGGCGCCGTAGAGCTTGTCATAGCCCTTGGCGGTCAGCCACTGCTTGGCCTCGTCATCGAGGCTGATGTGCACCTCACGATCGGCCAGCTGCAGTTCGAGCTGCAGGATGAACTTCTCGACCACGCGCGAGACGACCTCTGCCGGCAGGTAACCGAACGGCACGATCGCATCGAGGCGGTTGCGGAACTCCGGCGTGAAGAGCTTCTTCACCGCTTCCTCATCCTCTCCCTCGCGGGACAGCGAACCGAAGCCCAGCGTCTCGCGCGCCATGTCGGACGCGCCAGCGTTGGTCGTCATGATCAGGATGGTGTTGCGGAAGTCGACCGTCTTCCCGTGATGGTCGGTCAGCTTGCCGTTGTCCATCACCTGCAGAAGGATGTTGAACAGGTCCGGATGCGCTTTCTCGATCTCGTCGAGCAGCAGCACGCTATGCGGATGCTGGTCGACAGCGTCGGTCAGCAGTCCGCCCTGATCATAGCCTACATAGCCCGGAGGCGCGCCGATCAGCCGGCTGACCGAATGACGCTCCATATATTCGGACATGTCGAAGCGCTGGAGCGGAATGCCGAGGATCGACGCCAGCTGACGCGCTACCTCGGTCTTGCCGACGCCGGTCGGGCCCGAGAAGAGATAGTTGCCGATCGGCTTGTCGGGATCGCGGAGGCCGGCGCGGCTCAGCTTGATCGCCGAGCTCAGCACCTCGATCGCCTTGTCCTGGCCAAAGACGACGCGCTTCAGATCGGTCTCGAGCGTGCCGAGCGCCTTCTTGTCGTCGGTCGACACCGTCTTCGGAGGGACGCGCGCCATCGTCGCGATCACCGCCTCGATCTCCTTGGGGGTGATCACCTTCTTGCGCTTGGCCGGCGGCACCAGCATCTGCGAGGCGCCGACCTCGTCGATCACGTCGATCGCCTTGTCGGGCTGCTTGCGGTCGCTGATGTAGCGCGACGACAGCTCGACCGCCGCCTTGATCGCGTCGGGCGTGTACTTGACGTTGTGATGCTCTTCGAAGGCCGATCGCAGTCCGGAGACGATCTTGATCGTGTCCTCAATCGTCGGCTCGTTGACGTCGATCTTCTGGAAGCGCCGCAGCAGCGCGCGGTCCTTCTCGAAATGGTTGCGGAATTCCTTGTAGGTGGTCGAGCCGATGCAGCGGATCGAACCGCCCGACAGCGCCGGCTTGAGCAGGTTGGACGCATCCATCGCGCCGCCCGACGTCGCACCCGCACCGATCACGGTGTGGATCTCGTCGATGAACAGCACGGCATGGGGCAGCTTCTCGAGTTCGGTGACGACCTGCTTCAGACGCTCCTCGAAATCGCCGCGATAACGGGTGCCCGCCAGCAGCGAGCCCATGTCGAGCGAGTAGATCACGGCCGGCAGCAGCACCTCGGGAACGTCGCCCTCGACGATCTTGCGCGCAAGGCCCTCGGCGATGGCGGTCTTGCCGACGCCGGGATCGCCCACATAGAGCGGGTTGTTCTTCGAGCGGCGGCAGAGAATCTGCACGGTGCGATCGACCTCGGCGGAACGGCCGATCAGCGGATCGACCTTGCCCGACTTGGCCTTCTCGTTGAGGTTGACGCAGAACTGCTTGAGCGCGCTTTCGCCCTTCTTGCCGTCGGTCTTGGCCTGTGCCTTCTCTTCCTCGGCGCCCTTTACCTCGCGCTGCTCGGTGGGCTGACCTGCCTTGCCTACGCCATGGCTGATATAGCTGACGGCATCGAGGCGGCTCATGTCCTGCTGCTGCAGGAAGAAGACGGCATAGCTTTCGCGCTCGCTGAACAGGGCGACGAGGACATTGGCCCCGGTCACTTCCTCGCGGCCCGACGACTGGACGTGGAGGATGGCGCGCTGGACGACCCGCTGGAAGCCGCTGGTCGGCGAGGGATCGGTCTCCCCCTCGACCTTGAGCGCATCGAGCTCGGTGTCGAGATAGTTGGTGACCGCATTGCGCAGTTCCGACAGGTCGACGCCGCAGGCGGTCATCACTTTCGACGCATGTTCGTCCGCGATCAGCGCCAGGAGCAGATGCTCGAGGGTCGCATATTCATGGCGCCGGCTGCTGGCTGCGCTCAGCGCGTTGTGCAGCGTCTGTTCGAGTTCGCGGGCGAAGGATGGCATGGTCGTTCTACTCCATTCGGCATGGGCCGAGCCATGCCGAATGGAGTAGAACGACCATGCCATCC
>NZ_JAGMXV010000144.1 GCF_018006725.1 Rhizorhabdus sp.
CCGGCCATCGGCGCCGGGGCGCATCGGATCGGCATTGCTTTCGCCGGTCAACCGCGCCGCTTCGAAGCCGTCGCCGATCTCGACTCCCTTGACTGCGTTGATCGACATGCAGGCCGATGCCAGCTCTCTGTCGAGCTTGGCATAAAGCGGTGCGCCCCAGCCCGCAGGCAGGCCTTCCGCGACGCATTCGACGATGGCGCCGACCGACGAGCCTGCCTTGCGCGCATCATCGACGATCTTTTCCCAGCGTGCGGCAGCTGCTCGATCCGGGCAGAAAAAGGGGTTTTCGTCGATCGCGATATCGTCGAAGGCCGCCCGGTCGATCGCATCGCCGCCCAGTTCGGTCAGATAGGCGCGAATACGCACCTCGGGGATGACGAGCCGGGCGACCGCGCCGGCCGCGACGCGCGACGCCGTCTCGCGCGCCGAACTGCGCCCGCCGCCGCGATAGTCGCGCAAGCCATATTTGGCGTCATAGGCATAATCGGCATGGCCCGGCCGATAGGCGAGCGCGACCTCCGAATAGTCCTTCGAGCGCTGGTCGACATTCTCGATCATCAGGCTGATCGGCGTGCCGGTCGTGCACCCCTCGAACACCCCTGACAGGATGCGGACCTGATCGGGCTCCTGCCGCTGTGTCGTGAAGCGCGACGTGCCGGGCCGGCGCTTGTCGAGCCAGGGCTGGATTACCGCCTCGCTGATCTCCAGCCCTGGGGGGCAACCGTCGACGACGGCGCCGATCGCCGGGCCATGGCTCTCACCCCAGGTGCTGAAGCGGAACACGCGGCCGAAGCTGTTGAACGACATCAGCGCGCCTCTGTCTGGCGCGCGCCGCGCGATATGGGTCGTGCCTGCAGCCCGTTCATATTCACTTCTCTATTCCGTTCTTGCTGGGCCGCGGCACATTGCGCGACCCGATGCGATCACGCCAGCGCGATGTCGGGCGCGTCTTCGGCCTTCATGCCGATGACATTGTAGCCGGCGTCGACATGGTGGATCTCGCCGGTCACGCCCGATGCGAGGTCGGACAGCAGATAAACGCCCGCCCCACCGACATCCTCGATCGTCACGTTGCGTCGCAGCGGCGAGTTGAGCTCGTTCCACTTGAGGATGTAGCGGAAGTCGCCGATGCCGCTCGCCGCCAGCGTCTTGATCGGACCGGCCGAGATCGCGTTGACGCGGATATTTTCGGGGCCCAGGTCCATCGCCAGATATTTGACGCTGGTCTCCAGCGCGGCCTTGGCGACGCCCATGACGTTGTAATGCGGCACGACCTTCTCGGCGCCATAATAGCTGAGTGTCAGGATCGAGCCGCCCTCGGGCATCATCGCCCGCGCCCGGCGGGTGACCGCGACGAAGCTGTAGGCCGAGATGTTCATCGTCAGCAGGAAATTTTCGAGGCTGGTGTCGACATAGAGCCCGCGCAGCTCGTTCTTGTCGGAAAAGCCGATCGCGTGGACCAGGAAGTCGATCGTCGGCCAGCGCGCCGCCAGCGTGGCAAAGGCCGCATCGACGCCCTCTGCGGTCGACACGTCGCACTCGATCAGGAAGTCGGAACCAACCTGCTCGGCCAGCGGGCGCACACGCCGCTCCAGCGCCTCGCCCTGGTAGCTGAACGCCATTTCGGCACCCTGCTCGTGGAGTGCCTTGGCGATGCCCCAAGCCAGCGACCGATCATTGGCAAGGCCCATGATCAGCCCGCGTTTCCCCTTCATCAAACCGGCCACGATAACTCCCTTATTCGTTCGGCGCGGCTTCCTTTACAGAAGTTTCCGGGGTTTCGGCTAGTGCCGCGTTGAGGTGCGCGCCAAAGACCAGCCCCAACCCCACCAACCAGAAGAACAGCAGGGTCACGATGACCCCAGCCAGGCTGCCATAGGTTCGCCCATAGCCGCCGAAAGCGCCCACGACGAGGGGCAGCAGCATCGTCACAGCCATCCACCAGCTGGCGGTGAACAAGGCCCCCGGCCATTTGGGGCAACCGGTCATCCGGTAACGCGCCGGGGCAAGGACGGTGAACAGCGCATAGAGCGCGCCGATCAGCATCAGCAGCGGCGCGATGCGAGAGACGCTGATCAGCGCGGTGAAGCCTTCGGCGAAGGGCAGCAGCCGGACGACGAACTGCTCGACGCCGGTCAGGACAACCTGCGCGCTGAACGCGGCCATCGCCATGACCACCGAGGTCACGATGATCGCGATGCTGCCCATGCGATAATGAAAGAAGCCCTTGCTCGGCTTAACGCCATAAGCGCGGTAGAGGATGTCGCGGATCGTTTCGACGAAGCTGCCGACGGTCCACAGGCCGATCAGCGCACCGAACCACAGCAGCGCGCCCTTGTTGTTGGCCGCGAGGACGTCGTTGATCGGTTGCGCCACCAGATCGCGCACCGACGCCGGCACCGTCGCCAGAAAACCATAGACCGCCTGCTGGACGTCGGGCGTACGCCCCACCAGTTGCGCCAGCGCCGCCATGACGATGAAGAACGGGAACATCGTCAACAGCGCCAGATAGGCGATGTTACCCGCATGGATGAACCCGTCCGAATAGACGCCGATCGCCGCACGCTTGAGTACAAGGAAGATACGCCCGCCGGGGCGAAGCTGTTCGAGATGGGTTTCGAACGGGCGTTGGCGGCGGGCTTCGGGGGATTCATCCTGCATCTTGGAAGCGCCCCGAAACCCCTGTCGTCACCCGCCCGTTCCTTCGCCTATTCGAACTGGGCGCGCGGATTGCGCTGGCCCTTGCCGCTCCAGCGCTCGACGAAGGCTTCCAGTTCCGCGTCGCCCGTCGGAATGTCGATCATGACCGTCACCAGCTGATCGCCGCGGCTACCATCCTTGCGGTGGAATCCCTTGCCCTTGAGGCGCAGCGTCTTGCCAGAGGTCGTTCCCTTCGGAATGGCGAGCATGACGGCGCCGTCCACCGTCGGCACGCGGACTTTCTCGCCCAGCACAGCCTCTTCGAGCGCCACCGGCAGGTCGAGGCGGACGTCGTCGCCGTCCCGGGTGAAATAGCGGTGCGGACGCAATTCGACAGTGACGATCGCGTCGCCACGACCGCCGGGCCCCTCGTCTCCTTGCCCGGCCAGCCGCATCTGCGTGCCGGTTTCCACGCCGTTGGGCAGCTTGACGTCGATCGTCTTGCCGCTCGGCAGGCTGATCCGCTGCGGTTTGAGCGAGGCAGCTTCCTCGAACGGCACGCTGAGCTTGTAGGAGACGTCCGCACCGCGCAGCGGACGGCCGCCGCCCTGCGTGCCGAAGCCGCCGAACCCGCCGCCACCGAAACCGCGACGCCCGGCTGCTCCGGCGCCCGGCCCAGTCCCGCCGCGCGAACGGCCGAAAATGCCTTCGAAGATGTCGCCGAAATCCGCGCCATCGCCGAACTCGAAATTCGCGCCGCCCGGGCCGGCGCCGGGGTTGAACCCGCCGCCGCCACGCCCGCCGAAGCCGAAGGGGCCGCGCGGATTGCCCTGCTCGTCTATCTCGCCACGGTCATATTGCGCGCGCTTGTCGCGGTCGGACAGCAGGTCATAGGCCGCCGTCACCTCGGCGAAGCGCTCGGCCGCCTTGGGATTGTCGCTGTTGCGGTCGGGGTGAAGCTCCTTCGCGAGCTTGCGATAGGCCTTCTTGATCTCGGCCTCGTCCGCCCCGCGCTTCAGCCCCAGCTTCGAATAGAGATCAGCCATCGTCGTCGTCGTCATCCTAACGTCGCACCTGTTGCATAAATGCCACAAGTGAGATGTGTACCGGCGTGCCGTTCCGCAAGTGAAAAATTGATCGACCGGGCGGCAACTTGCCCGGTCCGCCCCGCGTTCTGCGGCCTGATCGTTCCAACTGCAAGCGAGTTGCCCGCATCATGGCGCCTTTCCCCTGCCCGAACTGCCACCGCCCCCTCCATTTCGAGGCGCGGGTCTGCCCGGGCTGCGGCTTCACGCTGGGCTATGATCCCGACAGCGACGGCTTCCTTTTTCTGGGCGACGGCGCGACGACTTGGCGCGACGCGGCGGGCGAGGCCCATGGCGTCGTGGTGTGCGCTAACAACGACCATCATGGTGTGTGCAACTGGCTGGTGCCGACCGACGACAGCACCGCCTATTGCCGGGCATGCCGTCACAACCGCACTATCCCCGACCTCAGCGTGCCGACTGTGCCGGAGCGGTGGGCCAAGATCGAGGCGGCCAAGCGGCGGCTGTTCCACACGCTTATCCGCCTCGGCCTGCCCCTCGAAACAAAGGCCGAGGAAATCGGCAAGATACAAGGCCTTGCTTTCGACTTTCTCTACGATCCCTCAGCTGAGGAACAGGGCCAGCCCCAAGTCTACACCGGCCATGACGACGGGCTGATCACGCTCAACCTGATCGAAGCCGACGACGCCGAGCGCGAGCGGGCAAGGACCCGGATGGGTGAGCCCTATCGCACTTTGCTCGGCCACTTCCGCCATGAAGTGGGGCATCATTACTGGGCGCGTCTGGTCGAGATCGATCCGGCGGAACTCGAAGCCTGCCGCGCGATCTTCGGCGACGATCGTATCGATTACAGTCAGGCGCTGTCGGACCATTATGCCGCCAATGGATCGAAGATCTGGACCGACGACCATGTGAGCTATTATGCGACCTCGCATCCCTGGGAGGATTTCGCGGAAACCTTCGCCCATTATCTGCACATGGTCGATACGCTAGCCTCGATCGGCGGCTTCGACATGCGCATGGCAGCGCTCGACGGACCCGAGGCGACACCCGAAGGCCATATCGATTTCGATCCCTATACCGCCACGACCGAGGCGCTAGGCCGCCAGATGATCCCGTGGAGCTTCGCCCTCAACACGATCAACCGCAGCATGGGGCAACCCGACCTCTATCCCTTCCATTTGTCTCCGGCCGTCACCGGCAAGATCGACTATGTGAACCGGCTGATCGCCAAGGCGGCTGGCCGGGCGATCGGCTGAACCGAGATGTTGCAAAGTTTGCGTGTCGCCGCGCGGGACCGCGAACGGCTGGCCGAAATAGCGGGTATCGTCTCGCGCTTCGGCCTGAGCGTTCTGGTTTCGCGCCTCGGTCTCGACCACACGGTATCGGAGGGCGGCGATGCAGGCGATGATGGACTACCTCGCCGCACCCGCCTCGCGCTGGAAGCTCTGGGACCGACCTTCATCAAGCTGGGGCAAATTCTCGCGACGCGCAGCGACCTGCTGCCGCCCGACTGGATCGCCGAGCTGGAGACGCTGCACAGCAATGCTCCGACCCTGCCCTTCGAACAGATTCGCGATATCGTCGAGCAAGCCCTTGGAGAATCCCCGGAAGAAGCTTTCGCGTCTTTCGAAAGCCAGCCCCTGGCAGCTGCGTCTATGGCACAGGTTCATCGCGCCACCACCCATGACAGGCGGCAGGTCGTTCTCAAGATCCGGCGCCCCGGCATCGATCGACGGATGCGCGCCGACCTGCGCCTGCTCGGGCAACTGGCGGCCGTAGCCGAGGCGAGCAGCGCCGAGATGCGACGCTATGCCCCGACCGGACTCGTCCGCAGCCTGGCCGATGCGGTGCTGGAGGAACTCGATTTCGCCAATGAGGGGAGAAACGCCGAACGGCTGCGCGCGGATTTCCGGGGGAACCCGCGCGTGGTGGTGCCAGAGATTCACTGGCAATGGACGTCGGAAACGCTGCTCGTGATGGATCATGTCAACGGTGTCCCGCCGCGCAGCGCAGAGTCCCTGCGCGGTGCGGGCATCGATCCGCAGGCGATTGCCGAACTGGGCGCCGATCTCGTCCTCGACATGGTGCTGATCAACGGGCGCTTCCATGCCGATCCCCATCCCGGCAATCTGCTCTGTCTGCAGGGGAACCGGCTCGCCCTGCTCGATCTCGGCATGCTCGGCCATGTCTCGCCAAGACGCCGGGAAGAGTTCATCGATTTCGTCCGCTCGATCACCGCGTCCGATCCCGACGAACTGGCGAGCGTCCTTCAGCGCTGGTCGACCGGGGTCGTGCCCGCAGCCAACATCCGCAGGACCGCCGACCGTCTGATCGCACGCCACGGCGGACAGCGCATCGTGCTCGCGGCGATGGTCGCCGACTTCATGGCGCTGATGCGCGCGGAAAAGCTCGTCCTGCCGGCAGACCTGTTGCTGATCTTCAAGGCTCTGATGACCATCGACGGCGTGCTGTCCGCGATCGTCCCCGATTTCGACCTGTCGCAGGCGATCGAACGGTCGAGCCTGCGCATCGCGATGCACCGACTGTCGCCGGCCCGGTGGGAAACGACGCTCCAGTCGGTCGCGCGCGAGTTACTCCGTGCAGGCGACGATGCGCCCAGACTGATCCGGGCTGCCGTCGCGCGCCTGGAGGCGCCGGTGACCGTCGAGCGCGCGGATTCGGCCGTTGCTCTGACCGGTGCGTTGCGCTGGTTGGCGGCGGCGGTCTTTGTCGGATCGGCGTTGATCGCGGCAGCGGTCGCGCTTCGCTGATCCCTCGCCTCAGGCTGATGCCAGCGTCAGGAGGCGGGTGGACAGCCGCTCCCGCACCAGCGCGTTGAGGCGGCGCAGGCGAAGAAGGCGCAAAAAACTGGGGGTCCGGCGCGACAGCTCCGATCGGATTTCTTCGTCGATCCGGCGGCGGATGTCGGTCAGGCGGTACATCATGGCAGACATTGTCAGTTCCCTTCGATGGTCATCGATCGGGGGAGCTGTGGCGGGCTGAAAGGATTGGACCCGGCATCGAGATCACCCGATGCGGTCCGACATCACGATCCCGCAGGATCGCCAGAGGGGCCCGGCCCGCTCCTTCGATATGAGATCGCGTCGGCAGCTTTCAAGGGCGTGCCGCCGAGCAATTGTAAACCAGCTGCACATTACACTCGTTTACACCCGCTTCAGGGCCGGACTGCTATCATGCACCGATCCGGATGGTCCGGACGAGGCAAGGAGCAGCGACGTGATCAACGAGCCGATCGTCCAGTGGGGCGCCCTGACGCTCTTCGGATCGGTGATCCTGGGCTGGGTCATGATCGCCCTCTTCCATGACTGGCGGGAACGCCGCCGTCGCCGCTATGCGCGCGGGTTCCGGACCATGAAGTCTCCCGCCCAGGTCCAGCGCGAACGCGCTCAGCGGGCCCGCTGGGGCAATTCGGACACGCGCTCGGGCGATTGAGCGCCCCCACGAAGGCGCTCGCCTGCCCCTTCGCCCCGCGCTACCAGAGACACCGGGGAATTGTCGGGGGTATGACATATGAAGATCGCCAAAGGCGGGGCACCGTTGCTCCTGCTGCTCGCGGCTGCCTGTGCGCGGACCGGACCCGTTCAGACGGCAGCCGCCGTCCCGGCGCCGTCCTGCGGTAAGGGCGCCGACTCGCTCGATAGCCCGCCGGGCAAAATCTGGTGGGATGCCAATCGTTGGCGCTATGCCGATGACGAGGCCGCCACGAAGGCCTATGCGCTGCTCGTTGGCGGCGCGTCTCCCTGGCCCGACTGGTACAGCGCCTATGACAGCACTCTGCCTGCCGGCACGCGCTTCCAGATGGCGATCGGGGGCACCCAGACACCCGAGATGCCGGGCAGTTTCGGCACCTTCGACCGGATCTCCAGCGTCGAGGACGTCCGCGAGCGTCTGGCGGTGCGTGACGACTGGAAGCCGCAGGTCGACCGCGTCGTGACCTATGAGGTTGTGACGCCGGTTCCGGTCAGGATCGGCCCGATCGGGCCGCAGATCGATCCGAAGAGCTGCCGCTATCTCGCCGGCCGCTGGTCGCAATTTCAGGCGATGGTCCCGCGCGGCACGCTGTTTTCGCACCTCAAGGTGGTGGATATCCGTCCGATCCGCTGATCCCGGCGGCGACTTCGATCAGCGCCAGCAGCGTCGGCGCGTGGTTATCGCCAAGCCAGGCAAGGCCGGTCTCCAGCATTGGAGCAGGTTCGGCGAGCGGCAGGTATCGCGTCCCCGTGCGGGCCAAATGGCGCATCGAACTGGGCACCAGCGCCATCCCCATGCCGGCGGACACGAGGCTGACGATCGTCTGCATCTGGATCGCCTCCTGACGGATAACCGGTTCGCGGCCCTGGGCGCGATAGAAGCCGGTGACCAGCCCGTGAAAATCGGGCGAGACGCGGGCGGGAAAGAGCAGCAGCGGCTCCTCCATCCAGGCATGGCCGGCAAGGCGCCCGTCGATCAGCTTCAGCCTGGCTTGTTCCACCCAAGCCTCCGGTACGGCCGCAATCAGAGGCTCCTGCAGCAGGGGGCGGTAGCCGAGACGGGGCGGCAGCGATGACAGGCTCGGGATGATGATCCCTGCATCCGCCCGGCCCTCGAGCAAGGCCTCGATCTGCACGTCGCTGGTCGCTTCCTGCAGCGCGATATGCACGTCGGGAAAGGCGGCGGCATAACGCTGCACGATCGTCGGCAGGACACTATAGTCAGCGGTGCTGACGAAGCTGAGGGCAAGCCGCCCCGCCTGCCCGGCGAGCAGCCGCCGCGCGCTCTCGGCCAGCCCGTTGATCGCGGCGACCGCCGGCCGTACCTCGTCGAGCCATTGCCGGCCGAACGCCGTCAGCGCGACGCTCCGGCGCGACCGCAGGAACAGGCTCGCCCCCAGTTCGCGTTCCAGTGCCAGGATCGACTGGCTCAGCGGCGGCTGCGTCATGCCGAGGCGCTCGGCGGCCCGACCGAAGTGAAGCGTGTCGGCGACGGCCAGCGCGTGGCGAAGCTGGCGGATGTCCATCATATCTCCTGCGACCCAATAGCTGTTCTATAATATATTTTACGACATGAGGCGACAGGCGTAGCGCTGGTAGGGAGAGAGGCGACCAACCCCGGAGCGATCGATGCCGCATTAC
Organism: Rhizorhabdus sp.; assembly: GCF_018006725.1. Classification (GTDB taxonomy): domain Bacteria; phylum Pseudomonadota; class Alphaproteobacteria; order Sphingomonadales; family Sphingomonadaceae; genus Rhizorhabdus. Next base: position 8,822 of record NZ_JAGMXV010000144.1, read on the forward strand.
CGTTCACGCACCAGCACCCACGGCCGCAACATGGCCGGCGCGCGCGGCCTGTGGCGCGCCACCGGCATGACCGACGAGGATTTCGGCAAGCCGATCATCGCCGTCGCCAACAGCTTCACCCAGTTCGTGCCGGGCCACGTCCACCTGAAGGACCTCGGCCAGCTGGTTGCGCGCGAGATCGAGGCGGCAGGCGGCGTCGCCAAGGAGTTCAACACCATCGCGGTCGATGACGGCATCGCCATGGGCCATGACGGCATGCTCTATTCGCTGCCAAGCCGCGACCTGATCGCCGATAGCGTCGAATATATGGTCAATGCCCACTGCGCCGACGCGATCGTCTGCATTTCCAACTGCGACAAGATCACGCCCGGCATGCTGATGGCGGCGATGCGGCTCAACATCCCGGTGATCTTCGTGTCGGGCGGGCCGATGGAGGCCGGCAAGGCCGATATTCGCGGGCAGACCGTGGCGCTCGACCTGGTCGACGCGATGGTCGTCGCCGCCGATGACAAATATAGTGACGAGGAAGTTCAGGTCATCGAGCGGTCGGCCTGTCCCACCTGCGGATCCTGCTCGGGCATGTTCACCGCCAATTCGATGAACTGCCTGACCGAGGCGCTGGGCCTGTCGCTGCCGGGCAATGGCTCGGTTCTCGCCACCCATGCCGATCGCGAGAAGCTGTTCCGCGAGGCCGGTCGCACGATCGTCGACCTTGCGCGCCGCTGGTACGAGCAGGACGATGCCAGCGCGCTCCCCCGCTCGATCGCCAGCTTCGCCGCCTTCGAAAATGCGATGAGCCTCGACATCGCGATGGGTGGATCGACCAACACCGTGCTCCACCTGCTCGCCGCCGCCTATGAGGGCGAGGTGCCCTTCACCATGGCCGATATCGACCGTCTTTCGCGCCGCGTGCCCTGCCTGTGCAAGGTCGCGCCGGCCAAGAACGACGTCCATATGGAGGACGTTCACCGCGCGGGCGGGATCATGTCGATCCTGGGCGAGCTCGAAAAGGCCGGCCTTATCGATGCCAGCCTGCCGACCGTCCACGCGCCCACCCTCGCCGACGCGCTTGCCCGCTGGGACATCGGCCGGACGAACAGCGAGAGCGTGCGCGAATTCTTCAAGGCAGCACCGGGCGGCGTCCGCACCACGGTGGCCTTCAGCACCAGCAATCGCTGGAAGGAACTCGACCTCGACCGCGAGAACGGCGTGATCCGCAGTGCCGAGCATCCTTTCTCCAAGGATGGCGGCCTTGCCGTTCTGTTCGGCAATCTCGCGCCCGAAGGCTGCATCGTGAAGACCGCTGGCGTCGACGACAGCATCCTGACCTTCCACGGCACCGCACGCGTCTATGAGAGCCAGGACGCGGCCGTCGCCGGGATCCTCGGCAACGAGGTCAAGGAAGGCGATGTGGTGGTGATCCGCTACGAAGGCCCCAAGGGCGGGCCCGGCATGCAGGAAATGCTCTATCCGACCAGCTATCTGAAGTCGAAGGGGCTCGGCAAGGCGTGCGCGCTGATCACCGACGGACGCTTCTCGGGCGGCACCTCGGGCCTGTCGATCGGCCATGTCTCGCCGGAAGCGGCCGAAGGCGGGCTGATCGCCCTGGTCAAGACCGGCGACCCGATCCTGATCGACATCCCCAATCGCGGCATCACCCTCGATGTCGATGCCGCCGAACTGGCGGCGCGGCATGAGGAAATGGTCGGGCGCGGCGACAAGGCGTGGAAGCCGTTCGGCCGCAAGCGCACCGTCTCTCCCGCGCTGCGCGCTTATGCCGCGTTGACCACCAACGCCGCACGCGGCGCCGTGCGTGACGTTAGCCAGATCGAGAAGCATTGATCCGAACGGGGCGTCCTCCGGCAGGGCGCCCCAAGGTCACCAGGGAATCGGCTGACCATCCCAGGCGAAGATCCGGCCGCTCTGCGCGGGCTTCAGACCATCGAGCACCGACAGCAAGCAATGGGCCGACTTTTCCGGCTTAAACAGCTTCTCGGGCGGCACCCCGCGCTGAAAGGGTTCGGATAGGCCGGTATCGACCGTTCCGGGGTGCAAGCCCGCGACGATCACCTCGGGGTGCGTGCGGCCGAGTTCGATCGCGAAATTGGCCAGCAGCATGTTGAGCGCCGCCTTGCTCGCGCGATAGCTGTGCCAGCCACCCAGACGGTTGTCTCCGATCGACCCGACCCGAGCCGACAGGGCAGAAAATACGGCACGCCCGTGTTTCGGCAGGCGCGGGATCACATGCTTGGCGATCAGCGCAGGTCCGATCGTATTGATCTCGAACAGCCGCGCCATCGCCGCGCCGTCGATCGCGCGCCAGCTTTTCTCGGGGGACAGGCGGTGTTCGCTATCGTGCAACAGACCCGTCGCGACGATTGCCAGCCCGATCGGCTGTTCGATCGCGCCCATAGCGGCCTCGATCGACGCTTCGTCGGTCAGGTCGAAACGAAACGGCCTGACAGCATCCGGCAACCCCTCTGGAGCCTTGCGCCCGCCGCCATGCACCGCCGCGAAGCGCCCGCTCCCGGCTATGGCACTGACCAGCGCACGACCAATCCCACCACTCGCGCCGAAGACGACCGCCGCCTGACCAGCACGAATGTCAGCGGGCATGGCGGATCGCCTCCGCCACCATGTCGCGGAGCGGCAGCTTGGCCTCCATCCGGATCGCCAGCAGCGCGGTGCCGCTGATCTTGCGCTGGACGAACAGCGTGTCGATCGGGGGGATATGCCAGGCGGCCCGATCGGCTGCGATCGTCCGGCCATGGCGACGGAGCGGCTCGACGAAGGCGCGGTCGGAAAAGTCGAACAGGCCCGGCCGGCCGAGATGCTCCATCATCACGTCGATCATCGCGTCGAGCGCGGCGCCGTGGCGCTCGATTGTCTGCGGCGCGACGAAGCCGACCTCGACCAGCGAGGCCCGCAGCGCGTCACGGTCCTCGGAAAGGCCTGCCGCCATGAGCTGGCGATAGGCCGCGACGGTCCTTTCCTCCACCGCGCGCGCTGCGCCGAAGTCGAGCAGCACGATCTCCCCGCTATCGGGACGCCAGCGATAATTGGCGAAATTGGGGTCGGTCTGCATATAGCCGAAGCTGAACAGCTCGCGCAGCACCAGACCGAACAGCCGCTCCATGACGGTGTCGCGCATCGCCTGCGGCGCTTCGCGCAACGTCTCGATCGGCTGACCCGGCATATAATCCATCGCCAGGATCGCGTCCCCGCACAGCTCATCGACCGGACAGGGGATGGCGAAACCCGCCTCGCCCTCGAGCAGCCCGGCATAACGCTTCATCTGCTCGGCCTCGCGCCGGTAATCGGCTTCCTCGTGCAACTGGCGCTTGGCCTCCTCCAGCAGCGGCGCGATGTCCAGTGTCTCGGGCAGCAGGCCGGTCATCCCAAGGAGGCTCGCGACATTGTCGACATCGGCGTCGATGCTCGCGGCAACGCCGGGATATTGCACCTTCACCGCCAGCGCCCGCCCCCCGGGGAGCGTCGCGCGATGGACCTGTCCGATCGAGGCAGCGGCCATCGGCGTGGCGTCGAAGCGCTCGAAGCGCCGCCGCCAGTCCTTGCCCCATTCGGCGCGCAGCACGGAATCGAGTTGCGACGGCGGCATGCGATGCGCGGATTCGCGCAGTTTCGACAGGATCGCGGTCAGCTCGGGCGGCAGCACGTCGCCCGCATCCATCGAGATCATCTGTCCCAGCTTCATGGCCGCGCCGCGCATCCGGGACAGCTGCTCGGTCACGCGCCTGGCG
>NZ_JAGMXV010000395.1 GCF_018006725.1 Rhizorhabdus sp.
TCTACGAACAGGCGTCCTCGGGGTATTATGCGCCCAGCGCCGACAGTATCCGGCGCATGGTGCTCTCCGGCACGGTTCGCGGCAGCGATGCTCGGGCCCGCCTTGTAGGTCGCGAAGCCTATATCGCTGCAGGTGGCCGGATCGAACGCGAACTCTTCGACGACGATGACAGCGAGTCCTGGGTCGATGTCGCGCTTCTCGAAACGCTCGCCGCAGAGGAGATGGAAAAGCGCGCCAAGGCGCTCGCAGCAGAGCAGGGTCTTGCCTGGGTAAGGCCGACGCTTGACGCCTATGCCAGTCACGATCTCGTCGAAGGCCTCATTCGACTTCCAGCCGAGCCGGCTCCGTTGACTGACGCCGAACTTGCCCGCCTTGACGAGCTTGATGCCTCGTACGACGAGCATGCGGCCATTCTTGAGGACGAAGACAGCGCCGAAGAAGCAATTGCTGCGGCCGAGGCGACGATCGAAGCTATCGAGCGCGAATGCCAGGACATTCGGGCAAAGCCCCCGGAGCTGGCACCCGAACTGAAGGCCGATGCCGGAATGATCCTCGTTCTCTCGCGCGACGGCACACCGGTTCTCCAGCCGGTGTTCTACGGCGAGCGCGACATCGAAGTCGTTGGTGACGAAGATGTCGTCGAAGTCGTTGCGAGTGTCGGCAGTGATGGCAGACGCCGTGCAACGCTTTCCAAGCGTCTGGTCGACGAACTTGCGATGCAACGTCGTGACGTGCTCGCGCTCCACGTGGCATCGGATCCCGGCCTTTCGCTCGACATCATGGTCTTCACCCTCGCGGATGCCGACACCCACGACTGGCGGTCACACGCGGCCACGACCTTGCGTGGCGGCGTCCCCGCGGGTCCGATTGTAGGGTTCGAAGCGAAGGATGCGCCGGCAAGCGCATCACTTGCGGACCTGCGCTCGGGTCTCGATGAGAGCTGGCGATCTGGCGAAGACGCTTCGTCGCGCTTCAAGATGTTTCGGGCACTCGCTGATGAAAGTCGCGCAGCATGGCTCGGCTTCGTCGTCGCTCGTACGCTCGAGGCGAGCCTTAACATGGCTGGCGAACGTCAGATCACGTTCCAGGATCATCTGGGCAGCACGATCGGCATCGACATGGCACAATGGTGGCGTCCGACCGCGGCGAACTACTTCGACCGCGTCTCGAAGCAGGTCATCCTTGATGCGCTCACCGACGTTGGCGGTTTGGAACTGTCCTCGCGCTTCGCATCGGTGAAAAAGGGCGATCTCGCGATGAGCGCCGAGCGCGTCTTCGCGGGGACCTACATTACCGAGGTCGAAGTTCGGGAAAGGGCGCTCGCCTGGGTGCCCGAAGTCATGCGCTTTGCCGAGCAGCCGGAAATTCCTGCCCATAACGAAGCGCAAGGTCCCGACGCGGATTGTGTCGCCAACGACGACAATCAGCCCCCGAGCGAGCTGGCCGCCTGACCTCCTCCTGACAGGAACGGCTGCTCGCCACCGTGAAGCGGTCCTCCGGCACATGCCGGGGGGCCGCTTCCTTCATGGAAAGAGAGTGGAGGGGGCTCCGGGATCTCCGGCACTGACCGACGAAACTGTCGTCAGGCCATTTCAGGAGATCCAACATGGCCTATCGCAAGGGACAAAGCAGCGGATTGTCGCCTGCTGCCCGTATCACCCAGGAAATCATCGCCCGCCTCGAGTCCGGCACGAAGCCGTGGATCAAGCCATGGCGCGGTGTGCCAATCTCGCGCCCATTACGCGCGTGCGGCGTCCCTTATCGCGGCATGAATGTTTTCTGGCTCTGGATGGTTGCCGATATGTGCGGTTACGCCTCGCCGTTCTGGATGACCTACAATCAGGCCAAAGAATTGGGTGCGCAGGTGCGCAAGGGCGAAAAATCCACCATCGCCATCTTCTACAAGAGCTACACCAAGGAAGTCGAAGCTCCCGACACCGGCGAAAAAACCGACGAAAGTCGTCGCGTGTTGAAGGCCTATCCGGTTTTCAATGCCGATCAGGTCGAAGGCCTTCCGGAACGTTTCCATCCCGCCGCGACGCTTGAAGTGGTTGAACCCGAGGGCCGTCAGGCTGAACTCGACTCATTCTTTGCCAGTGTTCCGGCCGTCCTGCGGCATCAGGGCGACGAAGCCTATTATGAGCCAGTGGCTGACCGGGTGACAATGCCGCCCGCGCATCTCTTCTCGGGCTTCGACCACTATTACGCGACGCTCGCACACGAGCTGTCGCATTGGACCGGCCATGCCAGCCGCCTCGACCGTAATCTCAAGAATCGATTTGGTTCTGCAGCTTACGCCGCCGAGGAACTCATCGCCGAACTTTCGAGCGCCATGCTTGGCGCTGAGCTCGGTCTGCCAGTCACCCACCTCGATAGCCATGCGAGCTATATCGAGCACTGGCTCAAGCTCCTGAAGCAGGATGACCGTGCCATTCTCACCGCTGCCGCAAAGGCGGAGGAAGCATCAAGGCTTCTGCTCAAACTCGGAGGACGGATCTCTGCCGAAGATACCGACGAGGCGTCTGCCGACGCTGCGTTGGCCGCCTGAAGGAGGGTGTCATGGGCCGATCGGTTAGCTCCCCCAGCGGGGCCATCGTGGCCTTCACGGTGCTCGAAGTCGAAAACGACGACGACTGGGACTTCGAATATGAATGGCTCCGCGAGGATCTGCGTGAGCGCGCTGGGCGGGCTTTCCCTTCCCTGATCGCGCACGACGGTTGGCGGGGGTGCGAAGACCGCATCCTCATGCGCAATGCCTACGCGGATTTCGGCGTGTCGGTTTACGCCGGCCTGGTTGCGGTGTGGATCGTCGAGCGTGACGATGGCGCCTATTGGGATGCCGATTGGCGCACGGCCAGATCGCCGAGGGCACAACGCTGGCTGTCCCAGATCGCCTCCCGCTTTGAAGCGTTGTTCGGCGACTACGTCTGCCTCGGTCACATGTCGAACGGTGAGGGCGTCTACGCAAAACGGGTAGCCTGATGCGCCAGTCACTTTGGTCGTGGCGAAGTGCCTGTCCTCCCTGACGAAGCTTGCTTTTGCACTCATGGTCTGAAGCCATGCGAGAGAGGCCCTGGGCCAGCCGCCAGTCTGCCGCAACCCGGCTTGCGCAGGCCCGAGTTGGCCCGGCCCTTTGGGCCGTTGGCCTGCCCGCGCCAGCCTGCCCAAGCGGGTTTCCCCCTGTCGGGTGCGGAGACTGCCTCAAGCTGGCCCTGACGGGCTCTCGCTGGCGCAGCCATGAGCGGGTGCGTCAGCCTCACGCCAGTCAGGAGGACAATACCCATGCACTCATCATTTTCCGAGCAACTTGCCGGCCTCGACC
>NZ_JAGMXV010000145.1 GCF_018006725.1 Rhizorhabdus sp.
GCGCATAGCCTCCTCCTCGGCCTTCGCCTGGGCAAGCAGCGACGGTTTGCCCGCCTCCGACGCCATGGCGATGGACCAGGTCACCCCGGTCACCTTGGCGAGCAGCTTGCCCAGATCGCCTGCGAAACTGGCGGGCAGACGCGGATGACGCGCGATCACCAGTTCCTCGCGCTCCAGCCGGACGATCGAGGCATAGTCATGAAAAAGCTGCGCCAGCAGCGCATTTTCCGGAAGCAGCATTGCATGAAGAGATTCGGCCGATGCCGGCAGGTCCGGCAGCGCGGCGGGATGCGCTGCGACAGGCTCAATGGAGATCGGCGCTGGCGCAGCCTCAATCACTGGCGCGATGGGTGCCGAAGACGAAACAGCCGCCTGCTCTGTGGCCGGAACAGGTGCAAGTGCCGCAACCGGCGCAGAGGAAGTTGATGCCGATGCCGCAGATACCACCATGCTGCCATCGCCGCTCGCAAGCTTGCGCGCGAGTTCGCCCGGATCGGGCAGCTGGCTGGCATGGACGACGCGCAACAACGCCATTTCGGCGGCCTCGATCGGCATGGCGGCGGTCTGGACCTCGGCATGGCCCTTGAGCAGCAGCTGCCAGAGCCGGTGAAGCGTCGCGAAGCCGAGCCGCGCGCCCCATTGCGCCAGTGCCTCGCGCTCCTCGACCGACAGCGCCGGATCGTCGGTACCGGCAACCTTGGCGCGGGTCACGCCGTGGCAGGTTTCGAGCAGCCCGTGGAGCAGCGCGACCGGCTCGACGCCCAGATCATATTGCGCGCGCACAGCCTCCAGCACCGCTCCGGCATCGCCCGACAGCAAGGCGCCGAACAGGCGGCGAACGGCGCCGCGATCGCTCAAACCCAGCATGTCGCGGACCTGGGCCGCCTCGACCTGACCCGAACCATGGGCGATCGCCTGGTCGAGGATCGACAGACCGTCGCGTGCCGATCCCTCCGCCGCACGTGCGATCAGGGCCAGCGCCTCGGGCTCGGCCTCCACGCACTCGGCCGAGACGACATGGGCGAAATGGGCTGCGAGCTTGTCGGCCGGAATACGGCGCAGGTCGAAGCGCTGGCAGCGTGACAGCACGGTGATCGGAACCTTGTTCACCTCGGTCGTGGCAAACAGGAATTTGACGTGCGCCGGGGGCTCCTCCAGCGTCTTCAGCAGGCCGTTGAAGGCCGACTTGGACAGCATGTGCACTTCGTCGATGATGTACATCTTGTAGCGCGCCGACACCGACGCATAGCGCACCGCCTCGATGATCTCGCGGACGTCGTCGATGCCGGTGTGGCTGGCCGCATCCATCTCGACCACGTCGATATGCCGCCCTTCGGCAATAGCCACGCAGGGCTCGCAAACGCCGCAGGGATCGATCGTCGGACCGCCCTGCCCGTCCGGCCCGACGCAGTTCAGCGCCTTCGCGATCAGCCGCGCGGTCGACGTCTTGCCGACGCCGCGAACCCCGGTCAGCAGGAAGGCATGGGCCAGCCGCTCGCGCCGGATCGCATTGGCCAGCGTTGTGACCATCGCGTCCTGGCCGATGAGTTCACGGAAATTCCGCGGCCGATATTTGCGCGCGAGAACGCGATATGGCGTCGAAGAGTCGGACATGCCGAGACCTTAGCCAGCCGGGGCCGGATTGTCCCCGTGATATTTGCCGATGTGAGCGAGGTGGGAGCCGGAACGACCCGATACGAAATCGTTGCGGCTGCTTCCTTCCGGACCTGACCGGGTTGGCGACGGCACCGTCCGCCCGACTCCCGCGGCGCATATGGGGGAGAAGTCAGCGCGATGCAAGCTGCCTGAACCAGCACCCTTGCCGGGATCTTCCCGTTGCCCGCTTAGCGCCCCTGCATGTTGCGCGACGACGGCGGCATGCGAACCGTGAGCGTGTCGAGCATGTCGGTCAGGTGGATCTGGCAGGCAAGGCGGGAATAGCGGGTGACATGGCTGGCGAGGTCGAGCAGATCCTCTTCCATCTCCGACGCGCGCGGCAGCTTCGGGAAATCCGCCGGATCGACGATCACATGGCAGGTCGAACAGGCCATCTGCCCTTCGCACGTTCCTTCGAGCGGCTGGCCATCCGCCTGCGCCACCTCGAGCAGGCGCAGCCCCGGAGCGCCATCGACCTCGCTGCGCTGCTCGCCATCCGCCGACAGGAAAACGACCTTCGTCATGCGCTTCTCACCCCCTGGCGGCCCGCCGCCTCCGCGATCATCTCCATCGCGCGCCGCACATCCTCGACGGAGGTGTAGCGCCCGAAGCCCAGCCTGATGCTCGACCGCGCCTCGCGGTCGGTCAGGCCGATAGCCTTTAGCACATGGCTCGGTCTACCCGAGCCGCTGGCGCAGGCAGAACCGGCGGAAAAGGCCAGGTTGCGCAGGCTCGACATCAGGCGGCCGGCATCGAGCCCTTCCCTTCGCAGGTTGAGATTGCCATGCCAGCGCGCCTCGGCCGATCCGTTGAGCGTCCAGCCACCGTCCAGCGCCGTCAGGGCTGCATCCCACAGCGCTTGCACATGGCCTGCGTCCGCGTCGCGATGTTCCGCCATCAGCGCCGCTGCCACGCCGAACCCTGCACAGAGCATCGGTGCCTGGGTGCCGGATCGGCCAGCCGCTTCCTGCCGACCGCCATGAAGCAGCGGTTCGATCTCCACCCCGTCCCGAAGCCAGAGCGCTCCGATCCCCTTCGGCCCGTGAATTTTGTGCGCGGAGACCGCGATGAGGTCGCAGCTGTCGGGAATATCGACCCGGCCATAGCCCTGTACCGCGTCGCAGAGCATCAGCGCCCCCGCGCGCTTTGCCAGCGCAGCGATCTCGGCCACGGGCTGGATCACGCCGATCTCGTTGTTGACCAGCATCACCGCGACGAGCCCGACACCGGGCCGGATCGCCGCTTCGGCCGCCGCCAGGTCGACCAGGCCATCCGCACCGACCGGCAGTTCGGTCAGCGGCCGGCCCGTCGCGCGGGCGGTGTCGAGCACCGCTGCATGCTCGGTCGCGACTGTGACGATGGCCCCGCTGCTGCCCTTGATCGCCCAGTTGAGCGCTTCGGTCGCTCCGCTGGTGAACGCCACCCGCCCGCCGGCGGGCATCAGCGCCCCGACCCGCTCGCGCGCTACCGCCACCGCAGCCGCCGCCTCCCGCCCCGACTTGTGCGGCGAATGCGGATTGGCGAAGCGCTCGTCGAGATAAGGGAGCATCGCCGCGCGCACCTCGGGCGCCAGCGGGGTCGTCGCCTGATAGTCGAGATAGATCATGCCGCGCGATTCTGTGCCGAGGCGGCGATACGGCGCCATTCGCACAGGAAGCGATCGATGTCCGCCTCGCCGGTATCGGGTCCGAAGCTCACGCGCACGGTTTCACGCGCTTCCTGCTCGCCCCAGCCCATCGCTGCCAGCACATGGCTCGGCTTCAGGCTGCCCGACGAACAGGCGCTGCCCGCCGAAACGGAGATGCCCGCCATATCGAAGCGGATCAGCTGCGCGGTCGCGGCGACCCCCGGCATGCGATAGCTGGCGATGGCGGGCGAACGGATGGCTTGATCGGCGACGACGATCCCGCCCTCCCCGCGGATCGCGGCATCGAGCCTATCGCGCAACCGGGAAGCCTCTTCCATCCAACCGGCGCCCTGCTCCAGTGCAGCGGCGAAGGCCATGATCGCCGGGACATTTTCGGTGCCGCCACGATAGCCCTGTTCCTGCCCTCCACTGGGCTCGAGCAGCGCGAGATCACGGACCAGCAAAGCCCCGATGCCGGGCGGACCGCCGAGCTTGTGCGCGGACAGGCTGATGAAATCGGCCGTGGGGAGCGGCATCTTGCCCGCCGCCTGAGCCGCGTCCATCAACAGCAGCCCCCCCTCGTCTGCGATCCTGGCACGCAATTCCTCTATCGGCTGGACGACGCCGGTCTCGTTGTTCACCAGCTGGATCGCGTGCAGCGTGTCTTCCGCTCCGATCGAACCCGCATCGACGCGCCCGAGTTGGTCGACCGGCAGCGTACCCGCATCGCGAGCCGCGCGACGCACGGCGTCATGCTCGACGGCAGAAACCAGCCGGGCCCCTGCCTTGCCGCGCCGAAGGGCAATCTCGATCGCCTCGCTCGCCCCGCTGGTGAAGATCAGTGCTCCGTCATGGCCCAGCGTCCGGACAATACGAGCCCGCGCATCCTCGATCGCCGCACGCGCCGCACGGCCCTCGGCGTGGGGCGAGGACGGGTTCGCCCAACGCTCCATCGCCTCGATCATCGCCGCCTTGGCGACGGGCAGCATCGGGGTCGTCGCGGCATGGTCGAGATACAGTCTGGGAAGCGACACGCGCGAAGATGCTCCAATTGATTGCGCGCGAGGCGCCCGAGCCTATATAGGCCTTCGTTCGGCGGCGCGCCATCCGGCGCGCCCGGCTCAATCCATGTCCCGAAGGATATCGATGCCAGAAGTCATTTTCCCAGGACCCGAAGGGCGCCTCGAAGGGCGTTTCAACCCCGGCCCGCGTCCGCGCGCGCCCGTCGCCCTGATCCTGCACCCGCACCCGCAGGGCGGCGGCACGATGAACAACCGCATCGTCCAGTCGCTCTACCAGACCTTCGTGCGGCGCGGCTTCGCGACCCTTCGTTTCAATTTCCGCGGGGTCGGCAAAAGCCAGGGCACGTTCGACAATGGCGTGGGCGAGCTCAGCGATGCCGCCTCGGCGCTCGACTGGGTGCAGTCGATCCATCCGGAAGCGCAGACGACCTGGATCGCAGGCTTCAGCTTCGGCGCGTGGATCGGCATGCAGCTGCTGATGCGTCGTCCGGAGATCAAGGGCTTCATCTCGATCGCCCCGCCGGCGAACATGTACGATTTCACCTTCCTGGCACCCTGCCCGTCGTCGGGTATCATCATCCAGGGCGACAGCGACGAGGTCGTGACTCCCGGCGCCGTGCAGAAGCTGGTCGACAAGCTCCGCACCCAGCGCCACATCACGATCCATCATGACGTGATCCCCGGCGCCAACCATTTCTTCGCCGACGAAATGCCGCAGCTGATGCAGTCGGTCGACGGCTATCTGGACATGCGTCTTTCCGGCGATCGTTGAGACGAACCGCGCTCGACCGCGTGACGACACGCCCGCAACCGGGCGGTGTGTCACGCGGTCGGCAGCGTCCAGATTGCGACGTTGAGGAACATCACTGTACCGGCCACGATCATCAGCCAGCCGCGCTTGTAATCCTTGCGCTTGAGGATCAGCCAGATACCGCCCCCGCCCAGCAGAAATCCTGCAAGCATCAGGATAGAAAGCGTAAAAGCGGCCGGGCCGTTCATCTTGGGTCCACCTTGGTCCGAACAATAGCCGTCCGATGGACCGCATCGTGGGAGCATGTCAATCAGGCAGCCCCGACCGATTCACGAGCACAAGCCGATTCCGGCGCGCCGACAAGGGGGTGATGACATGATCGTTCCGCATCTCGTCGCGCTGGTCGGCGCGGGTGCCAGCGCCGAAGTCTTCCGCATCAGCGGGGGACGGGTTCTGAAACTCTATCGCGAAGGTCTCGATCCCGGCGTGGTCGAACGCGAACATGACGGTGTTCGCCATGCCCAGGACCAGGGTCTTCACGTCCCGCGCACCTTCGGCATGCACGAATGCGGCAATCGCCGCGGCATCATCCTTGAGGAAGTGCGCGGAACCACGCTGCTTCGGACGCTGCCGCTGCGTGTTCCGCAATGGCGGCCACTGCTGAGACGTTTCGCCGACTACCACGCCATGATCCATCGCTGCAGCGGCGAAGGCCTTCGCCACGCGCAGCACCACATCGTGCGAGTCAGAATCCAACAAGCTGCCGTCAGCGAGCGCGTGCGGCGCGAGGCGCTCGAAAGGCTGGAGGCGCTCCCGCGTGGAGACCGCCTGTGCCACGGCGATTTTCATCCCGGCAATGCGCTTCTGACCCGACACGGGATAGCAGCGATCGACTGGTCCAACGGCTGTTCGGGCGATCCTGCCGGCGACGTGGCGCGAACCGAACTATTGTTTCGCTATTCGGGCTTCGGCCGCCTGCTCAGGACCTGGCCCGCCCTGAACCTGCTCCGACCCCTGGCGGCATCCTTCTACCTTGCCGAATATCTGCGCCGTACCGCTATCGCCGAAACCCAGGTCGCCGCCTGGCGTATTCCGATCGCCGTCGCCGCGCTGGTGCCCGATAGCCGGGTACACCGGCCTTCGGTGCTGCAGGCGCTGGAAAGGCTCGGCGTCAGCGCCTGATCCGGAAAATCGCCTAGTCGTGGGCTCGGCCATTGCCTGATGAAATGGCCGCGCTAGGGCAGCAGTCACCAATGTCTGGACACGCCCCTTCGCCCTCACCTCGCTATCGCCCTGAAATCGACGGGCTGCGCGCGGTAGCGGTCATGATGGTAGTGTTCCATCACGTTGACTTTGCCTGGGCTTCGGGCGGCTTCATCGGGGTCGACATCTTCTTCGTCCTGTCGGGCCATGTCATCACCGTTCTCGCTCTCGACGCGATGGAGACCGGCCGCTTTTCGATCGTCGACTTTTACGAGCGCCGCGCGCGGCGGATCATGCCCGCGCTGATCGTCATGTGCGCGTCGCTGCTGGCGCCGGCCTATTGGCTGATGCTCCCCGGTCAGCTTATCGCCTTCGGTCGGAACCTCGTCGCGACACTGCTGCTCTACTCCAACGTCTCCTATTGGAGAGCGGCCAATTATTTCAGCGAACGGGCCGAGCTCAATCCGCTGCTGCACAGCTGGACACTCGCCGTCGAAGGGCAGTTCTATCTGCTTTTCCCGTTGGTCATCCCCATGCTCCGAAGGCTCGGGCTGCGGCCGATGATCCTCATCCTGGCAACGGCCTTGCTGGCAAGCCTCGCCCTGTCCCAATGGGCCGCGCACAGCCACCCATCCGCCAATTTCTATCTCGCGCCCAGCCGGGCATGGGAATTGATCGCCGGCATCCTCTCCGCCATCGCCCACCGACATGGTCGGCGCATCGCCCGGCCCGCCGCGTCCTGGATCGCGCTGCCGCTCCTGATTCTGCCGATGTTGATCTATGACGCGGGCACCCCTTTCCCAGGCTTTGCGACCGTGCCGGTGGTTCTGGGAACGATCCTCCTTCTGCAGGGCGAGGTCCGTGAGACGGCGGTGGGCCGGCTCCTGGCGATGCGACCATTGGTGCTGACCGGCCTTATGAGCTACAGTCTCTATCTGTGGCACCAGCCGCTATTTGCCTTCTACCGGCTGCACCGTGGCGGTGAGATATCGACTGCCGCTGGCTGGATTCTGATCGTCCTCGTCTTTCCGATCGCTTATCTCAGCTGGCAGTTTGTAGAAGGCCCGGCGCGGCGGCCCGATGGTCCACTCGCTGCACGCACCGCGCTGCTCCTCTTTCTGGCTGGGAGCATCGGCTCGTCCATGGTGGTCGCGCATCGGATCAAGGTCGAGCGGGGCCTGCCACAGCGCATCCCGGCCTCGGTGATCCGGGTGCTCGATACCAGGTTCGGAGGCAGACACGGCTGCCTCAACCGGTTGAGCGCCGAAGCTATCGCAACTGGAGAGCGCTGCTTCATCGGCGCGGAGCAGGGCCGCCCGACGCTCGCGATCATCGGCGACAGCCACGCCACGTCGATCGCGGACGACCTGTCGGACGCGCTACGCGATCGCGGCATTCGGGCGAACATCTTCACCTGGAGTTGGTGTCCGCCGCTTGCGCGTCTCGATGGCGATCTGCCAGCCCGTCGCAAGTGCATCGCTGCCCGCGACGAAGCGCTTGAGCAGATAGCGGCCGACAGCCACATCCGGACGGTGCTGTTCTACGCCGAATGGGCCAACTACACGACTGGCTATACCCAAGCGAGCTATGATCCGCCAACCGCCTTTCATTTCGACGGCGGCGGCCGCGTCTCCGACAATCCGGCCCAGTTCGCAAGGGCGGCACGAGCCACGTTCAAGGCGCTTGAACGCTCCGGAAAACGGGTGATCGTCATCCGCTCGACGCCCGAGTTCACCTTCCGTGTTCCCGAACGCGCCGCCCGGCTGTTGCTGAACCGGTCCGCGAAACTTGCAACGCTCGATCTGCCGCTTGTCGCGTATCATCAGCGAAGCGGCGACGCGATGCGGCGGCTCGATCAGGCAGCCAAAGGGATAGATGTTCGCTTCGTCGATCCGATTCCGACCCTGTGTACGGCGGGGCGGTGCCCGGTGGTCAATGGTCAGGGTGAAGCGCTCTACACCGACCATAATCATCTCAGCCGGCGCGGAGCACAGCGGATTGTGCCGCTGCTCGTCCCGTTGATCGAGGCGCCCACCCGCTGAGCCGCGACCACGTTCCTGTGCCACGCTACACCGGCGCCATGTGGCGCCGTTCAACCATCCTCGCCCGGCTGCTGAACTTCCAACGTTCTTCCGGGTCGACAGCGCGGGGATGAACGGCGCTCGATCTCAGGCTCCGCCGCCGCGCATTCGTGGGCAAGCGCGTCTTGGACATGTGCGGCGCGCACGGAAAGACGAAGTTCGAGGGCATCAAGCAGCCGCGACAGCGTATCGAGCGTCGGATTGCCCTGATCCCCGAGCGCCTTGTAGATTGCTTCACGCGTCAACCCGGTCTCGCGCGCCAAAACGCTCACGCCATGCGCCCGCGCCACATGTTTCAGGGCACGCCGGATTTCGGCGGGATCGCCTCGCTCGAACACCGGTTCGAGGCTGCGGGCAAGAATATCGGGCTGCTCCGACGGATAGGGAGGCCGTGATCTCATGATATTCAGTTCAAGCCTCCTCTCATCTCAAAATACAGATTTCCGTAACGTCCAAAGAATCATTCGCGCGGTGCGAGCAGATGGCGAGTAATGATTGGCAGGCCCTAAAAATCGATTGCGTATTTGCATCGCAGTGAGCCCGATCAGGCTTGGAAAACCATACCCTGCCTGCGTCCTCCGGCGACCTCCGCGATCGCCTTTTCTAGACCGGCCAATGTGCAGGGCTTACGTAACACGGTTCCAGGGACCGCTATGTCGACGTTGCCCGTAAGAAAGATCGCAGCCACATCAGGATGCATCTCCCGGATCTTACGAACGACCGTAATACCCGACATTTTCGGCATATGTATGTCCGCTATAATTAGGTCGATGTCGAACAATTTATTCTGCGAATACAGAATCGCCTCATAAGGATCCGATATCATCTCGACCTGGTGCCCAATACCAGACAGCATCTCCCCGACAACGCCAAGGAGCATCCTATCATCGTCAATAAATAATATCTTCATACGTAAAACCACGGAGTCTCTGGATTGAGAATCCATCCAAATGTTACAATTGGTAACAATTTATAATTCATAAATATTCATCGCAATCCATTTTGCAACGAATTTCTCGATTTTAATTGCACCAAACACCGCGCTATAACGGATCACTCTTGAGTTAAATGAAATCTACTTCATGTTAACTATAGTTATCAGCTGACGATATTTGCATTCGCCAACTATAGTTTACATGCGATTGCGCGAGGTGGATGAATTGACCAATTCACTATTCGCTGAGGAACTGGAGCGAACGGCCGCCGATCTGATCCTGCGCGAGCCAGCACGGCGGACAGCGGAATTCCAGGCGATGCGTAAGCAAGGTCGCCTCGCCACCTTGCTTCGTGCTCTGGAACCCAGGCGATCAGAACCCTCTGTCGACTGGGAACCAGCTGATCGCCGAGAGGCTGAGGAACACAGTTTTCCGAATCGTGCGAGTGGCCGCAGGGCCCGAACCGTCGCGACGCCTTACGTCCTTAAACTGCCCGCAGCCTGTGTCGGACAATCGACCGGGGTTCCCCCGGTGCTGCACATGACGGCGCGACAACGCCATGCGCGCAAAATGGTTCGCCTTATCCTCCGTTGGGTGCTGCTCACTATCGTCCTGGTCGGCACCGTTATGACGATGGCCTTACCTTGAGCCGCCCGGAAACCGGGCCTCCGTTACGACATGAAGGCGCCCGCGGAGAACTGCTGCCGTCCGGACTCGAGGAGGAATAAGGGGTTGCAGAGTGGTGGGCGCAGCAGGGTTTGAACCTGCGACCCCTGCGGTGTGAACACAGTGCTCTACCACTGAGCTATGCGCCCACTCTGCAAGGTCGGACGGAACATGCCCGCCGACGGCGATGCGGATAGGGTGGGACAGTCGCGCTGTCCAGTCCAAAAAGCGAAGGCCGCGCGCGAGACGAATGCTCGCGGCGGCCTTGCTCCCCGGCGCGCGACCCATGGCCGCGCGCAAACTCTCTCAATTCAGTTCACGGCGTCCTTCAGGCCCTTGCCCGGCTTGAACTTCGGCTGGCTGGATGCTTCGATCTGCATCGGCTCGCCGGTGCGCGGGTTGCGGCCGGTCGACGCCTTGCGCTTGGTGACGGAGAAGGTTCCGAAACCGACCAGACGGACCTCGTCACCGTTCTTGAGCTGCGCCGTGATCGAGTCGAACACCGCTTCGACTGCCTTGGTGGCATCGTTCTTGGTCATGCCGGTGGCCTCGGCGACTGTGCCGATAAGCTCCTGTTTATTCATGCCTTCGTCCCCTACCTGTCTCTCTTGCATGCCAAGGCGATCCCCCGCCCCGGCGGCGGCGCCCGGCTCGACTCCGCGATCGGGATGCTGCAACAATGGCGACATCTCCGCAAGAGCCTGAAATCCCGGCAAGCTTGGCTCTTCAGGCCTTGGGCGGGCTCATCAACTGCGCCCGCGCATATCGCTCGAAATCGGCGTCGAGCAACGGTGGTTCGAGCGGGACGATACGCTCCAGTCGATCGGCAATGTGGGTCAGAACGGCGATGCGCGCCGCCTTCTTGTCATTGCCGTCGAAGACGCTCCATGGCGCCCAGCGCGTGTCGGTCTCACGGAACATGTCCCACATCGCGGCGAGATAGTCGGCACGGCGGGCACGGTTGCGGAAATCCTCCGGTGTCACCTTCCAGCGCTTCCACGGATGATCGAGCCTGTCCGCCAACCGCCGGTCCTGCTCCTCCTGCGTGACATGCAGGAAGATCTTGATGATATTGACGCCATCGGTCTGCTGCTGCGCCTCGAACTCGTTTATCTCGTCATAGGCGCGGCGCCAGGCGCGCTCGTCGGCATAGGCTTCGACCCGCTCCACCAGAACCCGGCCATACCAGCTGCGATCGAAGATCGCGATGCGGCCCTTGCCCGGCAGCTTCTGCCAGAAGCGCCACAGGAAATGACGATCGCGCTCTTCCTGGGTGGGCGCGGAAATGGGCCATACGCGGAAGTGGCGTGGGTCCCAGCCGGTGGTCAGCCGCTGAATCGCGCCCCCCTTGCCGGCGGCGTCCCAACCTTCGAACAGGATCATCGTCCGCAGATTGCAGACGACATGTGCGACATGCAGCCGGCCGAGGCGCTTCTGCACCTCCGCCAGCGCGGCATCATAGTCGCCGTCGAAGGGCCGGCCCTTCTCAAACTCTGCAAGATCGACTGCCAAGCGTCACCACTCCACCCGGTCCGATCCCATGATCGCCGGGAAAGGATGGTTTAATCGCAGGAGTCGGTAAACAGTTTCCCTACCGTCCAGCTATGGGACAGATCACAGGCAGATCGATAGCGGCGATGAGAGGGGGAAAGCGGGTCGCCCTCCCCCTTCATCCTCAGGATTTTTGCGGCTCGACCACCCGGATGTTGAGTTCGCGCAGTTGCTTCAGGCTGACCTGCGACGGGGCCCCCATCATCAGGTCCTCGGCCTTCTGGTTCATCGGGAAGAGCACGACTTCACGGATGTTCGGCTCATCCGCCAGCAGCATGACGATGCGGTCGATGCCTGGCGCCGAACCGCCATGCGGCGGCGCACCGAACTTGAACGCGTTGAGCATGCCGGAGAAATTCTCCTCGACCTGCTCCTGCGTATAGCCGGCGATCTCGAACGCCTTGTACATGATCTCCGGACGGTGGTTCCGGATCGCACCCGACGACAGCTCCACGCCGTTGCAGACGATGTCATATTGATAGGCGAGGATGTCGAGCGGATCCATCGTCTCCAGCGCTTCCATCTCGCCCTGCGGCATCGAGAAGGGGTTGTGGCTGAAGTCGATCTTCTTGTTCTCCTCGTCATATTCGAACATCGGGAAGTCGACGACCCAGCAGAATTTGAACACGCCCTGCTCGATGAGGCCGAGTTCTTCGCCGACGCGCGTGCGCGCAGCACCGGCGAGCTTGGCGGTCGGCAATTCCTTGCCCGCCGCGAAGAACACGCCGTCGTCCGGCCCCAGGCCGAGCGCTGCGATCAGCTTGGCCGTCGCTTCCTCGCCATGGTTCTTGGCGATCGGGCCGCCAGCTTCGCCGCCCTTGATGTTGATATAGCCGAGGCCGGCATGGCCCTGGGAACGCGCCCAATCGTTCATGTCGTCGAAGAATTTGCGGCTCTTCGCGCCGGCACCCGGCGCCGGGATCGCGCGGACGACGCCGCCGCCCTCGACGATGCGGGCGAACAGGCCGAAGCCCGAGCCCACGAAATGATCGGTCACATCGGTAATTTGCAGCGGGTTGCGCAGGTCGGGCTTG
This sequence comes from Rhizorhabdus sp., assembly GCF_018006725.1. Lineage (GTDB taxonomy): Bacteria > Pseudomonadota > Alphaproteobacteria > Sphingomonadales > Sphingomonadaceae > Rhizorhabdus. The sequence goes on from NZ_JAGMXV010000145.1 coordinate 12,527, forward strand.
TCCGAGCC
>NZ_JAGMXV010000397.1 GCF_018006725.1 Rhizorhabdus sp.
GACCTGCATGCATGCGGTGGCGATGAGCCCCAAGGCCGGCGCGCATGGCGAGCTGTGCGGCCTGCTGGCGATTCGCGCCGCACATGACGCGCAGGGCAGCGACCGCTCGGTGATCCTCGTCCCCGAATCGGCGCATGGCACCAACCCCGCTACCGCCGCCTTCTGCGGCTACCGCGTCGAGAATATCCCGGCCACCACCGACGGCCGCGTCGATCTCGACGCGCTCACCGGACGGCTCGGCCCGGACGTCGCGGGCGTCATGATTACCAACCCGAACACCTGCGGCCTGTTCGAACGCGACATGAAGCGTATCTCGGATGCGGTTCATGCGGCGGGCGGCTATGTCTATTGCGACGGCGCCAACTTCAACGCGATCGTCGGCCGGGTCCGCCCCGGCGACCTCGGCATCGACGCGATGCACATCAACCTGCACAAGACCTTTTCGACCCCGCATGGCGGCGGCGGCCCCGGTTCCGGCCCGGTCGTCCTGTCCGAGGCGCTGGCGCCCTATGCGCCGCTCCCCTTCGTGACGAAGCTCGCCGATGGCGGCTTCCGCCTGGTCGAGGAAGAAACCGCCGGCGAAGATCATCCGGACAGCTTCGGCCGCATGGCGGCCTTCCACGGCCAGATGGGCATGTTCACCCGCGCGCTGACCTATATCCTCAGCCACGGGGCCGATGGCCTGCGCCAGGTGGCCGAAGACGCGGTGCTCAACGCCAATTATGTGCTGCGTAGCCTCGACGGCCTGCTCGAGGCGCCGTTCGGCCATGCCGGCCCGTGCATGCACGAGGCGCTGTTCAGCGATGACGGGCTGGCGCAGGGCTTCACCACGCTCGACATCGCCAAGGGGCTGATCGACGAAGGCTTCCACCCGATGACGATGTACTTCCCGCTGGTCGTCCATGGCGCGATGCTGATCGAGCCGACCGAAACCGAGGGCAAGGCCACGCTCGACCAGTTCATCGGTGCGCTGCGTTCGGTCGCCGAACGGGCCAAGGCCGGCGATCCGGCGCTCAAGGCGGCCCCCGCCTTCGCTCCGCGCCGCCGCCTCGACGAGACGCTGGCCGCGCGCAAGCCGGTGCTGGTGTGGAAGGACGCGGCGCTTCCCGAAGCCGCCGAGTGACGGTCCCGGCGGGCGGGGCACCGACCTACGGGTCGCCGCCCCCGCCCGCCGCACTGGCGACAGGGGCCGGTCCGGCTATAAGCGTCGCATGACCGACGCCCGCCGCCACGCCCCCGCCACCGAACGCAACCGCGAACCGATCGCCGACATCCTGCGCACGGTGCTACCCGAACAGGGCACCGTGCTGGAGATCGCGAGCGGCACCGGCGAACATGTCATCCACTTCGCTCGGGCTTTCCCTGCGTTGAGCTGGCAACCCAGCGATCCTGATCCCGCCGCGATCGCCTCGATCCGCGCCTGGGCCGAAACCGCCCGCCTGCCGAACCTCCGCCCTCCACTGACGATCGACGCCGCCAGCGACGGCTGGCCGATCGAGCGGGCGGACGCGATCCTGTGCATCAACATGGTCCACATCTCGCCCTGGGAAGCGACGGTGGGTTTGATGACCAACGCCGCGAAACTGCTGCCGCCGGGCGGGCCGCTGATCCTCTATGGGCCCTATCTCCAGCAGGGTGTGGAGACGGCGCCGAGCAATCTGGCATTCGACGAGAGCCTGAAGCAGCGCGACAGCCGCTGGGGCCTGCGGCAGCTGGAGGATGTGGTGACACTGGCCGAGAGCGTCGGGCTGCGGCTGGAGGCGGTGCATGCCATGCCGGCGAATAACCTGATCGTGGTCCTGCGGATGGGGGAGTAAGAGGCGGCCGAGTGCCTCCGCTCCTCCCCGGCACGGGGAGGGGGACCATCCGAAGGATGGTGGAGGGGCAACGCTGGTCGCGGGGTATTCTTACAGGGTTGAGGGCGGATTCCCCTCCACCGCCTTCGGCGGTCCCCCTCCCCGTGCCGGGGAGGAATTTAGCGACATTGAGACAGCGAGCCTTGTTGTTCGCCTCCACGAAAAAGGGCGGCACCCGCAGGCGCCGCCCCCTTCCGTCCCGGTCTTCCGCGTCTCAGAAGCGGTCGAGGTTGGTCACCTTGGTCCACGCCTTGACGAAGTCCTGGACGAACTTCTCCTTGGCGTCATCCGAAGCATAGACTTCGGCCACCGCGCGCAGCTCCGAATTGGAGCCGAAGGCGAGGTCGACCGGGGTCGCGGTCCAGCGCAGCTTGCCGGTCGCGCGATCGGAGCCCTCATAGAGGCCCGGGGTCTTCTCCGACTTCGCCCACTTGTACGACATGTCGAGCAGATTGACGAAGAAGTCGTTGCTGAGCGTACCCGGACGATCGGTGAACACGCCGGCCGTCGACTGACCGGCATTGGCGTTCAGCGCGCGCAAGCCGCCCACCAGCACGGTCATCTCGGGAACGGTCAGCGTCAGCGTGCTCGCCTTGTCGATGAGCATCTCGGCCGGACCATGGTCGGCGTCCGGAGCATAATAGTTCCGGAAACCGTCGGCCTTGGGCTTCAGATAGTCATAGGACTTCACGTCGGTCTGCGCCTGGGTGGCGTCGACGCGGCCCGCAGTGAACGGGACGGTGACGTCATAACCGGCCTTCTTTGCCGCACGCTCGATCGCGCTGTTGCCGCCCAGAATGATCAGATCGGCGATCGAGACCTTCTTGCCGCCCTTGGCCGAGCGGTTGAAGTCCTGCTGCACCTTGCCGAGCGCCGCGAGCGTCTTGGCGAGTTCGGCCGGATCATTGGCGGCCCAGTCCTTCGCCGGAGCGAGGCGGACGCGCGCGCCATTGGCACCGCCGCGCATGTCGGTACCGCGGAAGGTGGAGGCCGAGGCCCAAGCTGCCTTCACCAGCTCGCGATCGCCGATGCCGGCCGCCGCGATCCGATCCTTGAGCAGCGCAACGTCGGCCGCATCGATCGTCGCATAATCGGCCTTCGGCAGCGGATCCTGCCAGGAGTAGCTTTCCTTCGGTACATCCGGGCCCAGGTAACGCGCGCTCGGCCCCATGTCGCGATGGGTGAGCTTGAACCAGGCCCGGGCGAAGGCCGCAGCGAATTCGTTCGGGTCCTTATGGAAACGCTCGGAGATCTTGCGGAACCCGGGATCCTCCTTGAGCGCCAGGTCGGTCGTGAACATGATCGGCGCATGGCGCTTGCCGGCGATATGAGCGTCGGGGACGAGCTGACCGGCGTTCGGATCCTTCGGTACCCACTGGATCGCACCGGCGGGGCTGCGCGTCTGGACCCAGTCGAAGCCGAACAGATTGTCGAAATATTGCGTCGTCCAGG
>NZ_JAGMXV010000398.1 GCF_018006725.1 Rhizorhabdus sp.
GGGCAGGACTCATTACCTCTACGAGGATTTGGCGGAGATCGCAAAGACAGTTGACCCGATCCTCTCGGCAAACGGCCTGTCATATCGCTTCCGCACGAAGCAGGATGGCGGAAGGGTCATCGTGACCTGCATTCTGTCGCATCGTGACGGATACAGCGAAGAGACAACGCTTTCCGGCGACCCTGACAATTCCGGGAACAAGAACCCCATTCAGGCGGTAGGCAGCGCCGTGACATTCTTGCAGCGCTACACGCTCAAAACGGCACTCGGGCTTTCTGCATCGGCTGACGACGACGGCCGCGCCGCCGCATCCGGCGACCGCATCAACGCAGATCAGTTTGTAGTCGTGCAAGGGCTTCTCGAAGAGGCTGGCGCGGATGAAGCGAAGTTTCTGCAATTCATCGGGGCTGCATCGCTTGAAGAACTTACCCTGCGCCAGTTCGACACAGCCGTTGCCGCGCTTCGTAAGAAGATCGCTCAGAAGAAGGGGGCGTAATGATGGAACAGCATTCCGCTGAGTGGTATGCCGCTCGCCTTGGAAAAGTCACAGCCTCGCGCGTTGCCGACCTCATGGCAAAGACGAAAAGCGGATATAGTGCCAGTCGCGCAAACTACATGGCCGAATTGATCTGTGAGCGCCTTACCATGACTCAGGCCGATCAGTTCACAAATGCGGCGATGCAATGGGGCACAGAGTGCGAGCCACAGGCCCGCGTCGCCTATGAGTTCCTGACAGATCGCGAAGTCACCGAAACCGGATTCGTTTTGCACGGCATGATTGCAGACTTTGGTGCATCGCCTGACGGGCTTGTCGGAATAGATGGGCTGGTCGAGATCAAATGCCCGAACACCGCCACGCATATCGAAACGCTCCTGAGCGAGGTAATTCCCGGCAAATACGTGACGCAGATGCAGGCGCAAATGGCCTGCACCGGGCGCGCGTGGTGCGACTTCGTGTCGTTCGACCCGAGAATGCCGGCAGATATGCAAATCTGGATCAGGCGGGTTGAAAGGGACGCCGCCGTGATTGCGGAAATGGAGGCTGAAATCTCAACATTCCTCGCGGACATGGCGCAGAAACTGGACTCGCTGCGGTCCCGTTACGCGATGGCCGCTGAATGACCACCCATATAGTCAGATCGGCCGAGGACATGGAGCGGGTGGCGCGGCTTGTGGGCAACCTCAAGCCGCCCCTCACCATCACGGTTACATCTGGCGCCAGCCGATCGCTTGAACAGAACAAGCTGCAACGTCTTTGGTGCATGGAGGCCGCCGAACAGCTTGGAGACAGGACCGCCGAGGAAATCCGTGGCTTCTGCAAACTCCACTATGGCGTCCCGATCATGCGCGAGGGGCACGACGACTTCCGCGAAACCTACGACCGTCTAATCAAGCCGCTGCCCTACGAGACGAAACTTGCCTTCATGATGGAGCCTCTGGATTTCCCGATCACGCGGCTAATGACGGTCGGGGAGAAATCGCACTACCTGGATGCGATGCACAAGGGGCTTTCGGAGTTGGGCGTGAAATTGACGGAGCCGAGCGAATGAAGCTGATCAACCGACTGCGAACGCAACACTGGTATGGCCTTGTCTCGCGGGAATTTGAGCGCCTCGGGATAACGGACTGGCGGATATTGCAGCCCACCGGGCACGGCCACCCGAAGCTGGTGGCGCGGATCAATGGACGCATCTTCAAAACCCCGGTGCCATCAACGGAGCGCGGGGGCGGCGATCACAAGTATCTTGTCAACCGTATTCGCAAATTCGCGGAGTCTGAGGAATGAACAACCTCACCGGACGCCAGATATACGGCACCCGAAAGCCGATCGTTTCCGTTGCCGCCCGTGAAAGCGCGCGGGGCGAGAATTGCACCGTCAACCTTCGGTGCTGCAACTACGACACGTCCACCACGGTTCTTGCTCACCTTCGGTTTTTCGGGTGGGCCGGGATGGCGCAGAAGCCTGCCGACTACAAGGCAGTATATGCATGTTCCTCCTGCCATGATGCGATTGACCGCCGGAACAACAGCGCGGAATCGGAGTGGGAGTTCGAGGACATATTGCGGGCGTGGGGGAGAACCTTGGACCGCATGTTTGAAACTGGCGTCTTGAGGTTTTCCAAATGACCACTCACGCCCCCATCTTCTCGCGCGAACGCAACGCGACGATTGCGATGGTGCGAAAGTATGCCGGTGAGGCGCGGCAGATCATGCTTGCGAAGAGCGCGAAAAAGAAGCGCGACGGGGGTTGAAAGACTTGCCATGTATGGCAATCTAAAGTATATGTGGGATATGAAGGATTACAAAGCGATCAAACGGCTTCTGGAGCGCCTCGGCTTTGTCCACGTCGCCGGGTGGGTGCGCAAGGAAGATGCGCCCGTGATCCGGCGGAAGATCGAGAAAACGCGGCCCCAGGTCGAGGCGCTGCGGGAGTGGGGAGAGGATCAAGACCGATGAGTGACGCGCCGAAGCGGATATGGGCGTGGCCCCATTTTGATGGCTGGATCACGGGAGACTGGTCGGCAAATACCTACCACGATGACCGGACTGTGGAATACGTCCGCGCAGACGAACACGACCGCCTCATGGCCGAGAAGGATGCGGAGATCGAGGCCATACAGGCACTCGTGCTGGAGTTGGAGCGCGAACGCGATACTTGGCACGCTGACGCCAACCTCATGCTTGGGTTTGCTGATCTGGCGTATGAGGTAGGAGCCGCTCCAACATCTGGGGAACTGATCTCCGCAAAACATCGCGCGGTGGCCTCAATCCGAACTGCGGCGCTGGAGGAAGCGGCGAGGGTGGCGGAGATGCACTTTGAACGACTGCCGAACTATGCCAAACACGCCGGGAACCATTTGGCCGACAAGGTTGAAGAAGGGTACGGGAACGCCGTCACAAACATCGCCGCCGCCATCCGCGCGCTGAAAGACCGGAACGAAACGGAACCGGAACGCGAACCTGATAACCTTACTGATAACCTTGACAACCGCCTTGACGGCGAACGCGGGGAAACGTAATGAGACTAAGCACTTGGCGGGTTGGCGGAGAGGTTACGCAGCGGATTGCAAATCCGTGCGGATTTCTCGTGAAAACAACCACTTACCCCATAGCGGTTATCAAGACAAAGCGGAAACAGGGCGCGAACCTGATAACCGCCCTCATCCTCGCCGCCTGCGTCCCGGCCGTGGATCGGGCCGACTGCACGGATGGCGCGCCGTGGCGGGATGCCTGCAGTCGCGACCGCGCGGCAGTGGAGCGCCCCGAGCCGGAGCCGGGCGGGCATTGGGCGACACGTGACAATGAGC
>NZ_JAGMXV010000396.1 GCF_018006725.1 Rhizorhabdus sp.
GACTGGCATCGTCCGGGCGCGGCGGCTCAGCCAAGCGACCATGTCGAACATCCGCCAGAATCTCGTCTTCGCCTTCATCTACAATGTCGCGGGCGTGCCCGTAGCGGCGGGTGCGCTCTATCCGCTGTTCGGTATTCTGCTCTCGCCCATTATCGCGGCGGCGGCGATGGCGCTCTCTTCGGTGAGCGTGGTCACCAACGCGCTGCGCCTCAACCGGAAAGCACTGTGAACATCGGCGAGACGTCACGGCAGAGCGGCGTCTCTGAGCGGATGATCCGCCATTATGAAAAGATCGGCCTCATCCCGGCGCCGGCGCGTCGGGGTGCTGGCTATCGTGACTATGGCGAGCGCGACCTCCATCGCCTCCGGTTTATCGCCAATGCCCGCGATCTCGGCTTCCCGATCGAGGAGATCCGCACGTTGCTCAGCCTTTGGGCCAATACCGGCCGTGCCAGCGCGGAGGTGAAGCGGCTTGCCCTTGCCCGCGCCGATGAGTTTCAGCGCAAAGCCGAGGCGTTGACGGCGCTGCGCGACACGCTAATCGACCTGGCCGAGCGCTGCCAAGGCGACGAGCGGCCGGATTGTCCGATCATCGCCGAACTGGCCGCGGCCCGATCCGCATAGCATCCGGCATCGCACGGCCGAGAATTTTAGGGGTGCCCGTTTTCGGTCGATTCGTGCAGGTCGACGGCGAAAGCGATCCGCAACAGGTCGGGCAGGCTTTGCGCGTTGAGTTTGATCATCAGACTGGCCCGATGCAGCTCGACCGTGCGCGACGTGACGCCGAGTTCATCTGCGATAAGGCTATTTGGATAGCCTCGCGAAATTCCTCTCAGAACGGCCCGTTCGCGCTGCGTCAGTCTCGCGGCTTTCGAAAGAGCGTCGGCCTGTTCGGAGGCACGACGGGCTATACTCTCAAGCCAGCTGAAGCCGCGGTCGATCGCGCCGAGCAATGCGGCCTTCTCGACCGGTTTGGCGAGAAAGTCGGCAGCGCCCGCCTTCATCGCCTGTACGGCGAGCGTAGGATCGCCATTGCCCGTCAGCACCACGACGGGCATGTCGATACCGCGTCGCGTCAGCTCCGCCTGAACCTGCAGGCCGTCCATGTCGGGCATGTGCATGTCGAGAACCACGCAGCCTTTCTCGGCGTCCTCTGCGCTCAACAGAAACTCCGGCCCCGAAGCGTAGGCTTCTACGGCAAACCCTGCGGTCCGCAACGTGAAACTTAGTGCTTTTCGTATTGTCTCTTCGTCATCGACGATATGCACGACGCGCTTGTTCCCCATAGCCCCCGAGATCGATCAATACGCAGTGCCGCGAGGGCAGCGCTTCAAGGGATACTTCTCTGCACGTTGGACTATGGTCCCAGGTCAAGAGTAAAAATTTGGCGAGGCAAAACGGCGAAGGACAGCGAAACTGTGAGGGTTCGGCTACTCCGCTCACACCAATGCCGCGGTCGCTGCGGCTCATTGCCGGGTCTCTGCTCCGGACGATGCATGCGAGTTGCCCGCGCCGCCCTCGGCGCGATCGAGCCATCGCTACGCTTCCATCACATCGTCGACCGGCAGCGGGTTACTGGCGCCCGGCGGGCGAGGGGGGCGGGTTGGCCCTTGACGGCTGCGCGATCGGACGCCCAGGATAGCAGGGTGGCGCGCTTTACTTCGGGCTCAAGCTTCAGGTGCCCAGCAACGTCGAGGGGATCGATGAACGAGCGTGTGTGCGACACGACATATCCTCCTTCCCTGCCGCGATTTTCTCCGAAAGGGAGATCTCAGGAGATTGGTTCGGACTCGTTTAGGGTCAATGGATGAGGACGCGCACAGCGTTTGCCGGGCGTTCATTTCCGTCTTAGAACTGACGCGCAGCACGCCATTCAATCCGGTGGCGAACGGCCTCCGCGATCGCTGGCATGACGTCTATATCATTCGACGCATGTGCAACCGCGTTCGTGCTGACGATCCTTTCGACAAGCCCACCCAGAACCTGCGCTGCATCGCCGGCAAAAAGCGGATGCACGACCACGCAATCCGGTCGCGCGAACCCCATGCCGACCAGTTGGCGCGCCGCCTCGGTGAGGGTCCGACCGGATGAGGCGATATCGTCGACCAGCACCGGCTGGCGATCGAGAAACGCTGGGGCATTCGGAATCGAGATGGTGACGTGACGGTCGCCGGATCGGATTTTCTCGCACACGAGAAACGGAGCATCGGCATCGGCCGCCACCTGCGAGACCCACTGTTCGCTTTCCAGGTCCGGACCGATGATCAGCGGGCGAGCGACATTGCGCTTGATCCACGAGGCCAAAAACGGCGCGGCATGAACAACCTGGGTTGGGATGCGGTAGATTTCCGACAATTCATGGTAGCGATGGAGATGCGGATCGACCGTCACCAGCCAGTCGAGATGGCGAGACAGGATCGCAGCAAAGGTTCGCGACGTCACCGCCTCGCCGGCATGGAAGCGTATGTCCTGGCGCATGTAAGCGAGGTAAGGGGCGACGAGCCCGATCCTGCGAGCGCCAAGATCGCGCGCGGTGTCGGCTGCGAACAGCAGCGGCAACAGCTTGGCGTCCGGATGATCGAGACTGGACAGCAGGATGACCTCGCGGTCGCTGACGTCGTTTCCGACCCTGAGATAGGTTTCCCCGTCAGGAAACTGACGATGCTCGATCGTGCCGACCTCTGCATCGAGCGCGGCGGATAGCGGCTGTGCCAGGGCCTCGCTGCCAGGCAGCGCGAACAGGACGGGACGGTTCATAGCGCTTCAATCCCGAAGATCGGCCCGTCGCTCACGGCATAGGCCGCCGCATAGTCGAGCTCGCCCGGGCTCTCGGCATGAATGCTACACAAGGGAGCCCCGGCATCCACCATCTGGTTCAGCCGACACTGCAGTGCGACGCCAGCGGCCTTGGCCACCGGCGCGCCGGCGAGCTTCGCGACCGTCGCGAGCTTGCGATTGTCGATACTCACCAGGCGGCCGCTATAGGGAGCGATCATATCCTGCTGAAACCGGGCGACCGGTGGAGCCCGCATGCCGCCCTGCGCTTCGCAGATACGTTGGAACTTGGCCCAGGCCCCGCCGCTTTCGAGACACGCCCGCGCACGCGCATAGCCTTCGCCGGCCGGGGCCGCGTCAGCGAGCTCAAGCAGTCCTCCCGCCAGCTCGCAGGCCCGGTGGGCGAGATCCTCGGCGCCCGGCTGCCCCTGGAGGACGGCAAGGATATCCTGCGCCTCAAGCGCCGGGCCGATGCCCCGTCCGATCGGCTCCGCGCCGGGGCCGCGCATCACGCGCGTGCGAAGCCCGAAGGC
>NZ_JAGMXV010000399.1 GCF_018006725.1 Rhizorhabdus sp.
CCTAGGAAACGTGCAGGTTTCCGAAATTACCGGTCCGATGATCCGGAACGTCCTTGCGGAGATCTGGCTCTCCAAGCCGGAGACGGCGCGTCGAGTGCGGCAGCGCATCGGCGCGGTTCTGGATTGGGCATTTGCCTCGGGTTCCGCGACCGACGTCGTGATTGCCGCCCCCATGCTGAGGCGGCCCGTACCACGCGACAGATGGCCATGGACGACACACCATGGGCACTCGGAACAGTCGATGGATTGACGCCCCCGATCTGCGATCCAGTATCTCTAAAGGAAGATGGCGTAGCTGAAATGCGTTGTCCGCTCACCGAGCCCTCTACTGAAATGCTCGCCATGCGTGGGACGTTTCCCGGCAATCTCGCCAACTTTGCACCTGACGCCATCGATCACGGCCGGAACGGTGCCACGATCACGCTGAGTGCTTTAAGAACGGGAGATCGCCCGTTCCGGTCCGGTGCACTCTCGTCGGTCCGTCGCTTCTTGCACGGCCGCTTCGAAATCGAGATGAGGGCCGCGCAGGGAGAGGGCGTAGTTACTGGCTGTGGAGCGGCGTGCAAAATTGACCCCCTTAGCGGGGTGATCGGCGTCTAAAATTGACCCCCTTCATCTCATCATGAGAAGCGCCGCCGTTTGGGTTCCGGACGGCGGGTACAGGGATGTTGGTTGTGGAGACGATTACGAGGATCCGTCGGGAGCACCGGGACGGGAAGCCTATCAAGGCGATAGCGCGGGATTTGCGGCTGTCGCGCAACACGGTGCGCAAGGCGGTCCGGGCACCGGACGCGGACGCCAGTTACGAGCGCAAGGAACAGCACCGGCCGCAGACCGGACCTTTCAGTGCTCGCCTCGAAGAGTTGCTCGAGCAGAATGAAGGGCTGCCCCGGCGTGACCGGCTTCGTATGACGAGGATCCATGATCTGCTTCAGCGCGAAGGGTTCGGCGGCTCCTATGACGCTGTGCGGCGCTATGCCGCGCGCTGGAAGCGTGAGCGTCGCGCCGACGCCGGCGATATGAGCAAGGTGTTCATCCCGTTGATGTACAGGCCAGGCGAGGCTTACCAGTTCGACTGGAGCCACGAGGACGTCGAGATCGCGGGCAAGCCGATGCGGGTGAAGGTCGCGCACATGCGGTTTTGCTGGTCACGGGCGCCCTTCGTCCGCGCCTATCCCCGCGAGACGCAGGAGATGGTCTTCGACGCTCATGCCCGCGCCTTCACGTTCTTCGGCGGGGTTCCGACGCGCGGCATCTACGACAACATGAAGACGGCGGTGACGACGGTCTTCACCGGTAAGGAGCGGCTGTTCAACCGGCGGTTCCTGATCATGACGGATCATTATGGCGTGGAGCCGGTGGCCTGTAGCCCTGCTGCGGGATGGGAGAAGGGACAGGTCGAGAACCAGGTCCAGACCAGCAGGGAGCGACTGTTCAAGCCGCGCCTGCGCTTTGCCAGTCTTGAGGAACTGAACATCTGGCTGGAAGCCGAGTGCAGGCGCTGGGCAGAGCGCAACGGGCATCCCGATCTGGATATGACGATCGCACAAGCACTGGAGGCGGAGCGGCCGATGCTGCAACCGCTACCCACCCCGTTCGACGGGTTCTTCGAGAGCGAGCATGTAGCCAGTTCGACCTGCCTGGTGAGCTTCGATCGCAACCGGTACTCGGTGATGGCGAAGGCAGCGCATCAGGCTGTGCAGGTACGTGCTTACGCAACGCGCATCGTGATCCGCTCGGATGGCGCGGTCATCGCCGAGCATGAGCGCGCCTTCAGCCGGAACCAGACGATCACGAACCCTTGGCATTACCTGCCGATCCTTGCGCGCAAGCCCGGGGCCTTGCGGAACGGCGCTCCCTTCCAGGACTGGGACCTTCCACCTGTACTCACCCAGCTGCGACGCAAGTTGGGTAAGGGCGATGATGCAGATCGCCGCTTCGTGCGCGTCCTGGCCGCCATTCCCGATGACGGCCTCGAAGTTGTAGAAGCCGCAGTCGCCGAGGCCCTCAGCGCAGGAACGGTCAGCGACGAGGTCATCCTCAACATCCTGTCCCGCCGGCGTGAGCCTCGCGATGACCAGACCATGGACGTCGTCGTCAACCTGAAGCTCAAGCATCCGCCGATTGCAGACTGCGCCCGCTACGACACGGTGCGAGGCCTCAATGCAGCGGCATGAGATCGTGGCAGCCCTCAAGGGGCTGGGGCTGAAGGGCATGGTCACTGCCTTCGATGATGCCGTCACCAATGGCATCCGCCGCGATAGGACGATCATGGAGATGCTGGCCGACCTGCTGCGCGCCGAGACTGCACATCGGGAGGCAGCGTCAATCCGCTACCGTATGACCGCGGCGAAGCTTCCGGCAATCAAGGACTTGGATGGATTCATGTTCGACGGAACGCCGATCAACGAAGGGCTGATCCGCTCGTTGCATGCCGGCTCCTTCTTGCCGGAACGGCGCAATATCGTGCTGGTTGGCGGAACGGGCACGGGCAAGACCCACCTGGCGCTCGCCATCACTGCCGCAGTGGTACGTGCCGGTGCCAGAGGCCGATACTTCAATACGGTCGATCTGGTGAACCGGCTTGAGGAAGAAGCACGTCTGGGCAAAGCCGGAAGCCTTGCCGCTCAACTCTCACGGCTTGATCTCGTTGTGCTCGATGAACTGGGCTATCTCCCGTTCGCCCGTTCCGGCGGCCAGATGCTCTTCCACCTGATCAGCAAGCTCTACGAAAAGACCTCGGTGATCATCACGACCAATCTCGCCTTCGGCGAATGGCCGAGCGTCTTCCACGATGCCAAGATGACCACCGCGCTCCTTGATCGCATCACCCATCACTGCGACATCATCGAGACAGGCAACGACAGCTGGCGGTTCAAAAACCGGAACTGAGCCCAAAACCCCTTCCCCCGGACCCCCATCCCCGGCGGTTAACCCGGTGGGTCAACAGGGACCTCCCACGGACGCCGCCGCCAGCACACCTGACGGTGCGCGTCGTCGTCCGTGGGCCCCTCCTATCGACTACCGGGATAACCGCCGCACTACCGAAGGGTGGGGTCAATATTGGACGCCGATAGGGGGTCAGTTTTGCGCGCCGGTTGACAACCATGCGGTCTTTGGGAGAACAGCGTGGCGGATTGCCATACCAACAGACGTTGCTGATGGGTGCTCCAAAGAGACATAGAACCCGGGGATGGTGCGAGTGGCCACGTCAATCTGGAGCGTGAGGATCGGCCGGCCAAGCGGCCTGCGGAAATGCTCATCGACGATGATGACGTCAGCAGGAGTGTGGTCCATCTGGACGAA
>NZ_JAGMXV010000146.1 GCF_018006725.1 Rhizorhabdus sp.
AGACAGATATGGAGCCGCTCGCCGATGGCGACCGAACGTACCTTTTCGATCATCAAGCCCGATGCGACGCGTCGCAACCTGACGGGCGCGATCACCGCCAAGCTCGAGGAGGCCGGCCTGCGCGTCGTCGCTTCCAAGCGCATCCACATGACCCGGGAACAGGCCGAGGGTTTCTACGGCGTGCACCGCGAGCGTCCCTTCTTCGGCGACCTCGTCAGCTTCATGATCTCGGGCCCGGTCGTGGTCCAGGTGCTCGAGGGCGAGAACGCCGTCGCGCGCAACCGTGAAGTCATGGGCGCCACCAACCCGGCCAACGCCGACGAGGGCACGATCCGCAAGACCTTCGCGGAATCGATCGAAGCCAACTCGGTCCACGGTTCGGACAGCCTCGAGAACGCGAAGATCGAGATCGACTATTTCTTCAAGCCGGAAGAAATCGTCGGCTGATCATGACGGCCCCCGTCATCAGGCGGGCCGTTTGCGAGGACGCCGCCGCGCTGGCTCTGGTCGGCGCGGCGACCTTCCTCGAAACCTATGCGCACATCATCGGCCTGCCCGACATGCTGCTGCACTTCGAAGGCAAGAACAGCGCCGACGCCTGGCGTGCCTTCACGAGCGATCCCGCCGGTGCGGCCTGGATCGCCGAAATCCCCGAGACCCGCGCGCCGATCGGCTTCGCGCTCCTGACCCCGCCCGACCTTCCGATCGAGACCGGCCCCGCCGACATCGAGCTGCGGCGCATCTACATCATGGGCAAATGGCACGGCCACAAGCTGGGACGCCAGCTGGTCGACGAAGCGATCGCCCATGCGCGCGGGCGCGGGATGCAGCGCCTGCTGATCGGCGTCTATTCGGGCAATGACGCGGCGATCGGCTTCTACCGGCGGCTGGGCTGCGACCTCGTCGGATCGCGCCGCTTCCAGGTCGGCGACGCGGTGTTCGACGATCTGATCTTCGGGTTGGACCTGTAGGTCGCAAAAGCCATGAAACTATGCGGCGAAGCGGTAGGCTGCATAGGGGGAGTTTGAGTGGACTGTCACCGATATTAAGGGCAATATGTAGTGGGGGAGTCAGGGCGGGGATTCGAATTGTGTCGCGCGATAGAAATAGGGTCGGATTGAGTTCCGAAAACCGCCAATTTATTACTGGAATTATTTTTGTATTATTGTTGATTGCGGGACCTGTTCCGATTGGGACTCATGGAGTGCTTGTCCGCATTGGCTACCTTACCGCAATCCCGACCTTCGTATGGGCTATGCTGCGCCTCGCAACAAACTTGAAGATCGATGATAGGCTTAACGAGCAGATTAACCGAGGGCTCACAGCAGCAATAGCAGGCGCGCTTATGCTAACATCCTATCAAACTTACACCGCAAAATTTCATTTGGAATGCACACGAACTGTCCCCGACGGCGATGGTGGCGAGTGCGTTGGCGATTACGTGCGCGTGCCAGGAGGTCATAAAGGCGAATCTCTCATGTGGGCAGTGTTTGGAGTTCTGGCCTTCGCTCACGCGCTAGCTCGACGACCGGATAGCGCTGATTAGCCCTTAGGATTGCGGTGACACCGCGAAATTGGGTAATCATAGTTTACAGTTGCAGTGCATCAATTTGCACTACCCATCGCCAACACGACGAGGGTTCCGTTGATAGTGCATCAATGGACAGCAGCCCGTCCCACCTCTGTATCCGCTCTCGCTCATGAGACCTTCTTGCGGTGGCGGCTCGTCCAAATCTCGTCGAGGCGCTTCTGGGCTGCGGCCGCCGTCGTTCGGCCGATCATCGACAGGCCGCGCAGGCGGACTTCGCTGCCGCCTAGGAAGCCGCCGTCGATCGCATAGCCGACGTCGTACAGCGTCACATCTTCGGCGACATCGCCGCCGACCGTGAAGCGGGTCGTGATCGCGACGGGCAGGCGGGCGTCGCCGCGTGGGCGTTCCTGCTCGCCCGCGTCGCGGCGGGCCTTGCGCAGGCCGTCGGACAGCCAGTCGGCCTCGATGCGCGGGTCGGTGCTGTCGACGGGGTCGATCCCCAGCGCCTTGGGGAAGGCGATGGTCTGGCCCTGGATGACCTGCTCGCCGATCGGCTGCAGGGCGAGGCGGTCGCCCTTCTTCTCGACCTCGGCGCGCAGCACCAGGATGCGGGCTTTGGTGCTCGACGCGCGCTCCTGCGCCGCTTTCTCGTCCTCGTTGTGCCGCCGCTCGGAATAATTGTTCCAGAGGGTCAGCACCGACACGACGAGCGCGGCCACGCCCAGCGCCTCGCCGAGGGTGATCCAGCGCAGCCGGCGCCGGCGAGCTTCCGCCGCAGAGGTCTCTTCAGCCATGGCTCCGGATATAGGCAGCCAGCGCCTCGGGATAAAGGCGGTGTTCCTCGATCAGCACGCGATCGGCGAGCGTGTCGGGCGTATCACCGGGCAGGATCGGTACGCGGGCCTGGGCGATCACCTCGCCATCGTCGAGCTCGGGCGTCACGACATGGACCGAGCAGCCGGCCTCTGCGTCGCCCGCCTCAATCGCGCGCATATGGGTGTCGAGGCCCTTATATTTCGGCAGCAGCGAGGGGTGGATATTGACGATCCGGCCTTCCCAGTCCGCGATGAAGCCCTCGCTCAGGATCCGCATATAACCGGCCAGCGCGACGAAGCGCACGCCGGCTTCTCGCAGCGCCGCATCGATGATGGCGTCGAATTCGGCGCGCTTGAGGCCCTTGTGGCTGTGCGCGAAGGTCGAGATGCCGGCGGCGCGGGCATGGTCGAGGCCGGCCGCTTCGGGATCGTTCGATGCGACGAGGACGACCGCATAGGGGCAGTCGGCTGCGCGCGACGCCTCGATCAGCGCCGCCATGTTGCTGCCGCGGCCCGAGATCAGGATGGCGATCGGCGTCTTGTCGGTCACGCGTTCAAAACCTCGTCGATGCCCGGAGGCAGGCGATCCCGGCTCAGCCGAGATGCGTGGCCGACCAGTCGGCGCGCGCGCTCCAGGTCTCGGCGCTGCCCGTGACGGTGCAGCCCTTTTCACCTTCGGCGATATGGCCGATGCGGAACACGGTCTCGCCCGCTGCGGCCAGTTCGGACGTCACCGCGTCGACGTCGTCGGCCGAGACGATCACCGCCATGCCTACGCCGCAGTTGAAGGTGCGCGCCATTTCCTCGGGCTCGATATTGCCCTGCGCCTGGAGGAAAGCCATCAGACGCGGCTGCTCCCAGGCGTCGGCATCGACATGGGCGTGGAGCCCCTCGGGCAGGACGCGCGGGATATTCTCGAGCAGGCCGCCGCCGGTGATGTGGGCCATCGCCCGGACCCGGCCGGCGCGGACGACGGGCAGCAGCGAGCGGACATAGATGCGCGTCGGCGCCATCAGCGCCTCGATCAGCAGCACGTCCTGGTCGAACAGGGCAGGGCGGTCGAGCTTCCAGCCCTTGTCGGCGGCCAGGCGGCGCACCAGCGAGAAGCCGTTGGAATGGACGCCCGAGGAGGCGAGCCCAAGGATGACGTCGCCGGCTGCGACACGGTTGCCGGTAAGCGCCTGATCACGCTCGACCGCGCCGACGCAGAAGCCGGCAAGGTCATAGTCGCCATCGGCATACATGCCCGGCATTTCGGCCGTCTCGCCGCCGATCAGCGCGCAGCCGGCGATCTTGCAGCCTTCGGCGATGCCCGCGATGACGCGCTCGGCAACGCTATTGTCGAGGCGGCCGGTCGCGAAATAGTCGAGGAAGAAGAGCGGCTCGGCGCCCTGCACGATCAGGTCGTTGGCGCACATTGCGACGAGGTCGATGCCGACGCCGTCATGACGACCGCTGTCGATCGCCAGCTTCAGCTTGGTACCGACGCCGTCATTCGCCGCAACGAGCAGCGGATCATTATAGCCGGCCGCCTTGAGGTCGAAGAAGCCGCCGAACCCGCCGAGATCGGCATCGGCGCCCGGTCGGCGCGTGGCTCGCGCGAGAGGCGCGATCGCCTTGACCAGGGCATTGCCCGCCGCGATCGACACGCCGGCCTTGGCATAGGTGTAGGATTCTTGATCGTTGCTGCTCATGATGCAGGCCCCTAGACATATCGTGCTTGGATTTCCACGGCCAAGTCGCCAAAAGGCACTGCGTGACCTTCGCCAAACGCTTTTTCCGTCCCATCCCCCTGTCCATCCTCGGTGCCGGTGCGCTGTTGGGGGCGCTCGCCTTCGCGCAGCTGGAGCGGGCGGACGAGCGCGGCGTGCCGCCGATCGACGGGTCGGGCAGCTATGAGGTGAGTGGGATCAAGGTCGACGTCGCGGCGCGAACGGCCGATCAGGCGCGCTATGGCGGCTGGCGCGAGGCGCAGCGCAAGGGCTGGAAGATGCTGTGGGCGCGGGTCAACGGCAAGCCGGTCGAGAATGCGCCCGGCCTGCCCGATTCGACGCTCGATTCGATCAGCGGCGGCATCGTCGTCGAGCGCGAGCAGGTCGGCCCCAACCGCTATGTCGCGACACTGGGCGTGCTGTTCGATCGCGCGCGTGCCGGCGAATTGCTGGGCGTGAAGGGCGCGGTCCGTCGTTCGGCGCCGATGCTCGTCATTCCGGTCGAATGGAGCGGCGCGACCCCGATCAGCTTCGAGCGCCGCAGCGAGTGGCAAAAGGCCTGGGCCCGCTTCCGTGCCGGCAACAGTCCGATCGACTATGTGCGCGTGTCGGGTACCGGTGCCGATCCGGTTCTGCTCAACGCAGCGCAGGCGCGCCGACCGGGGCGCAGCTGGTGGCGGATGCTGCTCGACCAATATGGCGCGGCCAATATCGTCGTGCCCGAGGTGACGCTGTTCCGCCAATGGCCTGGTGGCCCGGTGATCGGCCGCTTCGTGGCGCGCTACGGGCCCGACGCGACGGTGGTCGACCAGTTCACCCTGACCGCCGACACGGGCGATGCGCTGCCGGCGATGCTCGACCGCGCGGTGCAGCGGACCGACACGGCCTATACCCGGGCGCTGCAGGAAGGCGCGATGCGCGGCGACCGGTCGCTCGTGATCGAGACCCCGGTCGAGGAAGTTCCGATCGACGACGTGCTTGACCAGATGGCGGCGGCAGCAACGACGACCGTCACCGTCCAGATCGACACGCCCGACGCTGCTGCCCTCCGTGCACAGGAAGCGCAGCTTCGTGCCCTGACCGGGGTCACGTCGGTCCAGACGGGCAGCCTGGCCCTCGGTGGCACCAGCAGTCTGCGCGTCGCCTTCTCGGGGCCCGTCAGCGCGTTGCGCGAGGCGCTGGTCGCGCGCGGCTGGCAGGTCGAGGATGCGGGCGGCGGCCTTCGGATCAGGCGCGCCGCTACCCCGGCTCCATGACCGACCAGATCGCGCTGCCCTTCCAGTGGCCGGCAGAAGCGAATGAGCGCGACTTCATCGTCGGCGACGCCAACCGGACGGCGGTCCGCCATCTGGAGCATTGGTCGCTGTGGCCGGTGATGGCGAGCGTGCTGACCGGGCCGCGCAAGTCGGGACGGAGCCTGCTCGGGCGGATATTCGCGGCGAAGACCGGCGGACGTTTCGTGGACAATGCCGAGACCCAGGACGAGGAGCGGCTGTTCCACGCGTGGAACGCGGCGCAGGCCGATCGCAAGCCGCTGCTCCTCGCCGCCGACGAACCGCCCGCGCGCTGGAAGATCAAACTGCCCGACCTGCGATCTCGCCTGCTCGCCAGCCAGCATGTGGCGATCGAGGAGCCCGATGGCGCGCTGATGACCGCTTTGGTCGAAAAGCTCATCAACAACCGCGGACTGGAAGCGCGGCCCGATGTGGTGCGCTATGTCGTCCCCCGGATCGAGCGCAGCTATGTCGCGCTTGGCCGGCTGGTCGACGCGCTCGACGAAGCGGCGCTGGCGCGGCGCCGGCCGATTACGCTGGCGGTTGCCAAGGAAGCGCTTGCGGCGATCGGTGTCACGGAAGATACATATAGGCTGCTATAGTGGACGGCCATGGACTCGATCGAACCCCAATCGCATGACTCAGAGCTGATCGGGAGCCCGATCCCGCCCGAGCCGGTGCCGCTGCGGGAGCGCTATTTCAACCGCGAGGCGAGCTGGCTGGCGTTCAACCAGCGCGTGATGGACGAGGCCTCCAATCCTGCGCATCCGCTGCTCGAACGGCTCCGCTTCCTGTCGATCTCGGGTAACAATCTCGACGAATTCTTCATGGTCCGTTTCGCCGGCCTGAAGGCTCAACTGCTCGAAGGCGTCGACAGCCTGTCGCCCGATGGACTGACGGTGGCCCAGCAGCTCGACGGCGCCAGCGACCGCGCCGACCAGCTGATGACCGACCAGCAGCGCGTCTGGGACCGGCTGCGCGACGATCTGGCGACGGCCGGGATCGTCGTGCTCGAAGAGGGCGAGATCGAGGGCGCCGACGCCGAATGGCTCGAGCGCTATTTCAGCGAGCAGATCTTTCCGGTGCTCACGCCGCAGGCGCTCGATCCGGCCCATCCTTTTCCGTTCATCCCGAACAAGGGCTTCAGCCTGTTGTTCGACCTGACGCGGCTTTCGGACGGCGAACAGGTGTTCGAACTCCTGATGGTACCGGCGACATTGCCGCGGTTCATCCGCCTGCCGCGCGGCAGCGCGCGCTATGTCGCGATCGAGACGCTGGTCCGGCGCTTCACCCATTTGCTCTTTCCCGGCTACGAGGTGCGCGGCCATGGCGCGCTCCGCATCATCCGCGACAGCGACATCGAGGTCGAGGAAGAGGCCGAGGATCTGGTCCTCTATTTCCGTACCGCGATCAAAAGGCGCCGCCGTGGCCGGGTGATCCGGATAGAGCTGGAGGGCGGCATGTCCGCGTCGCTCGAACCGCTGTGGAAGGACCAGATCGGCGGGGCGGACAGCTTCGTCACCGAATCGGGCAGCTTCCTCGGCATCGCCGATCTCGCGCAACTGGTCGAAGAGGACCGGCCAGACCTGAAGTTCACGCCGTTCAGCCCGCGCTTTCCCGAGCGAATCCGCGAACATGGCGGCGATTGCTTCGCCGCGATCCGGGCCAAGGACATCGTCGTCCATCACCCTTATGAGACGTTCGACGTGGTGCTCGCCTTCCTGCGCCAGGCGGCGCAGGACCCCGACGTCGTCGCGATCAAGCAGACGCTCTACCGCGCGGGCAAGCAGTCGGCGGTGATCCGCGCGCTGGTCGATGCGGCCGAGGCGGGCAAGTCGGTGACGGCCGTGGTCGAGCTCAAGGCGCGCTTCGACGAGGAGCAGAATCTGCTCTGGGCGTCGCAGCTGGAGCGCGCGGGCGTCCAGGTCGTCTATGGCTTCATCGACTGGAAGACCCACGCCAAGGTGTCGATGGTCGTCCGCCGCGAGGCCGACGGGCACAAGACCTACTGCCATTTCGGTACGGGCAATTATCACCCGATCACGGCGCGCATCTATACCGATCTCAGCTTCTTCACCGCCGATCCCCGGCTGGGGCGCGATGCGGCGCAGCTGTTCAACTATATCACCGGTTATGTCGAGCCGGTCGACCTCAACCTGCTGACGATCTCGCCGCACGGCATGCGCGACGAACTGGCGCGGCTGATCGACGCCGAAATCGACCATGCACGCGAAGGGCGGCCGGCGGCGATCTGGGCCAAGATGAACTCGCTGGTCGACCCGGCGATCATCGAGAAGCTCTATCGCGCCAGCGCGGCCGGGGTGCAGATCGACCTCGTCATTCGCGGCATATGCTGTCTGCGGCCCGGCGTACCGGGTCTTTCGGAGAATATCCGGGTCAAGTCGGTGGTCGGCCGCTTCCTGGAGCACAGCCGGATCATCTGCTTCGGCAACGGCGCCGCTCTGCCCAACCGGAAGGCAAAGGTGCTGATCAGTTCGGCCGACTGGATGCCGCGCAATTTCGATCGCCGCGTCGAATATCTGCTGCCGATCGAGAATCCGACCGTCCATGCGCAGATCCTCGATCAGGTGATGGTCGCCAATCTGATCGACGACGAGCAGAGCTGGCAGCTGATGCCCGACGGCAAATATGAGCGGGTGACGCCCGGCAAGCGTCCTTTCAATCTCCACCGCTATTTCATGACGAACCCGTCGCTGTCGGGTCGCGGTGCGGCCTCGCGCAAGAACGGATCGGTGCCGAAGCTCTCGCTGCGGCGCGACTGATCCGGCTCACCTGGGGCGGCGTGGCAGCCAGCGGCTCGCGGTTCCGATCCACATCAGCGCCACGCCCCAGCCTGCAAGGACGTCGCTGGGCCAGTGGACGCCGAGCGCGAGCCGGCTCCAGCCCACTGCCAAGGCGAAGGCAGCAAGCACCGGCGTCAGCCAGGGTCTGTCGCGCCCGAAGAGCAGAGCGAGCGCCAGCATCGTCAGCATCGATCCGGCGGCGTGCGAGCTGGGAAAGCTCAGGCTCGTGACCTCGTCCAGACGACCGATGAGCGGCGGGCGCGGGCGCGAGAGAACTTCTTTCGCCGCTTCGACCAACAAGCGACCCGATCCCACGGCCAGGAGTAACCAAAGGGCTTCGGCCTTCCGTCCCTTGAGAGCCAGAAACAATACGGCTGCCAGAGCCACGGGCCCGAGCGTGATGAAGCCGCCGGCGTTTGTCAGGAGGCTCGTCGCCGGGATCAGTGGCGAGGACGGATCGAGCCGGAAAATCGCCAGCCAATGTCCGTCCGTCGCGGGACCGCCGAGCCAGAGCGTCGTCCCCGCGGCCAGCAGAAACGTGCCGAGAAGCGGCCAGGACAGGGCGGGTCTGAGAGACAGGGGCATGGCTTCGCCTGCCATGCCCGACCCGTATCATGCAAGGCGGGGGCGGAACCAAAGTGCAACTTACCGCTTCCGGTCGATGGCGGATGTGCGTTAGAGCGGAGGCCTATGCCAGCGATTTCGATGTTTCGTCGCGCCAAGCATCCGGCGCCGGGCCATACCCGTGTCGGAATCATCGACATTGGCTCCAACTCGATTCGCCTCGTCATCTATGACGGCCCGGCGCGCGTTCCGGCGGCGCTGTTCAATGAGAAGGTGATGGCTGGGCTCGGCAAGGGGCTCGCCCGCACGGGCGCGCTCGATCCCGATGCCATGGAACGCGCGCTCCACGCGCTGTCACGCTTCAAGCGCCTCGCCGAGCAGATGGGCGTGCCGCATCCGCGTACCGTCGCGACGGCGGCTGTTCGCGATGCCAGCAACGGCAAGCTCTTCATCGACAGGGTTCTGGAACTTGGCCTGCCGGTCGAGATACTTTCGGGCGACGACGAAGGGCGAATCGCCGGGCTCGGCGTGATCGCCTCGATCCCCGAAGCCAATGGCATCGTCGGCGATCTGGGGGGCGGCAGTCTCGAACTGGCCCGCGTGGTCGATGGCGAAGTGCGGGAGACCAGTTCATTTCCGCTGGGCGTCCTGCGCATCGATGCCGTCAAGGCGAACGGCCCACGCGCATTGCGCGCGCTTGTCGACAAGACTCTCGGCAAGGCCGGCTGGAAGGGGAAGGGGGCAGGCCTGCCCTTTTACATGGTCGGCGGGTCCTGGCGGTCGCTGGCGCGCCTCGATATGTATCTGACCGATTATCCACTGCCGATCGTCCACCATTACTGGATGCCGCCCGAAAATGCGCAGCACCTCGTGCGCGTGCTGGCGCATCTCGACCGCAAGCGGCTGCGCGAGGTCATCGGCCTGTCGGGATCGCGTATCCCGACGCTGTCCCACGCCGCTTCTTTGCTGACCCATGTCGTGCGCGAACTCGGGTCGAGCGAGTTGATCGTCTCGGCCTATGGCCTGCGCGAAGGTCTGCTCTACGAGGAATTGTCGCCCTATCAGCGCGCTCAGGATCCGCTGATCGCGTCGACCCGCGAGGAGGGCGCGCGCCAGGGGCGCTTTCCCGAACATGGCGATCTGCTCGAACGCTGGATCGCGCCGCTGTTCGAGGGCGAGAGCCGTGAGGATGCGCGCGTACGCCACGCCACCTGTCTGCTGGCCGACGTGGGCTGGCGCGCCCACCCCGAATTTCGCGCCGAACGGGGCGTGGAGACGGCGCTGCACGGCAATTGGGTGGGGATCGACTCCCGAGGCCGTGGCATGATGGCGCATGCGCTGTGGACCAGTTTCGGTGGCAACGGGATGGTGCCCGTCATCAGCAGCATCTGCTCACCGTCGGAGATCGTTACGGCCGAACGATGGGGGCTGGCGCTGCGTCTCGGCCAGCGTTTCTCGGGCGGCGTCGCCGATGCGCTCACCGGAAGTCGTCTGTCGCTGGCACCCGGCGCGCTCGAACTGCGCGTCGACAAGGACAATGCCCTGCTTCACGGCGAAACCGTCGAGCGGCGCCATCGGACGCTGGCAACCGCCTTCGGACTGGAACCGCGCCTGATCCTCGACTGACGCGCGCCTCGCCGCCGCAGCGCGGCCGAGGGATCAGTCGGCGGCGCCGTTGTCCAGGCTCGACATCACCATCCGGCCGTTGCGAACGCTGAAGGCGAGCCGTCCTTCGACGAGGGCGAGCGCATCCTTGCCGAAGACGTCGTTCCGCCAGCCCGAGAGCATCGGCAGGTCACGGACGCCGGCGGCGAGCAATTCCAGCTCCTCGGATCGCGCGATCAGGCGGGCGGCGACGTCGGCATCGCGCGAGCGCACCTTCAGCAGCAGCTTGAGCAGGTCTGCGATCAGCGCGCCTTCCTTGCCCAGGCCCGGCTTGCGGTCCTCGCGCGCAGGCATTTCGTCGTCGGGCAGCGGGCGGGAGTCGGCAATCGCGGCCATCAGGCGCGCGCCGATCTCGTTCTGTGCCCAGCTCGGCGACAAGCCACGCACGCGCGACAGATCCGACTGTACCTTGGGCGGATGCGAGGCGAGGTCTGCCAGCGTCTCATCCTTGGCGATGCGGCCGCGCGGCAGATTCTTCGATCGCGCCTCGCGCTCGCGCCAGGCGGCGATCGCCTTCAGTCGGCCCAGCACCTCGGCCTTGCGGCTGGGCAGCCGGATGCGTGTCCAGGCGAGGTCGGGTTCATTGGCATAGCTGGCGGGATCGCACAGCCGCTCCATCTCATTGTCGAGCCAGCCGCCGCGCCCGGTCTTGCGCAGCTTGTCGAGCATGCGCGGAAACAGCTCGGCCAAGTAGGTTACGTCGCCGATCGCATAGTCGATCTGGCGCTTGTCGAGGGGGCGCCGGGCCCAGTCGGTGAAGCGGGCACCCTTGTCGAGCTTGATGCCCAGCAGGCTCTCGACGAGGTTTGAATAGCCGATCTGCTCGCCCATCCCCATCGCCATCGCCGCGATCTGCGTATCGAACATGGGGTGGGGCGTCTTGCCCGTCAGGTTGTGGATGATCTCCAGATCCTGGCCGCCCGCGTGAAACACCTTGAGGACATCGGGATTGTCGACGAGCAGGTCGAGCAGCGGCGTCAGGTCGATATCCTTCGCCTTCGGATCGATCGCTGCAGCCTCTTCGCTGTTGGCGATCTGGATCAGGCAAAGATCGGGCCAATAGGTGGTCTCGCGCATGAACTCGGTGTCGACCGTCACGAAAGGCGACTGGGAGAGCCGGGTGCAGAGATTGGCGAGGGTCGCGCTGTCGCTGATAAGAGGGTGAATATGCATGGCGACGTGCATAGCCGGGTTACAACGCTTGACAAGCACCGCGCGCCCGCGCGAAGCGCTCCGCTCGCAATTTCACCGGAAAGTTGAACCTACCCATGCACGCCTATCGCACGCACAGCTGCGGCCAGCTCCGCTCCGAGCACGTCGGAACCCAGGTCCGTATCTCCGGCTGGGTGCACCGCAAGCGTGACCATGGCAATCTGCTCTTCGTCGACCTGCGCGATCATTATGGGCTGACCCAAATCGTCACCGACATCGAGTCGGAAGCGTTCAAGCAGCTCGAGCGGCTGCGCGTCGAATCGGTCGTGACGATCACCGGCGACGTCGTCGCCCGCGCGCCCGAGGCGGTGAACCCGAACCTCGCGACCGGTGCGATCGAGGTCCGCGCCCGCGACGTCGCGGTCCAGTCGATCGCGCAGGAGCTGCCGCTGCCGGTGGCGGGCGAGGCCGATTATCCCGAGGATATCCGCCTGCGCTATCGCTTCCTCGATCTGCGCCGTGACCGCATCCATTCGAACATCGTCCTGCGCTCGAACGTGATCGCATCGATCCGGCGGCGCATGATCGACCAGGGCTTCACCGAATATCAGACGCCGATCCTGACGGCCTCGTCGCCCGAAGGCGCGCGCGACTTCCTGGTGCCCAGCCGCATCCATCCGGGGAAATTCTACGCGCTCCCGCAGGCGCCGCAGATGTTCAAGCAGCTGCTGATGGTCGCCGGTTTCGACCGCTATTTCCAGATCGCACCCTGCTTCCGCGACGAGGACGCCCGCGCCGACCGTTCGCCGGGCGAGTTCTACCAGCTCGACTTCGAGATGAGCTTCGTCACCCAGGAAGACGTGTTCGCGGCAATCGAGCCGGTGCTGCACGGCGTGTTCGAGGAATTCGCCAATGGGCGTGCCTTCACGCCGGCGCCGTTCCCGCGCATCGCCTATAAGGACGCGATGCTGCGCTATGG
>NZ_JAGMXV010000400.1 GCF_018006725.1 Rhizorhabdus sp.
GGGATCGCATACGAACATAGCATCGCGACAGGATGCGCGGAGGCATTTGCCCGGTGCGGCGCCCGGCTTGCCGCCACCTATCTCAACGAAAAGGCAAAGGACTGGGTCCAGCCTGTCGTCGACCAGCTCGGCGTCGAATGGACTGCGCCGTGCGATGTACGCATCCCCGGCGAACTCGAGGCGCTTTTCGGCCAGGTGCAAGAACGCTGGGGTGGCCTCGATTTCCTGCTGCACTCGATCGCCTTCGCGCCGAAGGAGGATCTCCACGGTCGGGTGGTCGACAGCAGTGCGCAAGGCTTCTCGACGGCGATGGACGTGTCCTGCCACAGTTTCCTTCGCATGGCGAAGCTCGCCGAACCGCTGATGGCAACGGGCGGATGCCTGCTTTGCGTGACCTTCTATGGTTCGGAGCGGGTGGTCGAACACTATAACCTGATGGGTCCCGTCAAGGCGGCCCTGGAAAGCGCAACGCGCTATGTCGCCGCGGAACTGGGCGCCAAAGCCATTCGGGCACACGCTATTTCACCAGGGCCGATTGCCACCCGCGCCGCAAGCGGAATCGACCGGTTCGACGAGTTGCTCGATCGGGCTGCCGCGCAGGTTCCCGCAGGAAAATTGGTTGACGTAAGCGACGTCGGCGCGCTGGCCGCCTTCCTCGTCAGCGATGCCGCGAAGCGGATCACCGGCACGATCATTCCGGTCGATAACGGGCAGCATCTTTTCGCGTGATCGTTCGGGCTGCCCCTCTTGCCCTCGCAGCCAGCGCCGTACTGGCGTCGCAGGCGCACGCGCAAGCTGCTCTGGAGTATGTCGTCCAGCGCGCAGGCAACCGCGATCAGAGCGGACATATCCTTGTCGATGTGCGCGTTCTCAATGCCGGGGCGGCCGCGCAGGAGGTTCGCCTTCCCGACGAGGTTGCGGCCGATCTGGTCAGCAACGGCACGTATCGAAAGGTCTGGCTGCAACGAGGCGAAAAACAGGCTGCGGTTCTGACGATCCGGGCCAATGGCTTTGCGGCGGCGCGCTACCGGATCGACTTTCAGGACGTCATGGACGGCGCGGCCTTGTCCATTCCCTCCTGGTCAACGCAGCAAATCCTCCTGACGATCGGCGTCGATCCTGAGGCCGACCGCTCTGCCCCGGTCGCCCTGACTGCCGCGCCCTCGCTCACGCCTCCGACCTCTCCGCAGATATCGCCAGACTCCGTCACACCATCGCCGACAGACCGAACCCGGGGCAATGCTTTCATCCCCAATCTCTCGGTCTACGAACCGATCTATGCGGTCTATGGCCCCGGCACCAACACCGACGCACGCATCCAGATCAGTTTCAAATATCAGCTGTTCGGAAATCGAGCGCGGATGGACCGCTTTCCCTCGCTGATCGACGGCCTCTATTTCGCCTATACCCAGCGCATGTTCTGGGACGTGGCGGCGAAATCCTCGCCCTTCCGCAATATCGATTATCAACCCGAGCTCTTCTATCTCTCGCCTGCCCTGCCCGTGTCAGATAAGGCAACGATCAGCGGCCAGATCGGCCTTCGCCATGAGTCCAATGGACGCGATGGCGCAGCCTCGCGCAGCCTCAACATGCTCTATCTGGCCCCGATGGCCGGCTTCTCGCTCGGCGAGGACCGAAGGCTGACGATCGCGCCGCGGCTGTGGCTCTATCTCGGAAACCTTTCGGACAATCCTGACATTCGCCGATATCGCGGCAATAGCGGGCTTTTCATTGAGGCCAGCGAGGATGATGGGCTGCGCGTCTCGGCTTCTACCCGTCTCAACCTGGGTAGCGGCAAGGGAGCTCTGACCGCCGAGCTCTCCTACCCGTTCCGGCGTATCCTGGGCGGAGGCCCGGACTTCTATCTCTTCGGCCAGGGCTTCACCGGCTATGGCGAAAATCTGCTCGACTATAACAAGCACGTGACGCGCCTGCGGATCGGCGTGGCGCTCGTGCGATGAACGCTCAAGGAGGTATAGCGTGAAGCTGCGGGGCCCTATCGTCATTCCCATTCTGGCCGTCGTCCTCATCGCCCTGGCTTTCGGGCTGTGGTGGATGTTTGGACGCACCGACAAGCTCCCCGATACCATCGTGCGCGGCAACGGCCGTCTCGAGATGACGCGCACCGATATTGCCGCCAAATATCCTGGCCGCCTGATGTCGCTTGACGTCCATGAAGGTGATCTCGTCGGGGCGGGTCAGGTCATCGCCCGGCAGGATGATGTAGACCTCAAAACCCAACTCGCCGGAGCGCTTGCCAAGCGCGAACAGGCAGTATCCGCCCTCATGCGCGCGCAAGGGGAGCTCGCCGCGCGGGACAGTCAGGCTCAGCTCGCCCGCATCGACTGGGTCGAGACCGGCAAGCTGCGGGAGCGTGACATGGTCTCGAACGTCGAGCTGGAGCAGCGTCGCCTGGCCTTGGTTGCTGCGCAAGGTGGCGCCCAGGCGGCGGGCGGCGGTGTCGGCGAGGCACGCTCGGCCATTGCCCAGGCCGACGCCCTGATCGCGCAAACCAGAGCCGGCCTTGCCGACCTGCGGATCATCGCACCGACGCCCGGGCGCGTCGAATATCGGATCGTCGAGCCTGGAACCATGTTGCCACCGGGCGGCAAGATCGTGTCGCTGGTCAATGCCGAGGATGCCTGGCTCACCATCTTCCTGCCCGCTTCGGTCGCCGGCAAGATCAGGATCGGCGACGAGGCACGCATTCTTCCGCAGGGTTTTGGCGACGCCATTCCCGCGCGCGTCAGCTTCGTGGCGCCCGATGCGCAGTTCACGCCAAAATTCGTCGAGACGGCCAGCGAACGCGAGAACCTGTCCTACCGGGTGAAGCTGCAGATCGCGCCTGATCTCGCCCGTGGCCTGGACGGAAGGCTGAAAGCCGGCATGACGGCGGACGGGTTCGTGCGCACCGATACGCGCCAGCCCTGGCCCGACCTCACCAAGATCGACAAATGATCCCGCCCGCTCAGATCCTCCCCGAAGAGGCGATACGGATCGAAAGCCTTTCGCATCGATATGGCGGTATCATCGCCCTGAACGAGGTTTCGCTCTCCCTGCCCAAGGGGAAGACCACCGCGCTGGTCGGGCCCGATGGCGTAGGCAAGTCGACGCTGCTCGGCCTCATATCCGGCGTGAAAAAGCTGCAAACGGGACGTCTTTCGGTTCTCGGCTTCGATCGCACCGAGCGTCGCAAGCGGGAGGAGTTCCTTTCCCGCGTCGCCTATATGCCCCAGGGGCTTGGTCGCAATCTCTACCCGACGCTTTCCGTCCGCGAGAATATCGACG